>DATJSR010000229.1:0-25428 GCA_035504015.1 Steroidobacteraceae bacterium
CGAAGTAGCGGGCGAGCACGCGCTTGGCATTGCCATCGAGGATGGCGTGGCGCTCGTCACGGCTCAACGCCAGGATAGCAGCGGCGGTGGAGCGGCCGATCCCCGGCAGCTGCTCGAGGGCCGCGCGCTGCACGGGGAAGCAGCCGCCGAGGGCATCGCGGATGTAGCGGGCGGCGCGGTGCAGATTGCGCGCACGCGCGTAATAGCCGAGACCCGACCACAGGTGCAGCACCTCATCGAGCGACGCCTCGGCGAGCGCGCCCACGTCGGGGAACCGGGCCATGAAGCGCGCAAAGTACGGCAGCACGGTCGCGACCTGCGTCTGCTGCAGCATGATCTCGGAGATCCAGACACGATACGGGCTGCGCTGGCGCTGCCAGGGCAGATGGTGCCGCCCGTGCCGGGCGTGCCAGGCGATGAGCGCTGGGGCGATGCCGTCCGGGTGGCGGACGGCGGGGGCGGTGCTGGAGCGGGTGCGAGTCAAAGCGGGGTTCCGTGAGGCCACGTGAGGCCAGTGTAGCCAATTGGACTAGACTAGCGGCCCGGGAGGTCATGATGACGTACTGCGTGGCGATGCTGCTGGATACCGGGCTCGTTTTCCTGTCGGACTCGCGCACCAGCGCCGGAGTCGATCAGATCAGCACCTTCCGCAAGACGACCGTGTTCCAGCAGCCGGGCGATCGGGTGCTGGTGCTACAGAGTGCCGGCAACCTCGCGATCACCCAGGCGGTCATCAGCGTCCTGCGCGAGAACATCGACGCACCCGGCGAGCGAGCGCATCTGATGCAGGCGCCGAACCTGTTCGAGGCAGCGCGGCTGGTCGGGGATGCGCTGCGCGAGGTGCATCGTCGCGATGCGAGCTCACTGCACAACTTCCAGGTCGAGTTCAACGCGAGCCTGATCCTCGGCGGCCAGGTGCGCGGGGAGCCGCCGCGGCTGTTCTGCATCTACCCGGCTGGCAATTTCATCGAGGCGACACCCGACACGACCTATTTTCAGATCGGGGAATCGAAGTACGGCAAGCCGATTCTCGATCGCGTGATCCGCCGCAGCAGCAGCCTCAAGGAGGCGGGCAAGTGCGCACTGGTATCGATGGATTCGACCATTCGCTCGAATCTGTCGGTCGGATTGCCGCTCGACCTCGTCATCGTGCGGCGCGACGATCTCGCCGTGGCGCGCCACCTCAGCATCGATGAGGACAACGAGTACTTTCGCGGCATCCGCTCGCGCTGGGGCGATGCGCTGCGGGAGGTATTCACCGAGCTGCCCGATCCGCAGTGGCTGAGCGAGCGGCCGCTCAATCAGCTCGCGAAGAGCTGAGACGGCCCGAGGCGCAGCCGGCAGGCCTCACGCGCGGCCGATGATCACTTGTCGCACAGGGAGATATCGCCGCTCAGGGTCTTGACCCGCAGCCGCGCGGCCCCGCTGCCGCGGTTGCCCGCGAGGCGCTTGCCGGGGCCGTAACCGCTCAGCTTCTCGGCCTTCTGACCGAAACAGTCGTCGATGTCACCGCTGAAACTGCGGGCCTCGTAGGCGTAGCCTCCATCGGCCGTCACGTTGAGCTGCACGTCCCCGCTCACGCTCTCGGCCTCGAGCGAGCCGTCATGGGTCAGAGCGCCGTGAAAGTGGAGCGTGCCCGAGGTGGTGTGCAGATTCACCGTATGGGCAGGCGCGGCGAGCGTTGCCTGCAGATCGCCGCTGACGGTGCCCGCCTCGAGATCGCCGCTGCCCTTCTCGAGCTTCACATCGCCACTCACCGTGCTCACGCTCAGCCGGCCGGGCGTCCCCTCGCCAGTCAGCTGCACATCGCCGCTCACGGTCTTCACCTCGGCGCTCGAGACTTCTGCCTGCACGTCCCCGCTCACGCTATGCAGACTCTGGTGCCCCGTGACCCCTTCGGAGTGCACGTCGGCGCTGACCGTGGAGGCGTCGACCTCGCTCGCGCGCGGCACCTGCACCGTGAGCCGAGCCCCATGCTCGGCGCCGAACAGGCCGTGCGTGCCCATGCCACGCACCTTGATATCGATGCGGCCTTGCTCGCTCGTGACATCCACATGCTGGCTGTCGCTCGGCAGAGCGGCCTGCACGGCCACTTCGGGCCTGTCCCAGCCGCTGATGCGGATGTCGCCGGCGACGTTGCTGACATCGACCTCGCCGCGCGGATCGGCGGCAATGTGCTGCTCGAAATTGGCAGCCCTCACCGCGGGGCTCGCGAGCAGGGCCACGCCGAGCCACAGGGGCAGGCCGCGCAGAATGGCAGCCCTCGGAAGCGGGCCGCGATCCGTGTTGCGCAGGGTGCTCGAACGTCGCGATGCGATGATAGCGGGGCAGCTCATGGTGGCAGTTCTCGATGGCAAGGCCAGGGCTTCAGCTCCGCGTCGCGGGTGCGCGACTCTCCGGAGCACTCTCATCTACCGTGGTCAACATCTGCATCTCCTGCTGATAGGTGTCGACCAGCAGCTCCTGCAGCAGCGGATTGGCGGGATCGTGGCCGAGCGCGTCCTGGATCTGCCGCAACGAGCGATCGATGGTATCGAGGCTGGCGGCTACCTTGGCGCGCGTAGCGGGCGGCAGCGTGGCGAGGCGCGTCTGGAATGTCTGCAGCAGACGCGCCCGCTCACGCACGTAGCGTGGATCGGTGATGTAGGCGACGTTGAGCGCCGCCGGCCCCGTCGCCAAGGGTGTGCCCCCGTGAGACACGCTGGCTGGGCCGTGGCGGCCGATCAGCACGCCGAGCACCAGCGCGGCGGCGACGGCGGCTGCCGAGGCGAGCCACTGCCAGCGCACGGGCCTGCGTGCGCGAGCCGCCGCGCCGGCAGCGCTCGGCTGCGCGGCGCGAATGGCCGACTCGATCCCGGGCCACAGATCCCTTGCGGGCTCCACGGCTTGTGGCAGCTGGCGCAGCGAGGTGAGGCGCTTGCCCGTGTCGCCGGCGCTGGGCTGACGGCGAGCGTCGGGGCTGTCGGGTGTATCACTCATGGCCCCCCCTCAGGCGCTCAGCCGCTCGCGCAACAGGGCGCGCGCACGGTGCAGCTGTGCCTTGCAGGTACCCTCGGCGATGCCGAGCATATGCCCCACCTCGGCGTGCGAGTAGCCGTAGATGCCGCACAGCACCAGCACATCGCGTGCACCCTGCGGAAGCGCTCCCACGGCGGTTTCGATCTCGCGCTCCTCGACCGGCGTATCGAGCGTGCATTCGGCATCCTCGACCGCCACATCCTCCAGCGGCAGTGCCGGCTCGCGCGCCTCGGGGCGTCTGCGCCGCGCCAGGACCACGTTCACCGCGATGCGGTGCAGCCACGTGCCGAAGGCGCTGCGTGTCTGAAAGTTGGCAAGTCCACGCCAGGCGTTGATGAACGTCTCCTGAGTGCAGTCCTCGGCCGCGCTCGGGTCGCGGGTGAGGCGCAGGCACAATCCGTAAATGCGTCCGCTGTGCTGGCGATAGAGCCGCTCGAAGGCACGCACGTCGCCCCCACGGGCGCGCTGCACCAGCCCTGCTTCCCAGTCCACGTGCTCGCTTTGCAAGGCCAAAACCATCCATCGGCTGCAGAGGGATCCGGCGCCGCCGGGGTCTAAAGATTCACGGGCATACATCGGGTTGGAGGCACGCGCAGGCCGGAGGGTTTAAAAGCCGCCGATACGGGCAGCGAATCGCCTGCCGATACCGCCACGCTTCACGGCGCCAGGCTCGCGCAAAGCAGCGGTCTCTGCTGCACCGCAGAGCGCATTATGTCGGTTCCGGCCGACACTTTTTGCTGGAACTTCAAGCGCTCATGTGCGTCTGTTTGTTTGAGTACCGAGACTTTGCAGGGGATGCTGTCGTGCTTCACAAGTCGATGCCGCTGTGGCCCGCCGCCGTCGTCGAGGAGGTCGAGACGCTGGCGATGCACTTTCGCACCGCGCGCGAGAGCGCCCAGCAGCTGTGGCCGAGCGCGCCGCGCTGGCTGCACCGCTACTGGGAGCAGATGATGAGCGCGCATGCGGGTTCCCTCACGCACAAGGGCTGTGAGGTCTAGGGGCGAGGCCGCCGTCACCAGCGTGCGATCGGAGGCAAGCTCATCAGGTAGGCGTCCGGGTCCGCATCCGTGGCAAACCCGAACTTGGTTCCGCGATCGTAAACCAGATTGAATTCCACGTAGCGACCGCGCTTCAGCAGCAATCGGTCGCGTGCGGCTTCGTCGTACGGCATCTGACGCCGGCGCTCGACGAGACGCGGATACACCTCGAGAAAGGCGGCGCCGACCTCCTGCACGAAGGTGAAATCCGCCTTCGGGTCTCCGCTGGCGAGCTCATCGAAGAAGATGCCCCCGACCCCGCGCGGCTCGCGCCGATGCGGCAGGTAGAAATAGCGGTCGCACCATTCCTTGTATTCGCGGTAGGCACCGGGACGGTAGCGCTCGCAGGCGCGCTCGAGCGCG
Organism: Steroidobacteraceae bacterium; assembly: GCA_035504015.1. Taxonomy (GTDB): domain Bacteria; phylum Pseudomonadota; class Gammaproteobacteria; order Steroidobacterales; family Steroidobacteraceae; genus JASHUC01. Next base: position 4,419 of record DATJSR010000229.1, read on the forward strand.
CGATGGAAATCGGCGGTGTCCTCGGCGAACTCGAAGGTCGGGGTCAGATCCGAGCCGCCGCCGAACCACGCCCGGCTGGTGGCGAGGAAGCGCAGGTTCATGTGCACGGTCGGCACGTAGGGGTTGACCATGTGGGCCACGAGCGAGATGCCGCAGGCGATGAAGCGCCCGCCGCTCTCCTCGGCCCCTGCGATCTGCGCGCGAAAAGCGGGCGCGAACTCGCCCCACACGTGGCTCACGTTGACGCCGACCTTCTCGAACACGGTCCCCCGCAGGAGGCGGCTCTCGCCACCGCCTTGCAGGCGATGGCCCGCGGGTTTGCTCCAGGGGCGCTCGGTGAAACGGGCGCTCGGCTCGAAGGCCTCGAAGGCCGCGCAGATGCGCTGCTGCAGATCGCGGCAGAACTCTGCGACGCGCGCGGCAAAGGCGCTGAAGTCCTGCCTCGGGGCGCCACCCTCGGGGGCCAGGCTCATCGCGGTGCCGCCGAGGTTGCCGTGCGCGTGTGCACGTGGTCGATGAGACGCGCGACCGCATCCGGATCGGTCTCGGGCCAGATGCCGTGGCCGAGATTGAAGATGTGACCATGACTCGAGGCCTGGCGCGCCTCGTGCAGCACGATGTCGATCTGGCGCTCGAGCTCGGCAGGCGGTGCGAACAGGGCCGCCGGATCGAGATTGCCCTGCACGGCCTTGCCCGGCCCGAGGATCCGGCGCGCATGCCCGAGCGGTGTGCGCCAGTCGATGCCGACCACATCCACATCGAGCATGGCGATCTCCTCGAGCAGCGCCGCGCCCTGGTTGGCGTAGTAGATGAGGGGCACGCCGAGGCTGCGCAGCGAATTCAGCGTGCGCCATACCCCGCGCAGCGCGAAATGGCGGAACTGGTGCGGGGCGAGCAGCCCGGCCCAGGACTCGAACAGCATCAGCGCCTGAGCGCCCGCGGCGGCCTGCGCGGCCAGATACACCGCCATGGCATCCCCGAGCCGATCGAGGAGCTCGCCGGCCACCTCCGGCTGCTCGTACAGGAAGGTGCGTGCGGCGGCGAACTCCTTCGAAGGCCGGCCGCACACGAGATAGCACAGCAGCGTGAACGGCGCGCCCGCGAATCCGATGAGGGGCACACGCGCCTCCGCGCGCACCCGGCGCACGGCCTCGAGCACGAAGGGCACGTCGCGCTCGGGCACGAGCGGCGGCAGCGCCTCGACCTGCGCACGACTGCGTATCGGCTCACGCACCACCGGACCGGGCTCGAAGGTGAGGCCGATGCCCATGCCCTGCAGCGGGGTCATGATGTCGCTGAAGAGAATCGCCGCATCCAGCGGAAAACGTCGCACCGGCTGCAGCGTCACTTCCGCGGCGAGCTCGGCGCTGCGCGTCAGCGTCACGAAATCCACCCGCGAGCGCAGCTCGCGGTACTCGGGCAGATAGCGCCCCGCCTGACGCATGATCCACACCGGCGTGTAGGGCACGGGCTTGCGGCGGCATGCCGCGACAAACACCGACTCCTCGGCGCAGGCGCTCAACTGCGCAACCCGCGGCACACATCCGGTGCGAAGTAGCTGATGATGAGATCGGCGCCAGCCCGCTTGATGGCGGTGAGCGTCTCGAGCGCGGCGGCGCGCTCATCGATCCACCCGCGCTCGGCGGCGGCCTTGATCAGGCTGTACTCACCGGAGACCTGGTAGGCGACGACGGGCACATCGACCGCGGCTCGCACGCGGCAGATGACATCGAGATAGGCGCCGGCGGGCTTCACCATCACGAGATCGGCGCCCTCCTCGAGATCGAGGCGCACTTCTCGCAGCGCCTCGCGAGCGTTGCCCGGGTCCATCTGATACGAGCGGCGATCGCCGAAGGCGGGAGCCGATTCCGCGGCCTCGCGAAACGGCCCGTAGAAGGCGGAGGCGTACTTCGCCGCATAGGAGACGATCGGCGTACCAGTGAGGCCTTCGCGATCGAGCCGCTGGCGGATGGCGAGCACACGCCCGTCCATCATGTCGCTCGGGGCGACCGCATCCGCACCGGCACGCGCGTAGTTGAGCGCCACCTGTGCGAGCGTCTCGACCGAGGAATCATTGTCGATGTTGCCCGCGTCATCGACGTGACCGCAGTGCCCATGATCGGTGGCGCTGCACAGACACACGTCCGTCCACACGGCCAGCTGCGGGCAGGCGGCCTTGATGGCACGCACCGCCGCCGGCACCAGCCCGTTCGGATCGAGAAACGCCGATGCGCGCGCGTCCTTGACCGCAGGAGCGCTGAAGAGGATCAGCGCCGCTACCCCTGCCTGCGCCACCGTGCGCGCCTCGACGACGGCCTCATCGACGGAGAGCTGATCGATCCCAGGCATGCTCTCGATCGGGCGGCGCACGCGCGTTCCGGGCACGATGAACAATGGGTAGACGAAATCGGCGGCGTGCAGCTGCGTCTCGCGCGTCAGGCGGCGCCAGGTCTCCGATTGTCGCAAGCGCCGCGTTCTCGTGAGCGGGAATCCCATATCAGGCCCTCAACTGCAGCAGACGATAGGTGGTGGCCGCGAGCCCCGCGAGCGTCGTGGGCGCAGCGAGCGCGCAAACGTGGCCCCGCGCAGCGAGCGCCCGTGCGGTGGTGGCGCCGAGCGCGACGGTCGCCGCATCCTCGAGCAGCCGATCGAAGTAGCCCGCCCCGAGTGCCCGGTCGAGCTCGATGACGGTGGAGGGGCTGGTGAAGGTGACCGCGCCGATGTCACCGCGCTCGATCTCGCGATGACAGCTCGCGGCATCGAGCGGTGCGGACTCGGTCCGGTAGGCCTCGACCTGAATCACCTCGATGCCGTGCGCGCGCAATCCCTCGGGCAGCGTGGGCAGCGCGCGCGAGCTCGCCGGAAAGAGGACGCGAGCCCCCGGCGACAGTTGCGCGACGAGCGCCCGCACGAGCGCCTCCGCGCTGGCTTCCTCGGGCAGCAGATCGAGCGGCCAGTGCCGCTCGCGCAGCGCCGCGGCCGTGCGCTCACCGACCGCGGCGATGCGCACTCCGTGCGCCGGCATGCCGAGCCGCAGGTGCGCGAGCTCTGCGGCGACCGCGCTCACCGCGTGGCGGCTGGTGAAGACGATCCAGTCGACCTCGGCGAGATGCGCGAGTGCTGCGGCGAGCGGCGCGGCGTCGGCGGGCGCCGCGCTGCGCACCACGGGCCAGCGGCGCACGGCGAGGCCCAGGCCCCGCAGCGCTTCACTGAGCGGACCGTTCTCGGGCTCGTCGCGCGTCACGACCACGTTCACGGCGGGGATCCCCCGGTAGCCGCCCGCAGCTGCGCGATGATGCCCGCCGCGCCCCGGGCCAGCAGCTCGGCGCCGAGGCGCTCACCGAGCGCGCGGGCGCTCTGCTCCGCGGCGACAGCGCCGGGGGGCAGCACGCTCTCTCCGGCCACGTTGATGGCGCTCGACCCATCGAGCGCGCACAGGCAAGCGCTGAGATGCAGGCCATCGGCCTCGAGCGTGCCGAGCGCGCCCAGGGGCACCTGACAGCCACCTTCCACGCGCTTGAGAAGGGCGCGCTCGGCGCACGTCGCCAGGCGCGTGGCCGGATGATTCAATGCGGTGAGCCAGCGGCTCACCTCGCCGCGACCGCTGCGGCTGACGACGCCGATCGCCCCCTGGGAAACCGCCGGCGGAAACTGCTGTACGGGCAGGTAGGCGCGGATGTGCCCAACGAGGCCCAGGCGCACCAGGCCCGCGGCCGCGAGCACGATCGCATCGTAGTGACCTTGTGCGAGACGCTCGATGCGCGTGGGCACGTTGCCACGCAGCTCGAGCAGGGTGAGATCCGGACGCGCCCGGGCGAGAAAGGCGCGGCGGCGCAGGCTGCTGGTGCCGACGCGCGCGCCCGGCGGCAACTCCTCGAGCCGCCCGGCGACGCTCGACAGCAGCGCATCGCGCGAATCGGCGCGCTCGAGCACGGCTGAGAGCTCCAGCCCGCTCTCGAGCGTCGTCGATAGATCCTTGAGGCTATGGACCGCGAGATCGATCTCTCCGGCGAGCAGTGCCCGGTCGATCTCGCGGGTGAAGAAGGCGCGGCCTCCCACCTGCCACAGCGGCACGTCGGTGCGCTCATCGCCTTCGGTGCGGATCCTCACGAGCTCGACGGGCGGTGCACCCTGCTGCTCGCGGATCAGGGCGGCCACGTGCTCGGCCTGCCACAGCGCCAGCTGCGAGCCGCGCGTGCCGAGGCGCAGCGCGGCGCCGCTCATGCGCCCTCCGCGGCGTCGTTGGAGTCGCCGAGCTCGAAGCGATAGCCGACCCCCCACACCGTGATGAAGTGGCGCGGGTTGGCCGGATCGCGCTCGAAGCGCTTGCGCAGCCGCAGAATGAAGTTATCGACGGTGCGTGTGGAGGGAAACACGTCATAGCCCCAGACGCGCTCGAGCAGGTCCTCGCGCGAGACGATCTCGCCGGGCTTCTCGGCGAGCACCTTGAGGATCATCGCCTCCTTTTCGGTGAGCTCCTCGGTCTCACCGCTCCAAGATCGCGCCTGGAAGGTGCGAAAGTCCACCTCGTTGCCGGCAAAGCGCAGCACCGCGCTCGCCGCGGAGGACGAGCTCTGCCGGTACCAGTCCCAGCGCCTGAGGATGGCGCGCACGCGCAGCAGGAACTCCTGCAGATGGAAGGGCTTGGCGAGGTAGTCATCGCCCCCGGACTCGAGGCCGCGAATGCGATCGGCCGGATCCCCGCGCGCGGTGAGGAACAGCACCGGCGTGGTGATGCCGCGCTGGCGCAGGGTGCGGCAGACGTCGAAGCCATCCATGCCGGGGAGCATGACATCGAGGACGATGAGATCGCAGCGTCCTGCCGCGAACCAGTCGACCGCGCGATTGCCGTCGGCCACGGTGTGCACGCTGAAGCCCTCGGCGCGCAGATTCTCGGCGAGGCCCGCCCCGAGGTGCGGGTCGTCCTCCACCACGAGCACGCTGTAGCGAGGCTCGCTCACGAGGGCTCCGCCGCCACCGGCCAGGTGAGCACGAACTCGGCGCCCCGGCCCATGCCTTCGCTGTGCGCACTCACGCGACCGCCGAGCAGCTGCATCAGGCGCTTGACGATGTAGAGCCCGAGACCGCTGCCGTAGTAGCTGCTGCCTCCCGCGGGGTTCAGGCGCGAGAACTTCTCGAAGAGGCGCGACTCATCGGCCGGACGAAAGCCGATCCCGCTGTCGCGCACGGTGAGCTGCACCTCGTTGCCGATGCGCTGTGCGCTCACCAGCACCCGACCGCCCCCGACGGGCGCGACCGCGGCGAGCGCGTTCTCGATCAGATTGCGCACCACCACATCGACCGCGAGCGGATCGGCGAGCACCTGCAGGCCCTCCGCCACCGAGGTCTCGATGCGGATGTGATCGCGCGCGGCGCGCTCCTGAAAGTGCGTGGTGACGCGCCCCACGGTGCTGGCGAGCAGCACGGGCTCGCGCTTCAGGCTCACGCGGCCGCGCGACAGGCGCACGCTGTCGAGAATCTGCGAGACCATGGTCTCCATGCGCGTGAGATCGCCCAGCATGCGCTCGATCAGCGCGCGCGACTGCTCGGGAGCGAGACTGCGCAGGCTCATGGTCTCGAGCGAGAGCTGCAGGCTCGCGAGAGGCGTCTTGAACTGGTGCGAGACGAGCGCGAGGAAGTTGTCCTGCTCCTTGAGCACCTGTGCCTCGGCACCGAGCGCCATCCAGATCACGGCGATGCAGGCGCACAGGGCGAGCAGGAAGAAGCCCCCCTCCCACAGGTACTGCGTGATGCGCCGCTGCTGCTCCTGCTGCAAGGAGCGCTCGACCTCATCGCCGAGCAGCGGCTGGCCGTCGCGCACGCGGATGCTCGGCAGCAACGCCGTGACGCGGGCGGCGGGTACCCCGGCCGCGAGCAGGTCGCGCGCGGCGGCGAGCTGCTGGTGGTAGAGCGTCTCGCGGTCGTGCACCTTGGCGAGGGTGTACGCGCGCTCGGCGAATACCCAGTAGCCGACCTGAAACACCGACACGACCACCAGCAGCAGCGCCGTGAGCTGAAAGATGCGGGTGGACTTCATGGCTGGGGAGCGGCGCGCAGCATCAACGCATGCGCGCGAGCGTGTCCTCCAGCGCGCCGGCGAAACGCGCGAGCTCCGGCTCGCCGTGCGCGAGCGACAGGAACACCACCTCGTACGGGGAGGGCGGCAGATAGACCCCGCGTGCGAGCATCCCGTGGAAGAGCTCCGCGAAGCGTGCGTTCGCCTCGGCGGGCAGCGCCAGGGCGGCACGCGGTGTGGGCTCGCTCGCGAGGCACAGCCATACCAGAGAGCCTGCGCGAATCAGCTGCAGAGGAAAAGGCGCCCGCGCAACCACCGGCGCCAGCAGCCGCTCACAGGCGGCACCGAGGGCCTCGAGGCGCTGCCAGCCCTGCTCCTGCTCGAGCGTATCGAGCGTGGCGAGGCCCGCGGCCATGGCGACGGGATTCCCCGAGAGCGTGCCGGCCTGGTAGGTATCGCCATCGGGTGCGAGGCGTCCCATGACGGCGCGCGTGCTCGCGAAGGCGCCGACGGGCATGCCGCCACCGATCACCTTGCCGAAAGTGGCGAGATCCGGGGTGATGCCCAGCCGCTCGGCCGCCCCGCCGCGCGCCAGACGAAAGCCCGAGATCACCTCATCGAAGATGAGGAGCGCGCCGTGCAGGCGCGTGAGCTCGCGCAGCCGCGCCAGAAACGCCGGCCGCTGCAGCAGCAGTCCATGATTGGCCGGAACCGGCTCGATGATGACGGCGGCGAGCTGCGCGCCCTCGCGCTCGAAGAGCTCGCCGAGGGCGGCCTCGTCATCGAGCGGCAGCACGCGCGTGGCGGCGGCGAAGGCCGCAGGAACGCCCGCCGAGGAAGGCCGGCCGAAAGTGGCGAGCCCCGAGCCCGCGGCCACCAGCAGGTGATCCGCATGCCCGTGATAGCAGCCGGCGAACTTGACGATGAGATCGCGTCCCGTGACGGCACGCGCCAGGCGAATGGCGCTCATCGTGGCCTCGGTTCCCGAGGAGACGAAGCGCACCTGCTCGAGCCCGGGATAGGCGCGCACCACGCGCTCGGCCAGCTCCACTTCCCCGGCGCAGGGAGCGCCAAAAGTGCTGCCGTGAGCGGCCGCCGCAGTCACTGCCGCGAGGACCCGCGGATGCGCATGCCCGAGAATGAGGGGTCCCCAGGAGCCCACCAGATCCAGATAGCGTCGGCCGTCGGCATCGAACACATAGGCCCCGGCACCGTGGTCGATGAAGAGGGGGGTGCCCCCGACCGCCCGGAAAGCGCGCACGGGCGAGCTGACCCCGCCCGGGATGACCGCGCAGGCGCGCCGATAGAGCTCCGAGGACCGCGGGTGCTGTTCCATCGATTCACTCACCGTCGAGTTCTTCAGTGTCGCTGCCGCGCGAGGCGCGTGACAGACGCGCCTCGCGGAAAAATGCCTCGGTCGCCTCGGCGCTCGCATGCTCGGCGGCGGCACGCAGGCCGCTCAACGGCAGATGCGCCAGGCGGTGCGCGAGTGTCTGCGCCCAACCGCACAGGCGCTCGCGGTGCCCCGCATCGAGATGCTGCAGGTCGCTCTTGAGCAGCCGCTCGACTTCCTCGGCGGCGATGCGCTCGAAGCTCGTGCGCAGTTGCGCGAGCTGTGGGCCGATGGCGCGCGCCGCCAGCTCGCTGCGCAGGCGCGCCAGGCGCTCGTCGATCGCCGCGCGCACCGGCGCCAGCCGCAGCAGATGCGCGACCCGATCCTCGCGCGCGGCGCGCACCAGATCGTCCATGCCGATGCGCTCGAGCCGCACGGCGCGAGCCTGCGCCGGATCGACGTTGGGGGGCAAGCCGAAATCGACGATCAGCGGCGTGTAGCGCGCACCGCCCGCCAGGCGCTCGAGCGCGCCGGCATCGAGCACGGGCTCTGTGCCACCGGTGGCACAGATGAGCGCCGCGCAGTCGGGCGGGGGAGCGCCCCGAAAGCTCTCGAGCGAGAGCGCCCGCCCGCCGAGCTCGGCGGCAAGCTCCTGTGCCGGCTGCAGCGAGCGATTCACCACCAGCACCGAGAGCCCGCGCTCGCGCAGCCGCATGCCGCAGCGGCGCGTCATCGGCGAGACGCCGACGAGCGCCACCTGCGCGGGCCGCTCACCGAGGTGCGCGCTCACGCGCTCCGCCGCCAGGTCCGCCAGGGAGGGCGCGTGATGCGAGGCGAGGCGGTGCGCGTGCCGCGCCATCGCGAGCGCCTCGCTCACGACGCGATCGAGCACGGGACCGCTCACCTGCGCGTTGCGCGCCGCCTCCCAGGCCGCCCGCAGCTGCACGTAGATCTCCTGCTCGCCGGCTTGCGCCGAGTCGAGCCCGCAGGCCACCAGGAACAGGTGCTCGATCGCCGCTTCGCCCGTCCAGGCCCGCAGGCTGGCACTCGCCTCTGCCGGGGCGGGCGCGCGGCCCGTCAGGGCCTGAAAGACCGCAGGGCGCACATCGGGCGCGACGCCCTCGGGGAGAAGGAAGGCGACCTCGACGCGATTGCAGGTGCCGAGGTAGAGAAGCTCGGCGCCTTGAAGCGCCGCCTGCAGCCGGGGAAGCTCGAGCTCGAGCGTTGCGCGCGGCAACGCAAAGCGCGCGACCTGCTCGGCGCTGGCGTGACGGTAGGAACAGCCCACGACCCCGATCCGCTGCATGCGCCAAGCACAGCACGGCGGTGGGGTCGAGTTGTCATTGAATGGTCACGGGGGCGTGACGCGCGTCACCGCCTCCCCGCGCTGCAACAATGCGCTCAGTCTTCCCGGCTACCGCGAAAGAGGCTACTGAGCAGGATCCCCGCGACGACCCCGATTCCAAGGGCCCACAGGGCTGCCGTGTGCGGCCGCTCCTCGACGCGACCCTGCAGGTCCTGGAAACGCGAGCGCGCCCAGTCCCCGGCGCCGCGCGCCCGCTCGCGCGCCGCCTGGGCGGCAGCGCCGGCGTTTTCGCGGATGGCATCGGCCGCGGCCGTGCCCGCCGCCTTCAAATGGTCCCTGACCTTCTGAGCCTCCCCGCGGAGCTGCTCGCCATTGACGCCCGGGGGCATGTTGTCGGCCATGTCGCTCTCCTCGTTCTTGATCGTCTCAACTTAGCCGTGAACGGGCCGTGCCTGGAAAGGTTCCCCCTTATACTGCGCCCGGTGCTCGCGCACCAGTGATGCAAGAGCGCAAGGGGTCAGCATGCCGGCGAGCCTTTGGGAGGAGATCGAGCGGCTTTTCAGCCAGCGCGGCGCGGCGAGCTATTTCGGCGAGCCCGTCTCGCTGACCGAGCACTCGCTGCAGGCGGCGCATTTCGCCGCGCGCCAGGGCGGCTCAACCGCACTGGTGACGGCAGCTCTGCTGCACGATGTCGGGCACCTGCTCGAGCTCGTCCCCGAGGAGATCGCGGACTGGCATACGGACGCCGAGCACGAGAAGCTCGGCGCGGACTGGATTGCGGTGCGACTGGGCGAGGCCGTCGCCGAGCCGGTGCGGCTGCACGTCGCGGCAAAGCGCTATCTCTGCGCCACGGAGCCGAGCTATTTTGCACAGCTGAGCGCAGCCTCGCGCCACACGCTCGAGCTGCAGGGCGGCTGCATGACCGCCGCGCAGGCCGCGGACTTTGCGGCACAACCTGGCGCGTCCGAGGCGGTGCAGCTGCGCCGCTGCGACGATCAGGGAAAGGTGGCTGGCTTGTCCGTGCCGCCGCTTGCGGCGTATCGCGATCTCATCGAGGCGTACGCGCAGGGTAGGGTCCGCGCCGCTACGAGTCCGCGCTGATCGCTCAGCACCCCGCCGATCCGCGGACCTGCGCTCGAGCGCGGCGTACGACCATCTCCCGGGCCGCTGCCAGGGCGCGCTCGATCGCCGGCCGACGGTAATCCCACATCGCATCGGGCGCCGGCCGCAGAATGGCCATGGTAGCGTTGGCCTCGAAGAGCAGCACGGATCCATCGCTCGCGAGGCCGAAATCGATGCCCGCGTAGTCGAGCGCCAGATGCTCGGCGACACCCTCGAGGGCCCGTGCCACGCGCGCTCCGAGTGCCAGCGGCATCGACTCGAGAAAGCGCCGCTCCTCCTCGCGATGGTGTGCGGCTTCGGCCATGGCGGAGCTGAAGTAGTGGACCTTCCAGTGTGCCGAGACTGCCAGGTGCAGCGGGTAGAGCGCCCCGTCGATGATCATGACCCGGTATTTGCGCCAGCAGCCGTCGCTGCCGCGAGCATCGAGGTATTCGATCAGCAGCAGCTCCTCCCCGGGCAGCGCCGCGAGCGCTGCCGGCAGTTCGGCCGTCGCATCGACACGCAGGAAATGCCTGCCCGTGTGAAAGCCGACCGAGCGCAGCAGCAGCGGAAAGGCCAAATCCTCGGCGAGCGCCAGCGCTGCACGCGAGAGCATCCGCATCTGCGGGGTGCGCACACCCGGCAGCCGCGCCAGACGTTGCGCAATCTCGAGGCGGCCGCTTTCCCGCACGCGTGCGGGTGCGTTGATGAGCGGTGCGCGACTGCGGGTCAGAAGCTCCTCGCAGCGCTGCAGGGCGAGCTCGCAGAGGTCGGCATCCCCGATCGCGTTGAAGATCACGTCGTGATCGGGTAGAGGCTGCCGCGGATCGTAGAACTCCATGTAGAGCGCTGCGATCTCGAAGAGGCGCGCGTCCAGGAACGCTCGCACCGCCACGTTGCCGAGCTGCGTGGACACGAGCAGCAGCACACGCGCGGGCGTCTGCGCGCCGCGCGCCCGCTGCAGCACCAGCGCGTGGCCCGCGAAGCCGCGCTCGAAGTGCGGCGCGGCCGCACGCGGCTCGCCGAGCTCGTGCAACGCACGCGCGAGCCCCTGATGCGCCTCCGGCAGGTCCGGCGCGATCTCGAGTGCCGCCTCGTAGTGCTGCCGCGCCCCCGCGAGCTCGCGCTCCTCGAAGTACAGGTTGGCGAGATTCACGTAGGCGACCGGGTGCCGCGGATGGCACTGGATCGCCTGGCGGTAGGCGGTGCGCGCCGCCGAGCGGTGACCGGTCGCGAGCGCCAGATTACCCAGCTCGATCAGCGCCTGGAGGTGCGTGGCGTCCTGCCGCAGCAGCTCCAGATACAGCTGCTGGGCGGGAGTGTCCTCGCCGGCGTCCGCAAGGCGGCGGGCGCGGGCGAGCAGCTCCGCGATCCGGGCGTCATCGCTCACGGGCGCGATCCTAGCGTAGCGGGCCGCAAAGGGGATAGCGTGGCAGCGGGAGCCGCAGGTGCGGTGAATCGTTCTTGGAGCTCGGAGGCCACGAACGATGCACACTCGCACGATCCATTCGGTGCTGAAGCGCACCTTGCCCCTGCTGGCGTTGACGCTGGCGCTGGTGGCGCGCAGTGAGGGGGCAGAGCCGATCGAGGCCAAGCCGCCCGCTGCACAGAACAAGCTCCCCAGTGCCCCTCCGAGCCCGCCGCACAGCGGCACCGAGGAAGCGCACTTCTCGCCCGAGCAGCAGCTGACGCACGGGTCGGTGCGCATCGGCGGCCACGGCATCGATTACGACGCCTACGCGGGAACGCTGGTGGTCCACCCCAAGAGCTATGACGACGTGCCGCAGAATGCGCCCCAGGACGAGGACAAGAAGCCGCAACCCGAGGCAAGTATGTTCTACGTCGCCTACTTCCGCAGCATCGCCCGCGGGGCGGCCAGGGACGGCGGCGGCGTTGCCGGCGACAGCGCGCGCCCGATCACCTTCCTCTACAACGGCGGTCCGGGCTCCTCGAGCGTCTGGCTGCACATGGGTGCCTTCGGACCGCGCCGCGTGGTGACGCTCGATCATGGCCAGACGCCGGCCGCGCCCTACTCGCTCATCAACAACGATGACTGCCTGCTCGATGTGACGGATCTGGTGTTCGTGGATGCGCCCGGAACCGGCTTCTCGCGCATCGCCGGCAAGGACCGAGAAAAAGCCTTTTATGGCGTCGATCAGGATGCACATGCCTTCGCGGACTTCATCACCCAGTTTCTCTCGAAGTACGGCCGCTGGAACTCGCCGAAATATCTGTTCGGAGAGAGCTACGGGACGACACGCTCGGCCGTGCTCGTGAACGAGCTCGAGCAGGAGCGGCTCGTCAACGTCAATGGGGTGATCCTGCTGTCGCAGATTCTCAATTTCGATGCGAGCCCGGACGGCCCGGAGCTCAATCCCGGCATCGAGCTACCGTACGAGCTGGCGCTGCCCACCTATGCCGCCACGGCCTGGTATCACCATCTCCTGCCCGGCTCGCCCCCAGACCTGCAGGCTCTGCTGACGCAGGTGGAGGGCTTCGCCATGGGCGACTACGCGCGTGCACTCGAGCAGCCAGCGCTCCTCGGCGCGCAGCAGCAGGAGCAGATCGCGCAGAGGCTCCACGAATACACCGGGCTCCCGCTCGAGTATCTGAAGAAGGCGAATCTGCGCATCGACGGCGGAGAATTCGAGCACACGCTGCAGGGGGGGACGGATTCGACCACCGGGCGCCTCGACACTCGCTTCTCCGGCCCGAGCATGAACCCGCTCGACAAGGAGGCAAGCTACGATCCGCAGACCGCCGCCATCGCCTCCGCCTACGTCTCTACCTTCAACGACTACGTGCGCACGCAGCTCAAGTTCGGCGCCGACAAGATCTACAAGCCCGAGATCGACGTGGACAAGACCTGGGACTATCAGCACCAGCCACCCGGAGCGCCGATGCCGCTGCCGATCAGTACCAACGTGATGCCGGACCTCGCCGCGGCGCTCAAATATGATCCCGATCTGCACATCATGCTGAACGGCGGCTATTTCGATCTGGCGACTCCCTTCTACGAAGGCATCTACGAGATGCATCACCTGCCGATGCCGGAGCGGCTGCAGGCAAACATCGAATATCACTACTATCGGTCCGGACACATGGTGTACGCCCACGAGCCGGCGCTGGTGCAGCTGCACGCCAATGTCGCGGATTTCATTCGCCGTACCTCGAGCGGGCGCGCCACGGGCACCGGAGCGGTCGCCTCGCAAATCGCGCAACAGGGCGCCGACGAGGCAGGTGGCTGAGCCGCGGCAGCGATCCGGGCGTCATCGCTCAGGTGCCCGCGAGGCTCAAATGCGTCGCGTTACTTGGCGCCTGTGGCAGCGGCTGGCGCTGCAGGTGCCGCAGGGCTCGCCGTGCTCGCCGAGGCTGCCGCATGCTGCAAATCCGCCTGCATTTTCGCGCGAGACATGAACGCGATCGCCTGATCGCGATTCTGGACGGTGAGCGCGTTGTTGCGCCAGGCAACTGCGAATTTGAACGCGTTGTCGTAATCACCGATCGCCGCATACAGCCTGGCAAGCTCGAAGGCAAAGCCCGCGTTGTGGGCATGCAGGTAAAAACCTTGCTCGGCGCGCGGCAGATACTGGGCGGCCAGCTTGGGATCACGCGTGTCGACCAGCACGTTGAGCAAGGCGACCCAGTCATCGGGATTGTCGCCTTCGAGCTGGATCGCGTGCATCAGGTCAGCGATCGCCTGCTGACGCAAAGCCCCGGCGTCGACGCCGGTCAGCTGCTGCGAGGCGCGCGGCCGTGCCAGAGCGGAAAAAACCCTTCCCAGATCCCGGAACGCGGCCGCGGACGGTGAGGGCAGGGCGCGCAGTCGCTCGGCACTGTCTCGAGCGGCGGCAAACTGCTCCTCGCGCAGCTGCACCAGGGTGAGCGCCCGCAGCGCGTACTCGTTGGCGGGCTCGGTGGCGAGCGCCTTCGTCGCCAGTCGCCTGGCAATTTCCCGCCGGTTGCTGCTGCCTTGAGACAATTCAAGCAGCGCGAGCCGGCCCTGAGCTTCCGCATCGCTCAGACGACGGGGCTCGACCGCGTCCGGCTGATCCGGGACTGGCAGCTCGGCGGTGTGTACCGACCCGAGGGCTATCGCTTTGTGCAGGTCGGCGTCCACCGCGTCGTAACTTTCCTTGAAACTGGCGGCGAATGCCTCGGCGGGATCACGACCCTGACCAGTGAGCTGCAGGTACTGCTCGAACTCTTCGCGGTGAAAGCCGTCGAGCAGAATCTGATGGACCAGAAACCAGCATTCGGCCTCGTAGGTATTGCGCACGCTTTCGGACTTGAGTTGCGCATCACCGCGCTCCAGCGCCAGCAAGACCTGCAGGGGCAGCAGCTTGCCAGTGAGGAGCCCGTGAGCAATCCCGGGATTGACCCCACCGAAGACCACCTGCTTTTCCCCCACACCGGAACCGGCGACGAGCTCCGAGAACCCCAGCACGAACCATGGCGGGTAACGCAAGGTGTTGCTGCTCAAGAGGAGGCTGCCCCCGTACCCGAAGTAGGCGCTCCAGAAGTGCGCGCTGCCCGTCAGGGAGTCGTCCATGAGCACGTAATTATCCGTGCCGTTAGTCCAGAACTGTGAACCGATAGCGTCCCCCGGAACGAGGTCGTGGAGCTGCGATGCGGACAGGGCGTACACGTAGGTGGGCGGACGCAGCGGGTCGAGAGACCGCATCAGCTTGCCGGCTGCAACATCAACGCGATGCAGATTGTGAGCGATCTGCTTGGCATCCCTGGCACGGGTCGCGATCACCTCGATGTTCTGATAGTGATACAGCCAGTAGCTCGCGGCATGCGCTCCCGGAATGCCGAGCAGAGCGAGGAGTGCGAAACCGAACGACTGATACCTTCTCATGTCCAGTCCCCAGCCATGCGTCGTACTTTGAATTAGAAGAGCCGTTCCCGCAGCGGGTAGTCGCGCACGCTGCCGATGCCCCTGAGCGCCTCACGCACGTCCGCACGCTCGCGCAAGCGTGAAAGTAGCTGCCGCCACCGCTGTACCCGCGGCGGAACGGCAGTCTTGGCGAACATTTGGATATCGAGCAACGCATCCGCTCGTGCGAAGGGATCACGCAGCCTTGCCACCAGGTACTCGGCCGCGGCGTCCTCATCGCCCACCGTGATCAATGCAGTGAATAAATTAGTCGGACTTACATCAGTGCTGGCGCGCAGCTCCGCCAGTGCCGCCTGCTGGCTCGGGGTGTCGTCGAGCTCCGCCGCCGCGGTGGCACGCACCAGCGCCATGACGGTGCGCCCATAGGCGCTCGTTTGCTCCGCGTCCGGAAGTAGTCGCAGTGCCTCCTGCGGCCGATCGAGCTCGCAGAGCGCCGCGGCGAGGTTGAGCTTGTGGCTGACAGGATCCTTGTTACCGCTCCAGGAAACCGCTCGCTGCAGTGAATCGAGCGCCTCTTCGAAGCGACCCAGATCGCGTAAAGCCTTGGCCTGCGCGTGGTAAATCCAACTGAGCTGCGCAGCCGAATCGGCGTAAACGGCCGCAACCCCGTCGCTTTTGCCCTGGACGACGGAAATACTATGGGCGGTGAGCTCGAGTGCCCGCGCATCCTGAAGCGCGGCGACCTCGGCGTTTGCGAGCTGTACGACACTTGCGAGCGAATGAGGCCGGCTCTGCACCAGATGCTCGCTGCGCGCGATCTCATCGAGTGCGGACCGTCTTACGTCGGTGCTGACGAGTCCGGAGCTCAGCACGGGCTTATAGCGAACATCCGACTGCAGGATGACGAGCTGATAGGGGTCGTGGACGTGCGAGGCGACCTGCGCCGCCTCTGCCGCGCGCCGGCGCTCGATGAGCATGAGGCTCAGGTCGCGCCACAGCAGATCGGGCTTGCGCCCGCTGCGCGGCTGCCAACGTGCGTCATAAAGCATCTGCAGAAGATCGAAGCGGGCTTGTGCCAGCGCCGGGGTGCGCGCCCCGTTGGTGACTCGCAGAATCGTCTCGTCGGGAAACTCGGTGAGCGCACGGCCCCAGTGGCGGCCGAAGTCCGTCAGCGACGTTAGCGCCAGGCTCTGGTCGTTCAGCATCACTGCCGCTTGCACCTTGATGCTCCAATCGATCACGTTCTGATCGGACAGGGCATTGGCTCGAGTGGCGAGGTCGAAGGCACGACGCCACTCGCGCGTGCGCAGTGCCCATTCGGCATCCAGCGTAAGCGCGACCTGCTGGACCGAGCGATCCAACGCGGTGAATGCGGGAGCGTCGATGACGGCACGCAGCGGATCCGGATCGAGCGGCGCGTGAGGCGCGGCCGGGCTCGCCGGGGCACCAGGCTGCGAGGCGGCCGATGACGAGTCCGCCGGCGCAGAGGCTCCGCCGAGCGGGGCAGCGAGTTGGCGCTGCGTGCTCAGCAACGCCGTTTGCAACTGTGCGCGCAGCGCGTCCACGGTGGATTGCGTGGCGATGTCGTTCGCTGCGGGTTGCGGCGCTTCGAATGCCGGCGAGGCAGCCGACAACGCCACGATCGCCACCCCGACAGGTGAGCGCCAGCCACGAAAGCCTGCGCGCAGCGTTATTGTCATTGAAATAGCCGCCCCGTGAAGAAGTCTAGCTCAGCCAACGGTGTGGCGGTAGGGCCGCTGACAGGCCCGAGCGGCCGGCAGATGTCGGTTGTGCATACAATGAGCGCATGCCAACCCCGCGTTGTTTGGACAGAACGTCGCGCCGCCTCGCGCGTGCCGCTTTCTAGCCAATGTCGTCGCCGCACGGGCTGGCACTTGCTGTACTGTTCCTCGCCTCGCTCTGTGCCGGTGCGCAGAATGCGCTCGCCGGCGGTGGATCCTTCCTGACGCTGCCCTCGCTCATGCTCACCGGCATGGATGCCCGGGCGGCGAACATCACTTCGACGATCGCGCTCTTTCCGGCCCAGATTGCGACCGGCTGGACCGGTCGACATCTGGTGTCGGGCGCGGCGGGCCTGGGCTTTCGCTCACTGATACTGATCAGTCTCGTGGGCGGCGCCGCCGGGGCGGTGCTGCTGCTCGTGACCCCCGCGTCCTTCTTCGCGCGCCTGGTGCCCTGGCTGGTGTTGTTTGCGACCGGCGTGTTCGCCTGGGGCAGCTTCGGCCCGCGCCGCCGGGGCGGCGCACGCTTGAGCCGCCCTGCCGCGGCCGGCGCACAGTTCGGCATCTCGGTTTACGGGGGCTATTTCGGGGGAGGCATCGGCTTTCTGATGCTCGCGGCCCTGACCGCGGCCGGTCTCGTGGTGCGCGCCGCCGGCGCCACCAAGAACGTGCTGGCCGCCGTCATGAACGCCTCGGCGGTGGCGATCTTCGTCTTCTCCCCGGACGTGCACTGGATGGCCGCCGCCGTCACCAGCGGTGGCGCCATCATCGGGGGCGTCGTCGGCGGGCTGATGCTGCGCGCGATCAACGAGCGCCTGCTGCGCGTGCTGGTGGTGCTGATCGGAGTGGCACTCACCGTAGGGCTTTTCTTGCGCGCGGCGCACGCCTAGACTCAAGGCCACGTTCACGATACCGGTTGCATGGGCGCGACGGTGCGACGGAGCGTGTGGCCGTGCGAGACTTGCTGGTCGCCTCGTTGATCCTGCTGCTGCTCGCCGCCGAGGGCGGGCTGTGGGTCCTCAACCCGATGCACATCCCGGGTCAATTCATCACGGCCCGCGCCTTCGGCTTGCAGCTCTTCGATGAGCCGGGGGACTCGATGGCTCCAACCGTGGCGGCTGGCCGGCGTGTGCTCGTGTCCTCGTGGACGTACCTCGCCCGCCCCCCGAGGGGCGGCGACGTCGTCGCGTTCTGCTACCCGCCGGATCCATCGATCGCCGACCTCAAGCGCATCGTCGCGACGGCCGGGTCCACGATCGAGATCCGCAGCGGCTTGGTCTACGTCGACGACAAGCTGCTCGGTCCGCCAAACGCGGCGGCAGTGTCGGATACCGTTCGCTTCCGCCACGACATGCCGAGACAGCGTGTACCGCCGGACAGCTTCTTCGTGCTCGGCGACAATCTCGCGACCAGCGAGGACAGCCGCACGTACGGCTTCATCAGTCGGGCCAGCATCATCGGCAAATCCTTGCTGTGATGCCGGCACTGCCCGGGTGCTCCAGCTCGATCCGCGCGGCGTGAATCCACCCGCGCAGGCGCGCATACTCGCTCACGGGCCGACCGCACTCGAGCCGCCGGCTCGGCAGTTATGGACCGCAGAGCCTTCATTCATGCGGCAGGAGCTACCAGCCTCGGCCTGAGCGGGACTGGTCGCAGCCGCGCGCAGCCACCCTCAGGCACCGAGCTGCGCGCGTTGATCGAGGAGAGCACCCGGGCACAGCTGCCGCAGCAGCTGGTGCAGCGTATCCGCGCGGGCTTGCAGCCGGCGGCGCTGCTTGCGGCAATCACCGACGCAGCGGTCCACAACGTCCAACCCTATCCGGACGTGGGCTTCAAGTATCACGTCGTCATGATGCTGCGCGCGATCGATGCCACCCGTCAGCACGCAGCCGGGGCCGAGAAGTGGTTACCGCTGCTGTGGGCCAGCGACTATTTCAAGGCGACACAGGCCGAGGAGCGCAGCAGCAGCGGCTGGCGCCTGCAGGCCCGTAGGCCGGTCTCGGGAATCGATGCGGCGCGTGCTCGTGAGCGTCTCGTCGCCGCGCTCGATCGGTGGGACCGTGATGCCGCCGATGCGGCCATCGTCGATTTCGCGGCGGTGGCCTCTGCACACGAGATCTTCGCGGTCCTCTTTCAATATGGCGCGCGCGATCTGCGGGCGATCGGCCACAAGGCCATCACGGTCGCCACGGCGCACAGCCTGCTGCCCTGGCTCGACCGCACGCAGACGGTGTCGCTGCTGCGCTCAACAGTCGCTGCCCTGCAGAACAGCGTTGGCGGACCCGATCCGGCGACGCACGAGCTCACGCCGGATCGCTCCTTCCGCGAGATCCGTCGTGAGCTCAAGGAACAATCGTCCGCGGGGGCGACCGCGGAGCCGGCTGATGCTCGCGCGGCCTCGCTGTCTGCGGGGGATGCGGCGGAGCTACGCGCCGCGCTTTACAGAGAATCGCCGCCCGCCGCGGCTGCGAATGCGCTCGGTCTGCTGCGCCGGGGCAAGCCTGCACAGGCTCTCTGGCCGGTGCTATTCGACACCGCCGCGGAGCTGATCATCGCGCAGCCGGGTATCGTGGCGCTGCACGCGCAGACTTCGGCGAATGCGCTCTACTATGCTTACCGAGTCTGCGGCGACGCCCCCACGCGCATCCTGGCGCTGCTCCAGTGCGCCGCCTTCGTGGCGATGTTCCGCGCCATCAGCCGCACGGCCGATCACCAGGTCGATCTGGCGCGAGAACAGCCACTCGAGGCAAGCCGCGGCGAGGCGCTCGAGGCCATCCTCGCCGACCTGACCGCCGAGCAGCGCGCGCGGGCGGCGCAACGCACGCTCGGCTATCTGCAGTCCGGCGGGGATGCGGCGGCGCTGATCGGCGCGTTGCGCCGGACGGTCATCGAACAGGCTGACGAGCCGCACGATTACAAATACCCCGAGGCGGTGTTCGACACCTACGCGAGCATTCCCCAGCCTGCCTGGCAGCAGCGCTTTCTGGCTGCAGGCATGGCGCTCTTCAAGGCGCCCGTGCCGCGGCCCACGCCGCTCATCGAGGAGTGCCGGCGGCTGCTGCAGGGCTGAGTCCCCGGGGGGGATCGGAACGACTAGAATTCCCCCCATGAACGACATCGATGCCGGTCTTCAGGCGCGCCGCGAGCTCTCCCCGCTGCGCCATACCACGGTCGCGAGCACGCCCGAGACGCTCGCGCGCGAGCAGCTGCGGCACTTCTCGGTGGATCCAGAGAGTGCGCACGGCCGGGCGCTGCTCGCGCTCACGCGTCAACTGTACACGGCGCACGAGGCCGCGCAGGAATTGTGGGCTCAAACGGTCGAGGCGTTGCAACGGCTCGACCGGCGCGATCGCATCGCCTTCTTCAATGCCAAGCGCTTCGCGTGCTTTCAGCTCGCCAAGGTGCTCGACTCCCTGCAGAACCCGCTGCGCCGCTCCTACCAGTCGCTGACACAGGCCGGCGCCGGCGATCGCACCGTACGCGGCCCGTATCCGATCTTCGACAACGTCACGGCCATCTTCTCATCGACCCCCGTCATCACGCGCACGGCCACCTATCTCTACGCCTGCACCGAGTGGGTCGAGGATGCCTTTCACGGCCGCGAGCTGCTGCATGCGGTGTACTCGCGCCTGCTCAATCCCACCTCCATCAGTCTCGCGAACCACATCGTCGATGTGGAGGCGGGCCCGCTCGCCGCCGAGTACTTCGCCTGGAACTTCAACTCCGGCATGGCCGCCATCGATGCAACGCTGTCGCATCTGGTGGGCGCCGGGGATATCGTGCTCTCCAGCCGCAACGTCTACGGCGGCACGCATCAGCTGCTGCACGACTGGTACGGCAAGCGCAGCAACATGGACGTGGCGGTGCGCTTCTTCGACGGCTTCGCCCTCGAGGACTTCGCGCGTGCGCTGCGCGACACGCGCGAGGCCTGTGCCGGCCGCCTGGCCGCGGGACGGCAGATCTACGTCTATCTCGAGTCCCCCTGCAACCCTCACGGCTACGTGCTCGATGTCCCGGCGATCTGCCGCGCGGCACATGCCGCGGGGCTCACCGTGATCTGCGACTGCACGGTCGGGACGCCATTTCTGCAGCCGACGCTGCGGCGGGAGGATCCGCTCGAGCGTCCCGACTTCGTGATCCACTCCTACACGAAGGACTTGACGGGCTCTGGCGTCACGACGGCCGGGGTCGCGATCGCCCGCACCGAGCGCATGTTCATCCCGAAGGGCGACACCATGCAGGGGCTCGCCGTCGACGGTACGGTGCGCACCTGGCATTCGGATGAGACGCTCTTCTGGAACGTGTACTACATCAAGGGCGCGTTCCTCGACTCCGACAAGGCCTTCGAGGTCATGAGCGGCATGCGCACCCTGGAAATGCGCATGCTGCAGAAGTGCATCAACACCATCGTGCTCGCGCGCACCCTCGCCGCTCATCCGCTGATCCGCGTGCATTGCTCGGCGGTGCCCGGGGACCCCAATCACGAGCTGGCGACGCGCCTGATGTCGCTCGGCTTGCCCGCGCCTCTCTTTACCTTCGACTTCGAGGCGCCCGCCGGCGAGCCGCGCTGGCTGCTGCCGGAGGCCTTCAAGCGTTTCTTCGATTCCCTGGAGCCGACGTTCGGCCTGCAGGTGAGTCTCGGACAGACCAACACCGTGGTCCTCTGCCC
>DATJSR010000230.1:0-18577 GCA_035504015.1 Steroidobacteraceae bacterium
GCATAGCGAAAGCAGCGCAGCCTGGTGCGCCCGGGCGCGAGCGGAATGAGCTGCAGAACGTGGACGTGATGCGCTGCCAACTCGAGCAGCTGGTTCGGCGGCAGCACGCGCCGCACGATCTGCCCGCGCACCCGGCCCGCAACCGGCATCTCGAGCCACTGCTCGGCGAACAGCTTCCAGTCCGCGCCACAGTCGCGCTCCTCGGGCTCGAGCGCCTTCCAGCTCGCCGGCAGCTCGGGAATCGCCGGTGGACGCATCGCCTCGCGCTCCTGCGCCCGTACCCAGATGAGCGCACCGTCCGCGTGCAAGCGCAGGCGCATGAGCGAGGGCGCCGCCTCATCCGACACAGCTCGGCCGTCGAGACCGAAGCGCAGCCCGTGCGTGCGGCATTCGAGCGCTCGGCCGAGATGGCCACGACCGGGCTCGAGAAGCGCGTGCGGGCGGTGCGGGCAGGCATTGCGAAACGCATGCAGCCCGCTGGCATCGCGGATCAGGAGCACGCGCTCGGCCGCTACATCGCGGGCGAGGTAGTCCCCGGCATGGGCGACCTCGGCGCGGTGCCCGAGCAACTGCCAGGATGGTCGCAGGAGCCGCTCGCGCTCGAGCGCGAGCAGTGCGGCATCGGCGTAGGCAGTGGCGGGCAGGACGAGGCTCGTCGCCGGTGGCACGGTGTGCGGCGCTGGCGCCCCGCCGCCGCGCGCTGCAGAGAAACGCCCCGGGAAGACCGAGTTCAGGTATGCGAGCGAGCGGGCACGCGCCGCCTCGCGATCGAGCTCGGATTCCTCCTGGAAGGCGATCGTCTGCCAGAGCACCTCGAGGACGCCGATGAGTCCCAGCGCAATCGCATCGGCATCGAGCTGCACCTGCCCCGTCTCGGCGATCAGCCGCTCGATCAGGTCGCGAACGAGGGCGGCGAACTCATCGTCCTTCTTGCCGCAGATATCCTGATATTCCTGACGCGCGCTCGCCTCGCCCCAGAACGAGTACCACACGGACACCTTGCGGGGACTTGCGATCTCCGGATCCAGATACAGGTCCACGAGCCGCTCGAGGGCGCGAACCGGCGTCTCCCGCAGCTGCCCCACGGGCACCAGCACCCGCTCCTCGAACTCCGCCGCGAGATAGGCCAGGGAGGCGACGAGCAGCGCGTCCTTGGAATCGAAGTAGAAGCGCACGATGCCGGGCGAGAGCCCGGCGAGCGCGACTACTTTCTCGACGGTGGTGCGGGAGGGCCCGTGAATGTGCAGGGCCGCGATGCAGGCATCGATCAGACGCTGGCGCTGGCGCTGGCGGGTACCGCGCTCGGGCGATGGCTCGGCGAGGACGGCCGGAGGCTCGCTCATCGGCTCGGCTCCCAGCCCGACGCCGCACCCGCTGGGAGTCGCTGGCCGAGCGGCATCGCCGTGAGCTCGCAAAAGGCGTGCATACGCGCAAGTCTAGCGCGCAGAATATCCGGCGGAAGGCTCGTCACCACACCCCAATGACCGTCAAGGATCGCCCGGGCCGCTGGCTCATCATTCTCCCGCCGCTCGCATTCCTGCTGGTCTTCTTCCTGGTGCCCTTCGGCTTTGCGCTGAAGATCAGCTTTGCCGAGACGGCCGCGCACGTGCCGCCCTTCACCGATCTGCTGACGCGATCGCCCGATCATCACCTGCACCTTTCCCTGAGTCTCGCCAACTACCGCTACCTGTTGACGGACGATGTCTACGGCTACGCCTATCTGTTCTCGCTGCGCACGGCGTTTTTCTGCACACTGCTGTGTCTCGCCCTCGGCTTCCCGATGGCCTACGCCATTGCCCGCTCGCCGCGCGCCCTGCAGAGCATCCTGCTGCTCGTCATCATCCTGCCGTTCTGGACCTCCTTTCTGCTGCGCGTCTACGCGCTCGAGGGCATCATCCGCGACAACGGCGTTCTCAACACCGTGCTGTTGCGGCTCGGGCTGATCGATCATCCGCTGCGAATCATGCGCACGACGCTCGCCGTCTACATCGGCATCGTCTACTCCTATCTGCCCTTCATGGTATTGCCGCTCTTTGCCACGCTCGAGAAGCTCGACCATACGCTGCTCGAGGCTGCCGCGGATCTCGGCTCCCCGCCGTGGCGCAGCTTTCTCGACATCACGCTGCCGCTCGCCATGCCGGGGATCATCGCGGGCTCGATGCTGGTATTCATCCCGGCGGTGGGCGAGTTCGTGATCCCCTCGCTGCTCGGCGGCACCAATACGCTCATGATCGGGCGGGTGCTGTGGGATGAGTTCTTCGGCAACCACGACTGGCCGGTCGCCGCGGCGGTCGCCATCGCTTTCCTGGTGCTGCTCGCCGGACCCATCGCCGTGTATCAGTATTATCACGTGAAGCAGCTGGAGACCTGACAGATGGGTCGACGCTCGCCTGCGCTGATGACCGTGCTGCTCGTCGGCATCGCGCTGCTCTACCTGCCGATCCTCGCGCTCATCGTCTACTCGTTCAACGCCTCCCCCCTGGTCAACATCTGGGGTGGCTTCTCGACGCAGTGGTACGGCAAGCTGCTCGAGGATCGCGCGCTGCTGCAGGCGGCGCTCCTGTCGCTCGAGGTAGCGGCCGCCTCCTCCACCGGCGCGCTGCTGCTCGGCACGCTCGCTGCCATCGCGCTGGTGCGCTTTACGCGCTTCCCCGGGCGACTGCTCCTCACCGGCATGGTGAACGCCCCGCTCGTGATGCCCGAGATCATCACCGGCATCACGCAGCTGCTGCTCTTCATCTCGATGTTCCAGCTCATCGGCTGGCCGCATCGCGGCCTGGTGACGCTCGTGATCGCGCACGTCGCCTTCTGCACGGCCTACGTCACGGTGACGGTGCAGGCGCGCCTGTCGCTTGCGGATCGCTCGCTCGAGGAGGCGGCGATGGACCTGGGCGCCACGCCGCAGCGTGCGTTCTGGGAGATCACGCTGCCGCTGCTCGCCCCGGCGCTCGTCTCCAGCTGGCTGCTGAGCTTTACGCTCTCGATCGATGACCTCGTGATCTCGAGCTTCGTCTCCGGACCGGGCGCGAGCACGCTGCCGATGGTCATCTACTCCAAGGTGAAGCTCGGCGTGAGCCCCGATGTGAATGCCCTCGCGACGCTCATCATCGCCGTGCTCGGTGTGTGCGTCATCGGCGCAGGCTATCTGATGCGCCGCGCCGAGCGGCGCCGGACCCAGGAGATGCAGCTCGCGCGCGAGGCGGCCTAGAAGCCCTTCTGCAGCTGCGCCCAGGCGCGCGCGCCGGATGAGGGCCGCAGGAGCGGCGAGGCCGGGCCCACGGGCGCGGCAAGCTGCACGCTCAGCTGCCACTGGTGCGGACCGTTCCAGTGCAGCCCCGCGCCTACGTCGGTGAGCGTGGCGGCATTGGGACCGGGGGCCACGGGGTCCTTGTAGACCTGCAGATGACCGTGATCGACGAACAGGCTCGCGAGCCAGCTGCCCTGCGCAGGGAGCGGCAGTGCGCGGCGCCACTCGCCCGTGAGCAGATAGCCCTGTGCACCGGTGAGCACACCTACGTCGTAGCCGCGCGCGTTGCTCGGTCCGCCCAGATAGAACTGGTCCGAAGGGTCGAGGTTCTTGCTGGCCGCCTGAGCGGTCACGGCAACATATAGCGCGTCGCTCGAGTCGAGCTGCTGCAGGCGGGCGAGCGTGAAGCCATAGTGCTCGTCCGTGCCTTGCGTGCGCACGCCCAGCTGGTCGGCGATGCGTGCGGCGTCGTTGCCGAAGGCGACGTTGGCGAGCGCGAAGCTCAGATTGAAGTTGGTGATGCCGCCATCGTCCCTGCGGTCGCCAGCGAGCACGATGCTGCCCGTGTCCGTGTGGCGTGCAGCGTCGATCTGCGCAGCGTCGAGCCGATCGAACAGCCCCTTGTGGTCGAACTGTACCTGCAGATAAAGATTGCCGAGGACCGTACGCACGAGCGGCTGGCTGACGAACAGCGTATCGACCTGTGCCGTGCCATGCGCCTCGAGCGGGGTCAGACTCCCCGAGAGGTGGTAGTACAGGTCGGAGGCCTGCAGGCCGAGCACGGTGCCCTCGCCACCCAGCCAGTAACGGTAGTCGAGCTGCGCATAATCCATGCCGCTGCCCGAGGTGAGCAGATTCATGGCGAGCCTGTCGCCCTGATTCAGAAGACCGTTCACGTCCAAGGATCCCGTGCCACGCGCGGCGCCGGTATAGCGGTTGCCGTAGTCGTCGACGGCGAGCAGGCCCGTGAAGCGCGGTGCTGCGCCGACATCGACATCCAGATCCGAGGTGCCCGTCTGCGTTCCCGGACGCAGCGTGGAGTTGACGATGACGCCGGGGATGTCGGACGCGAGCAGCAGCGTCCGATCGAGTGTGGACTCCTCGACGGGTGCACCGCTCTGCAGCGCGCTCAGTGTCTGCCGCAGGGGACGATCGGCAACGCCGCCGGGATCCTCGAGCCTGATCCGGCCGTAGCGTGCCTCGAGCACCGCGAGCGTCACCTGGCCGTCCGCAATGCTCTGCGCAGGCACGTAGGCGCGCGCGAGCGGATAGCCGTGTGCGCGATAGTACTGCGTGATCCGATCCGCGAGCGCCTGCAGCTGGCCCAGCGTCAGGGTCTGCCCCTCGGCCTGCGCCACCAGTGCATGTAGCTTGTCGGTGGGCAGCAGCGTGTTTCCGCTGATCCTGATGAGGCGTACGGGAATGGGCGTGGTGCTCGTCGCAAGCGCTTGCGAGGGCTGCTGAATCGACAGCGACGGGTTGCGGGTGTTGGGTGGCGGCGGCGGCAGATTGAGCTGCTGCTGCAGCTGGCCGCCCGAGGGCGGCTGCGCCTGCGCGAGCGCAAGCGCCGGCACGGCAGCGCTCGTGACACTGCCCAGTGCGAGCGCCAGCGGACGCACCCAGCGCGGCCGTGTCATTGCAGCGCGGGCGGCAACCGTACGCCGCCGTCGACGACGGAGAGCGCGAGCCCGGGATGGAAGTCCCGGCGCTCCTTGTTACGCTCAACGGATTGATGCTGCATCTTTTCGTTGCCGGTCAGCTCGCCCGGGGAGTCCGCTGGCGCGAGGCCATAGGGCGTCGCGATGTCGCTCGGCGCCAGCTCCAGGTACGTGACCGCGGTAGCGCTCTCCTGGGCGCCGGCATTGAAGGTGATGTCGGCCGTCGTCAGCGCAATCGTGCTGCTCAGTACGTAGTCGGCTGCCGCTGGGCCGGTGAGCGCGATACCCAGGACCGTGACCGGCTTGTCGTTGCCCACCGTCGGGGTGGCGAAGTTGGCGGATGTGTCGGTGAAGCCGACACTATCGCCGCTGACGATGCCGCCGCTCGCCAGCGTCACCTGATCGAGGGTGTTGCCGTCGTACACCTTGTTGGTGCCCGTCGCGCTCACCGTGATGGGCTTGGGTGTAATGTCGGCGGCGGTGATGACGCTCGTGTTGTAGCTGTAATCCTGCGCGTCGGCACCAGTGGCACTGATACCGCTGACGCTGATGGGAATATCGGTACCGACATTCTTGCCGGCGAAGGTGGCGGAAGTGTCGGAGAAGCTCAGGCTGTCGCCCGGCAAAACGCCGTTGCTCGAGAGCGAGACACTCGCGATGGCGTTGCCGTCGTAGACCTTGTTGGTGCCCGTCGCCTGGATGGTGATCGCCAAAGGCGTAATACTCGCCACCAGGCCCGTGGGCTGCGTCAACGTGTAATTGCCGGCATCCGCACCTGTCAGCACCATCTGCGTGCCGACCGCCAGATCGGTGCCGACATTCTTGCTCGCGAACGTACCCGTGGTGTCGTTGCCGAGCGCAACGAGATCGCTGCCGAGAACGCCCGCGAGCGTCGCTCCGGAGAGCGCGGCGCTGGTGGTCCCGTCGTAGACTTTGTTCGCAGCGCTGGTGCCCGTCACCGTGAGCGGCGCGGGCGTGATGGCGACCCAGTCGGTGCCGCCGCTGAAGGTGTAATTGCTCGCCAGAGCGCCGGCGTTGCCGGTGAGGGTGAACCCGGCGAGGGAGGCGAAGCTCTGCTGCGGATTCACGTCCTTGCTGACAAGGGTGCCCGTGCCCGACAGCGTGAGCGTCTCCCCGTCCACGCCCGTGAGCACGCCGCTGGCGCCGAAGAGACTCGCCGCCGCATCGGTGCCCGCATCGTAGGTGCGCGTGCCGGTGAGGCTCAGTACGTAAGGCGTGATGTTGGCCGTGACGCCCGTGGGCTGCACCAGCGTGTAGTTGCCGGCATCGGCACCGCTGATGGTCATCGCGGTCGCGACCGACTTGCCCGTGCCGACGTTCGCATTGGCGAAGGTGCCGGTGGTGTCGTTTCCGAGCGTCACCGCATCGTTCCCCAGTACACCCGACAGGGTGGCGCCAGAGAGCTCCGCCGTGCTCGTACCGTCGTAGACCTTGTTGGCGGCGGTCGTGTCGATCACGCTCAAGAGTGCCGGTGTGATGTTCGCCGTTGCCGTGGCCGACGTGTTGATGAGCGTGTAGTTGCCGGCGGAGCTGCCGGCGTCGCTGATGCCGCTCACCGTCACGGTCTTGCCGGTGCCGACGTTGGCGTTGGCGAAGGTGGCGGACGCATCCGAGAAGCTGACGGTGTCGCCGGCGACGATGCCGCTGCTCGCGAGCGTCACAGGATCGTTGACCCCGGTGTTGTAGACGATGTTGGTGCCCGTTGCGGTCACTGTGATGGGCTTCGGCGTGATGTCCGCCGTCGTCGTCGCGCTGGTGCTCGTGAGCGTGTAGTTGCCGGCGTCCGCGCCGCTGGCGCTGATGCCGGTGACATTGATGCCGATGCCGGTGCCGGCATTTTTGCTGACGAATGCCGCGGCGCTGTCAGAGAAATTCACCGTGTCGCCCGCGAAGACGCCGCTGCTCGATAAGGTGAGGCCGGGGTCCGCCGTGCTGCCGTTGTAGACCTTGTCGGCGCCGGTAGCCGTGACCGTGATGGCATAGGGAGTGATGTCGACCCAGTCCGTGCCCCCGCCGAGCGTGTAGTTGCTCGCGAGCGCGCTGCCGTTGCCGTTGAGCGTGAAGCCCGTAAGTGAGGCAAAGGTCTGTTGCGTGCTCACGTTCTTGCTCGAGAGCGTCCCCGTGCCCGTCAAGGTCAGTGTCTCGCCGTTGACTCCCGTGAGCACCCCGCCGGCGCCGAACAGACTGGCCGCGGCATCGGTATTCGCGTCATAAGTGCGCGAGCCGGTGAGGTTGAGGACGTACGGGGTGATATTGGCCGTGGTGCCCGCCGTGGTGTTCTCGAGCGTGTAGTCGCCGGCATCGGCGCCGGTGGCGCCGATGCCGCTCACGAGGACAGGCTTGCCGGTGCCTACGTTGGGGTCGGCGTAAGTGGCGGAAGTATCGGTAAAGGTCACCGCATCGCCTGCCACCACACCCGCGCTGGCGAGCGTGACACTCGCCGAGGTCGTGCCATCGTAGACCTTGTTGATGCCGGTGGCGGTGACGGTGATGCCGAGCGGGGTGATGTTGGCGGCAAGTCCGCTCGGCTGGCTGAGCGTGTAGTTGCCGGCGTCGCTACCGCTCAGCGTCATCGCCGTGCCGACGGGGATGTCGGTGCCGACGTTCTTGCTGGCGAAGGTGCCGGTGGTGTCGTTCCCGAGCGTGACGCTGTCGCTGCCCAGCACACCTTGCAGCGTGGCGCCCGAAAGCGCGGCGATGGTCGTGCCGTCGTAGACCTTGTTGGCGGCGCTGGTGCCGGTGACGGTGAGCGGTGCGGGTGTGATATCGACCCAGTCCGTGCCGCCGGTGAGGGTGTAGTTGCTCGCAAGTGCGCTGCCGTTGCCCGTGAGCGCGAAACCCGTAAGTGAGGCAAAGGTCTGCTGCGCACTCACGTTCTTGCTCGAGAGCGTTCCCGTTCCCGACAGCGTCAGCGTCTCACCGTTGGCGCCGGTGAGCACACCGTTGGAGCCAAAGAGACTGGCGGCCGCATCGGTGCTCGCGTCGTATTGGCGCGTGCCGGTCACGCTGAGAACATAGGGGGTTATGTTCGCCGAGGTAACCGCTGTGCTGTTGTCGATCGTATAGTTGCCGGCATCGGCGCCCGTGGCGCCGATGCCGGCGACCGTGACGGTCTTGCCGTTGCCGACGTTGGGATCGGCGAAGGTGGCAGATGTGTCGGTGAATGTGATGCTGTCGCCCGCAATCACGCCACTGCTGGCCAGCAAGGCGGCATCGTTGACATTGCCGTCGTAGACTTTATTGGCCCCCGTGGCAGTGACGGTGATGGACAGCGGAGAAATGCTTGCCGTGATCCCGCCCGGCTGGACGAGCGCGTAGTTGCCCGCATCCGTGCCGCTCAACGTCATGTCCGTGGTGACGGCGATGCCGCTGCCGACGTTCTTGGTGGCGAAGGCGCCGGTGGCGTCGTTGACGAGTGTGACGCTGTCGCCGCCAAGAACACCCTGGAGCGTGGCACCGGAGAGCGCGGCAGTGGTCGTGCCGTCGTAGATCTTATTGGCGGCGCTGGTGCCAGTGACGGTGAGCGTCGCCGGCGTGATCGTCACCGAGTCCGTGCCGCCGACGAGGCTGTAATTGCTCGCAAGCGCGCTTCCGTTGGCAACGAGCGTGAGGCTGCCGAGCGAGGCGAAGCCCTCGACGCCGACGTTCTTGCTCGCAAGGGTGCCGACCCCTGAGACCGTGAGCGTGTCTCCGTTCAATCCGTCGAGCGTGCCGAACAGCGAGCCGTCGGCATTGGTCGTGGTGTCGTAGGTGCGCGTGCCGTTGAGGTTGATGACTTTCGGCGTAATCGTGCCGAGGGTTCCGGTGGCGTTCGTCGGCAGCGAGTAATTCGCGAGATTCGTGCCGGCATCGGCGACGAAGTCCGAGATCACGAGGGTCGACTGCAAGCCGATGCTGGTGCCGGCATTCGCCGAGAGGTAGCTGGCGGTTGCCGATTGCGGGACGCTCGCACCCTGGCCGCTCACGAAGCCGCTCAGGGTGTAATCGCCGGCAGTGAGCGTTGCGGAGGCGCTCCCGTCGTAGGCTTTGGTCGGGTTGCCCGTGATGGTCGCCGTGATCTGCGCCTGCGTGATGTTGGCGGAGAGGCCGGTCGGCTGGCTCAAAGAGTAGTCAAAGGCCTTGCTGCCGCTCAGCGTAAAGCCACTCGCGCTCACGGGGATGCCGGTACCGGCGTCGGCCGAGGCGAACGTGCCACTCGCGCCCGTGGTCGAGAGCGTCACGGCATCCGCGCCCAGCACGCCGTTGAGGGTCGCGCCGGAGGTGAGGAGCGTCGCCGTGACCGTACCGTCGTAGACCTTGTTGCCGGCCGAGACGCCGGAGATGGTGATTGGCGCGGGGGTGATGCTCGCCGTGAGGCCGCTGACGGGCTCGAGCATGTAGTTGGAGGCGCCGCTGCCCGAGATGGAGAAGCCACTCGTACTCACCGCCAGATTGCTGCCGACATCGGCCTGGGAGAACGTGCCGCTGGTCGTGGTGTTGAGCGTCACCGTGCCGACATCCGCGAGCACCAGACCGGAAAGCCCCGCGTTGCCGACGTTGAGCGTCGCGGCCGTCGTGGTGTCGTACACCTTGTTGTTGGCCGAGAGCCCAGTGACATAGAGCGGCGCGGGTGTGATCTCGCCGGGGCCTGTCGCGGTCGTTGCCAGCACGTAGTTCGACAGCGACGTGCCCGCATTGGGCGTGTAGGCGGAGCTCGCGAGAGTCGCCGTGATGGTCTGCGAGCCGACGTTCTGGCTTGCGTAAGTGCTGTAG
Organism: Steroidobacteraceae bacterium; assembly: GCA_035504015.1. GTDB lineage: Bacteria > Pseudomonadota > Gammaproteobacteria > Steroidobacterales > Steroidobacteraceae > JASHUC01. The sequence continues at coordinate 9,679 of DATJSR010000230.1, forward strand.
GAAGCCGGGTCGATGGTGGCGCCCTCGCCGCTCACGAATCCCGATATCTGATAGTTCGAGGCGAGCAATGCCGCCGTGGCGGTGCCGTCGTAGACCTTGGTGGGGTTGCCGACGATGCTGACCGTGAGCGGCGCCTGGTTGATCGTGCCGCCTCCGTAGACGACGCTCGGGAGCACGTAGTTCGAGAGATTGGTGCTGCCGGTCGGCTGGAAGTCGCTCGGCGTCAGCTGTGCGGTGACGGTCTCCGCGCCGGCATTGGCGCTCGAGTACGTGCCCACCGTTTGCGTGACCGTCGCGCCATCGCTGCCCACCCAGCCGGTGAGCTGGAAGTTCGCAGGCGTCAGAGTCGCGGCAGTAGTGCCGTCGTAGGTCTTGGTCGGATCGCCGATGATCGTGCCGTTGATATTGTTGCCCGAGAGCGGCTTCGGCTGGATGGTGCCGGCCCCCGAAAGCTGCGTCGGCAGGACGTAGTTCGACAGTAGCGTGTCCGAGCCCGCGGTGTAGTTTACCGCGGCGAGGCTCGCGGTGACCTCTTCGGGCCCAGCGTTGGGGCTCGCGTAGGTGCCGACGGTCTGAGTGACCGTGATGCTCTCACTGCCGATCAGACCGCTCAGCACGTAGTCGGCGCTCGTGAGCGTGGCGCTCGTCGTGCCGTCGTAGGTCTTCGTCGGGTCGTTGGTGATGTAGCCGGTGAGCGTCACGGGCGTGATGGTGCCGGTGCCACTCACGGTGTGCGGAAAGCTGTAGTTGGAGAGTAGCGTGCCCGAGGCCGGGGAGAAGTCCGAGGCTTCGAGTGTGGCGGTCACGGTGATGCCGTTGCCCGCGTTCGCGGTGGCGTAGAGCGCCAGCGCGTTTTGCGCGACGCTTGCGCTGTCGGAACCGGCGAAGCCGGTGACCGTGAAATCCGCGGCCGGCACGATCGCCGTGGCGCTGCCGTCGTAGATCTTGGTCGGATTACCCGTCAGTGTAATCGAGAGCGGCGCGGGCGTGATGTTGGCCGTGAGTCCACTCGGCTGCCCCAGGATGTAGTTCCCGGCGGCTGATCCCGTGAGAGTGAAGCCGCTTGCGGCTACCGCGATGTTGCTGCCGACGTTCGCCGAGGCGAACGTCCCGGTGGCGCCGCCCGTGCCGAGCGTGACATTGCCGGTATCGCTCGCCACGACGCCCGAGAGCTGTGCGGAGGCCACATTGAGCGTATCCGTGGTGGTAGCGTCGTACACCTTGTCCGTGCCGGTGACGCCGCTGATGGTGAGGCCTTTTGGCGTGATGTCGGCCGTCAGGTCCACCGGCACGATCAACGTATAGTCATCCGCCTTGGCGCCCGTCAGCGTAAAGCCGCTCGGTGTGACGGCGATGCCGGTGCCGACGTCCGCCTGCGCGAAGGTGCCGGTAGCGGCGCTCGTGTTGAGCGACACCTGACCCGCATCGGGGGCAATGACCCCGAAGATGCCGGCGCCCGTGACGTTCAGCGTCGCCGTGGTCGTGCCGTCGTAGGTCTTGCTGTTCGCGAGCACCCCCGTGAGATCCACGGGCGCGGGGGTGATGGTCCCGGCGCCGGTGGCCGTCGTCGGCAGGATATAGTTGGCGAGATTGGTGCCCGAGCCGGCCACGAAGTTTGGCGATGAGAGCGTCGCGGTGATGGTGCGCGCGCCTGCATCCGCCGAGTCGTAAGTCACCGAGCTCGGTTGGTTGATCGTTGCATTCTGCCCAGCGACGAAGCCGGACAGCGAATAGTTGGCCGAGCTGAGAGTGGCGGTGGTCGTACCGTCGTAGACCTTGGTGGGATCGCCGATGATGCTTGCCGTGAGCGGCGCCGGCGTGATCGTACCGACGGCGGCGGTGACGGCCGGCGCGCCGAGCGCGTAGCCATATACGGGCACGCCGCTCGAGCTCGTGATGGTGAGCGCCGATGCGCTCGTCGGCGATGTGACGTTGATATTGGTGGCCGCGTCCGCGCTCGCGTAGCTGCCCGTGGCCGTGACGATGCTGTCGCCGTTGATCAGTCCGGTCGTCGACAGGTTCGAGCCCGCGAGGGTCGCCGCGGTCGTGCCGTCATAGACCTTGCTCACCGTGCCGCTGAGCCCGGTGACGGTGAGCGTCGGGCGAACGCTGTAGAGGAAGCCGCTGCCGCTCGCGAGCGGGGTAGCGCCGTAGGCGGCGTCGTACTGAATGAACGCGGGGGTGAGCCCGCCGGTGGTGTCGAGCGTCGGATTGGTCGAATAGACGAGCCAGTTGGCTCCATTTCCGGCACTGAGCGCCGAGGCACCTGCATTGTTGACGAAGTTCGCGCCCGTGCCGAGTGTGATGCCGCCCTGGGCGCTCACCGTGCCGCTGGCGCCGAGCGTCAGGTTCGCGCCGGCAGCATACATCGTGACCTGGCCCGCGCCACTGATCGGCGCGTTCACGTTGATGCCGTTATAGGCCTGCAGGGTGAGCGAGGCGGAGGCATTGGTCCAGGTGATGGCGGCGTCGACGTTGATGTCGCCTAATCCCGGAGATTGCGTGCCCGCACCGCTTGCCCCGGTCGCAGTCGTCTGTTCGGTGACGCTCGTGCCGCTATCGAGGCTGTTCTCGATAGCGGTGGCGGCGGTGCTGTCGATGGTGAGATCGGTGGGATCGACGAGCCAGGTACCGCCGTGTCCATGGGCGGCACCTGCGGTAATGCGCGCCGCGCCGTCGATGTCGACCTGCGCCGCCGAGGTTTCAATCGAACCGCCGTTGCCTCCCTGCGGGGCACTCGCATCGAGCGTGCCCCCGACTCGCACGGTGCTCGCCGTGCCACCACCCAGCAGCACGATCGTGCCGGCGCGGTTCTCGACGGTCTGCGCCTGCACGATGCCTGTATTGTTGACGACGCTCGCGAGCAGCGAGTCGCGCGCGCCGGCCGTCATGATCACCTGGCCACCGTTGGCCCGGATGAGCTGGCCGTTGCTCACCAGGTCATCGAGCGTACTCTGATCGATCTGCAGGCGTACCAGGCGATTGGCGTTGAAGCTCAAGGTGAGCGCGCTGCCGGCGCCGAGCGCCACGGTGCCGAGCTGAGCGGAGATCGTCCCCTGGTTCGAGACCTGGTGACCGAGCAGCGCAACGTAGCCGCCGCCCGTTGCGTTGATCGAGCCCTGATTGACGACCGCGCTCTGGCTCGAGCCCTGGAACTGGGTCGAACCGCCCGAGCTGCTGCCCGACGTGCCGAGCGTCGAGGCGACGAGGCCGCCGACGTTCACCTGTGCTGTGGCGCCGAAAATGATGCCGTTGGGATTGATGAGCCACACCTGGCCGTTGGCATCGAGGTGCCCCAGGATGTCGCTGGCCGCGGCGCCATTGATGCGATTGATCGCGAGCGCGCCGGCATCGGGCTGCTCGAAGATCACGGTCTGCTGCGGGCCTACATTGAAGCTGGTCCAGTTGAGCGAGAGCGTCTGGCTCTGCTGCTCGATCGTCGTCGTGTTGCCCGACTGGGTGATCAGACCCTGGCCGGCGGTGACCTGACCACCACTCGGTCCCGCCGCGGCGGCGACGCTCACGAGCAGCGAGCAGGCTGCGACGGCACCGCGCGCCAGCTCCGAGGCGGCGACCCACTGTGCCCGTGACTTGTTCCAGCAGAGACGATAGATGCGATTCATGCGCTTCGAGAAGGGCCCCTGCTCCTGCCGGCCACCACCTGTTGCGCATTGTCAAATGGAGGGCTCCGCGTTTCCGTGACGCGATACCCTCGAACCCGCCTGGCAATTGCGAAGCGGATCTCGTTTGCAGGTAACTTAACGCACGGTGCGCCGCCGGCATGGAGCGCGGGCGCAGGCCGCAGATGGCGACCCTGCTGCGCGTGCTGCAGAGCGCTGGAGCGTGCTCCACGCGCGCGAGCCTCTCAGCGCGCGCGCCTGAGGCGCGAGCTCAGGGTGTCGCGCGCGCCGTGTAGCGCGGATCGTGGGGCGCGCGCGCGAAGATGCGCCGCACGATCGGCTCGAACTCCACCAGCGGTCGCGAGGGGTAATCCGGATCGAAGGAGCACTGGTCCCAGCGCTCACAGAAGGAAACGCAGGCGCCATACCAGGGGTGATCCTTGAGACGCTCGCGAGCGTAGCGGTCACCTCCGAGGTGGTGGGCGTAATAGTAGGTTTGCACCAGGCCGTGCTGCTCGACGATCCAGGTCACCTCGGGGCGCACGTACGGGCGCAGGATGGCGGCGGCGAGCTCGGCGTGGTTGTAGGGCGCGAGCTCATCGCCGATATCGTGCAGCAGCGCCGCCACCACCAGCTCCTCGTCGGCTTCGTCCTCGAGTGCCCGCGTCGCAGCCTGCAGCGAATGCCCGAGGCGGCTCACGGGGTAGCCCTCCAGGGAATGATCGAGCTTGCGCAGCGCTGCGAGCACGCGATCGGCGAGTCCCACCGCATACGCGCGCTCGGCCTCATCGAGCAGCAGATAATCCTCGCGCGTGCCGTCCTGCATGCGCCGAAAGCTCACCATTCGAGTCATCAGCGTGCTCCTTCAGGCAACGGCCTGCGAGGACCGTGCGCGCGGACGCCGCCGCAACACGCGGTACAGGCTGCGCGGCCCGTCTATATCGATGTAGCAGCCCTGCAGATGGCGCAGCCCCTCCTGGGGATCGAAACCGGTGCGACCATGCAGCAGCCGACGGTTGTCCATCATCATCAGATCGCCCGCCTCGAGCAGGAAACGCAGCTCGAACTCACCGAGGCGCAGCAGCCGATCGAAGAGCTGCCGTGCACGGTAGTAGAGAGTGAGGTCCGCCGGAGGCAGCAGCGGCACGAAGTCCAGGCGCGGACTCACGTGAACCGCCTGCACGCGCCCGGTGACATCGAGCTCGATGAGCGGCGTGCTCGAGACCAGCTCGGTGTCGGCGTCGCGGAAGCGAAAGCGCACGGGCGTCCGGCTGAGCAGCTCGAAGGCCTGCGGATCGCGCAAGCGCAGCGCCTCGGCCGCCGCCAGTCCGTCGACCAGCGTCGAGAGCCCACCGGAGGTCTCGTTGACGAGACAGTGCAGCAGCTGCACGCCGGGCACCGGAACTCGATAGGGGTTATCGGTGTGTGGATCGAGCGGCAGGGAGGTGTAGGCGAGGTCGTTCGGGCGCGGCGTGGAGCGCACATCGAAGAGCGCGCCGAAGTTGGTCTCGCGGGTGAAGCCGAACGCCGAGCCCACTTTCAGCACCTGCCCCGGCTGCGTCGGCACCTGGCTGAAGATCACGAAGCCCCACTCGAGAAAGGCCTGAACCCAGGCGGCACGCTCGTCCTCGGACGCATCGGCGCGCCACGTGGCGCGCGGCAAGGACTCCAGGGTGCGGTCCCAGAGCCGCGGCGCGGGGATGTCGTGGTCCCCGGGCGCGAGCTCGGCCTCGCTGAGCAGGTCCGCGACCGCAAACTCGGCCTCGTGAGCGTCGCTGAAGCGCACCCGCAGACGCCCCGGTTGCGGCTCGCTGATCTGGGTGATCGCGATATCGAGCGGAAAATCCGCCGGGTCCTGCAAACGCTGTCCCGTCTGCAGATCGAAGGTCTCGGCATCCGGGCAGCGCTCCCGCAGCCACAGCGGATGGATGGCGAAGCTCGTGCCGTCGTCGCGCTCGATCTTGAGCTCGCGCGAGGTGGAAACGGATATGCGCATCATGATTGACCTTGGCTTCGGCGTTGAGTCAGCAGCATTATGCGCCACGGGCACCGCACGGCTCACCTGTCGGTCTTGATCCGCGTCCAGGTGCGGGTGCGCAACCGCTCGAGCGCGGGGAACACCTCGGCCGACTGGTACAGGCGTGCCTCGACGGCCGCGGGTGGATACACGGCCGGATCATCGAGGATCTGCGGATCGACGTAGGCAGCGGCGGCGCGATTGTCGTTGGCGTAATGGATGTCGTTGGTGATGGCGGCGATCACCCGTGGCTCGAGAATGAAGTTGAGGAAGCGGTGCGCCGCCTCCGGATCGGGCGCATCTGCCGGAATGAGCAGCGCATCGAAGGATGCGTTGGCGCCCTCCTTCGGGATGGTGAACGCCAGATTGACCTGCACGCCGGCCGCCCGCGCCCGCGCGCGCGCCGCCGCGTAGTCCCCGGACCAGGACATGGCGATGCAGACCTCCTGGTTGGCGAGCCCGTTCATGTACTCGGTCGAGTCGAATGCGCGCACGTAGGGGCGTACGGTGAGCAGCAGCTGCTCGGCACGGTGGTAGTCGGCCGGGCTCGTGGTGTTGGGGTCGAGGTGCAGGTAGTTGAGCGCGAGCTGCAGCACATCCTCCGGCGAATCGAGAAACGTGACACCGCAGTCGGCGAAGTGCCGGATGATCTCGGGCTTGAACAGCATGTCGAGGCTGCCTACCGGCGCATCGGGCATGCGCGCCTTGACGAGGTCGACGTTGTAGGCAAAGCCGTTGACGTGCCGCAGGTAGGGCATGGCGTAGCGATTGCCGGGGTCGTAAGCCGCCTCGATGGCGAGGATGTGCGGGTCGAGGTACTTCCAGTTGGGGAGCTGCGCGCGATCGAGCGGGCGATAGATTCCCGCGCGGATCTGGCGGCCGAAAAAATCCGTGGAGGTGCTCACCACGTCGTAGCCCGAGTCCCCGGCCATCATCTTGGCCTCGAGCGTCTCGTCGGCATCGTAGGTGTCGTAGACCACCTCGATGCCGGTGGCGTGCTCGAACTGCGCGATGGTGTCGCGGCCGATGTAATCGGCCCAATTGTAGATATAGAGACGCGGGTGCTGGGGTCCTGAGCCGCACCCGCCGAGCGCCACGAGCGCCCCGAGCAGCGCTGCGCAGCGCACCCGCGACCGCCTCGCGCCCCTGCTCTGCGCGCGCCGCATGCGTGCCTAGAGCTTCACCATCACGTGGCGCGGCACGGTGTAGTCCTCGAGAGCGTAGACCGAGAGGTCCTTGCCGTAGCCCGAGCGCTTGAAGCCACCGTGCGGCATCTCGCTCACCATGGTGAAGTGAGTATTGATCCAGGTGCACCCGTACTGCAGCCGCGCGGCGACCTGCATGGCGCGCGCCACATCGCGCGTCCACACCGAGGAGGCGAGTCCGTACTCCGAGTCGTTCGCCCAGCGAATCGCCTCCTCGGCAGCGGAGAAGCGCGTCACCGAGACGACGGGGCCGAACACCTCGCGCTGCACGATCTCATCGCTCTGCCGCGCACCTGCCACCACCGTCGGCTCGAAGAAGAATCCCGCACCCGTGCCGGCCTTGCCACCGGTGGTGATCTGCACGTGCGGCTGCGCGGCGGCGCGCGTCACGAAGGCCGCCACGCGCTCGCGCTGTGCGCGCGAGATGAGCGGCCCCATCTCCACGCCGGGGGACTGCTGCGTGCCCACGCGGATGCTGCGCACGGCACTGGTGAGGTCGGCGACGACGCGCTCGTAAACCTTCTCGCCCACGTACAAACGGCAGGCGGCGGTGCAATCCTGGCCGGCGTTGTAGAAACCGAACGTGCGCACGCCGGCGACCAGCGCCTCGAGGTCGGCATCGTCGAACACGATGACGGGCGCCTTGCCGCCGAGCTCCAAGTGAGTGCGCTTGAGATTGCCGGCCGCAGCGGCCAGGACCTTCTGTCCGCTCGCGACCGAGCCGGTGAGCGAGACCATGCGCACGCGCTCATGGCTCGCGAGCGGGGCACCCACCGAGTCCCCGCGTCCGCAGATGACGTTCACCACACCCGCCGGCAGCAGCTCGGCGAACGCACCGGCGAGCTTGAGCGCCGTGAGGGGTGTCTGCTCGGAGGGCTTGAGCACCAAGGTATTGCCGGCGGCGATCGCGGGCGCGATCTTCCAGGCGGCCATCATCAAGGGGTAGTTCCAGGGAGCGATCGAGGCGACGACACCCACCGGATCGCGCCGGATGAGGCTGGTGTAACCGGGGAGATACTCGTTGGCCGCGAGAGCGTGTTGCGTCCGGGCGGCGCCGGCGAAGAAGCGGAACACGTCCGCGATGGCGGGGATCTCGTCGTTGCGCATCGCCGCGAGCGGCTTGCCGGTGTTCTGGGACTCGAGCCCCGCGTAGGAATCCGCATCGGCCTCGATGCGGTCGGCGATCCTCAGCAGCAGCGCCGCACGCTCCTTCGGTGCCGTCTGCGACCAGCCCTCGAAGGCCTGCTCGGCGGCAGCCACGGCGGCCTGCACCTGCGCAGCGCTCGCCTCGGGAACACTCGCCACCTCGGCGCCCGTCGCCGCATCCACGATCTTCTCGGCCGGACCTTCTCCGGCGACCAGACGGCCGCCGATCAGCAGGGCAGTTTGCATGTGTCAGCTCCTCGCCGCGGCACGCACCCGGCGCCGGGACGCTTTGCAGTGTAAAGATGAAACGCTAGCTCACTTCCGCAGCCCTGGGAAACTCTGCGAGCATAGCCCCCATGTCATATCGAACACCCGGGCGCCACGCGCTGCTCGCGCTCGGACTGGCCGCTTGCGCACTGGGCGCTTGCGCAGCGCACCAAGCCGTGGCGGCGCCGAGCGGCAGCGCTCGGCAGCCCGCAGCGCTCAAGATCGACCTCGACACCTTCGAAGGCCTCAAGCGCTCGGTGGCCCTGCCCGATGGCGTGAGGCTCGCCTACGTAGAGGTGGGCGATCCCAAGGGGCCGCCCGTGGTACTGATTCACGGCTATACGGACAACGCGCGCGACTGGGTCCCGCTGCTGCCATACCTCTCGGCCAAGCGACGCCTCATCCTGGTGGATCTGCGCGGACACGGTGCCTCGAGCAAGCCGGAGTGCTGCTATACGCGCTACGACTTCGCCTACGACATCAAGCTGCTGCTCGATGCCCTCGGCATCGCGCGGGCCGACATCATCGGCCACTCCCTCGGGAGCATGATCGCGCAGGTCTTTGCCGAGAGCTGGCCCGAGCGCACCGCCCATGTGGTGCTCATCTCCTCGACCGGCGGCCCGCTGCCCGGCAGCAAGCCGCAC
>DATJSR010000231.1:0-2790 GCA_035504015.1 Steroidobacteraceae bacterium
CAGAAGGGGAGATCCGCAAGCGTGCGGGCAGAGGCTGCCGCCGGCTCGGGTCCCGCCCATCGCGAGTCGCCCATCCCGTTCGAGGCCGGTCTCCGGGCTCGCGAGTGGCTCCAAGGCTCCTGACGCGGCACCTTCCCGTGCGGGAGGCACAGTGGTGTAACGCCGCGTCTTCGACTCGCTTACCGTTGCGTGGGCAGCGCCGGCTTCAAAACACGAGCCCTCCTGGGCTCACCGGCTTCCCGTTTCACCCGGCGGCCGCTTGATGCAGCCGCCGGACACCGCGAACGAGCCGTACTGTACAGGCGGCTCGCGCCGAGGCGCAAGCCGGGCGCGTTGAGCTTTGGTCAGGCTGCGGCATAATGCTCGCTCGCATGACGGCCGTCCCCGCGCTCACCATCACCGGGCTGCACAAGACCTATGCCTCGGGGCTGCAGGCCCTCAAGGGCATCGACCTGCAGATCGAGCGCGGCGAGATCTTCGCGCTGCTCGGGCCCAACGGCGCGGGCAAGAGCACGCTCATCAACATCGTCTGCGGCATCGTGACGCCGAGCGCCGGACGCATCCTTGCCGACGGTCACGACATCGTGCGCGAGTTCCGCGCCGCCCGCGCCGCCATCGGCCTGGTTCCCCAGGAGCTCGCCACCGAGATCTACGAGAGCGTCTGGGACACCGTGCGCTTCAGCCGCGGGCTCTTCGGCAAGGCGCCCGATCCTGCCTACGTCGAGCGCGTACTGCGCGACCTCTCACTGTGGGAGCGGCGCGACTCGCGCATCATGACACTCTCGGGCGGCATGAAGCGTCGTGTCACGATTGCCAAGGCTCTGGCGCACGAGCCGCGGATCCTGTTCCTCGATGAGCCGACTGCCGGCGTCGACGTGGAGCTGCGCCATGCCATGTGGGAGAGCGTGCGCCGGCTGCGCGATGCGGGGGTCACGATCATCCTCACCACGCACTACATCGAGGAGGCCGAGGAGATCGCCGACCGCATCGGTGTCATCCACCACGGCGAGCTGATCGTGGTCGAGCAGAAGACGGAGTTGCTGCGCAAGCTCGGCCGCAGACGCCTGATCGTGCATCTGCGCGAGCCGCTCGCGAGGCTGCCGGCAGCGCTCGCCGACCTGCCGATCGAGCTCACCGCGGCCGGCCACGAGCTGGTGTGTACCTTCGATGCGCACGCAGAGCCGAGCGGTATCCCCGAGCTGCTGCGGCGCCTCGCGGATGAGGGCATCGACTTCAAGGATCTGCACACCACCGAGAGCTCGCTCGAGGAGATCTTCGTCACCCTCGTGAGGTCGCGTACGTGAGCTCCGGAGACGCATCGGCGCTGGTGCGCGCGACGCTCGCCGCGCGCGAGCCCGCGCGCGTCAACTGGTATGCGATCCGTGCCATCTACGCTTTCGAGCTGCACCGCGCCTGGCGCACGCTGCTGCAGAGCCTGCTCGCGCCGGTGATCTCCACCTCGCTCTATTTCATCGTGTTCGGCGCGGCGATCGGCGCGCGCATGCAATCGGTCGAGGGCGTGAGCTACGGCGCCTTCATCGTGCCGGGCCTGGCGATGCTCGCGATTCTCACCGAGAGCATCTCCAACGCCTCCTTCGGCATTTACATGCCGCGCTTCACCGGCACGCTCTACGAGGTGCTCTCGGCACCGATCTCGACCGTCGAGATTCTCACCGGATACGTCGGCGCCGCTGCCACCAAGTCGGTGATTCTCGGCACCATCATCCTGCTCACCGCACGCATCTTCGTCAGCTTCTCGGTGGCGCACCCGCTGTGGATGGTGGCCTTTCTGTTGCTGACCGCCGTCACCTTCTGCCTGTTCGGCTTCATTCTCGGGATCTGGGCGGACGGCTGGGAACAGCTGCAGATCGTGCCGCTGCTGGTCGTGACGCCGCTCACCTTCCTCGGGGGCAGCTTCTATTCGGTGAGCATGTTGCCGCCGCTGTGGCGGCGCGTCGCGTTGTGCAATCCGGTCGTCTACCTCGTGAGCGGCTTTCGCTGGAGCTTCTACGGCCGTTCGGACGTGAACGTGCTGCTGAGCTTCGGCATGACCCTGCTCTTCCTGGTGGCCTGTCTGCTGATCGTCACCTGGATACTGCGCACCGGCTATCGGCTCAAGTCGTGAGCCACCGTACGGCCTCAGGGGCGGCGGCAACAATTGGTTTCTTGCCGCTGGGGAGCGGCCCCGCTAGCGTTGCTCGCCACTATCAACGCTGAGCGCGCGAGATGCATCCACCCCGCCCCCAGTGCTTGCAGTGCGCGCGGTTCGTGACATTCGCGGCCCCCGCGCTTCTCTGGGCGCTCAGCAGCTGGCTCGCATCCTCGGGCGCACGGGCCGAGGAGCTCGGCCTGCTGGCGGGCCGTGCCGCCGAGAGCGGCGATTCCTTTTCCACCTACGCCTGGCAGCTCGAGTATCGCCAGAAGCTCAACTGGAACTGGCTCGCTGCATCGTTCTCCTACCTCAACGAGGGTCACCAGACGGACCACCATCGCGATGGCGGGGCCGTGCAGCTCTGGCTCGTCAGCCCGCAATGGCGCGAGCGCTGGTCGCTCGCGTTCGGGGCCGGCCCTTACTTCTACGCCGACACGCAGTTTTGGCCCGCGCCGCCATGGTTTCGCGACTACCATGGGCTCGGCGAGCTCTACACGCTCAGCCTCACCTACTCGATGGGCGAGCGCTGGTACGCGCGTCTGAATCTCAACGACGTTCACACGCAGGGCGATATCGACACGCACAGCGTGCTGATCGGCATCGGCTACCGCCTCGATGAGCTGCTGCGCAGATCCGCC
>DATJSR010000232.1:0-14041 GCA_035504015.1 Steroidobacteraceae bacterium
GTGCGCGATGATCTTGCGAGCCTTGTCGGGCACACCCCGCGGCCAGCGCTCGAGCGCACCCTTCTCGGTGAGCTTGCGCAGGTAGGTCTGCGGGGTCTCTCCGGGCGGCACGATCTCGCGCGGGTACTCGTAGCGCAGCTCGTCGAGCGAGAAGCGGCAGCGCTCGGCGATCGCGAGCGTCTCGGTGAGCAGCTCCTCGGGATACAGCCGCGCGAGGCGCGCACGCTCGCGCAGGTAGCGCTCGCCGTTCATCTGCAGCTGCCGCCCGGCCATGTCGATCGGCACGCCCAGGCGAATGGCGGTGAGCGCATCCTGCAGGCGATGGCGCTCACGCACGTGCATGTGGACGTTGCCGCTCGCGACGAGCGGCATCGAGAGCCGCTGCGCCAGTTGCGTCAGTCGCCCGAGACGCGTGCGGTCGGTGCCATCGCGCGCGAGCTCGACGGCGAGCCACACCCGGTCGCGAAAGCGCTCTTGCAGCCACTCGCCCGCCGGGCGGTCGGGCTCCTCGCCCGGCAGCCACAAGAGCAGGCAGTGCTCGAGTGAGGACTCCACATCCGCACGAGTGAGCGCGTACTCGCCCTTGGGCGCCTGGCGGCGCCCGCGCGTGATCAGGCGGCACAGCCGTGCATAGCCCTGCCGGTTCTGCGCAAGCGCGACCAGCTTGAGGCCGCAGGCGAGACGACACTCGGTGCCGATGATGAGCCTCAAGGGTGTCGAGCCGGCGGACGCTGCGGCCGATTCGGCGTCACTGGGACTCTCCTTCGCCGCCGTGTGTGCCCGCACCACCCCGGCGACCGAGCATTCGTCGGTGAGCGCGAGCGCTGCGTAGCCAAGCTCGCGGGCGCGCACGACGAGCTCCTCGGGATGGGAGGCCCCGCGCAGGAAAGTGAAATTGCTGAGACAGTGCAGCTCGGCGTAGTCAGGCAACGCCGCTGCCGCGCCCGCTGCCCGAGCCGAGCCCTTAACCATAGGCACAAGGATGTGCCCGCCGCCGCAGGCGGCGAGCGGCGAGTAAAAACCGCGCTTTTTGCTCGCCGCCGCGAGGCGAGTGGCAGGAAGCCCGAGCCGAGCTATTAACCATAGATGCCATGCAGGAACCAGCGATGCGGCGCCACGCGCTGGCGGTACACCCACAGCTGCACGCCGCGCCGATCGAGAGCACGGTAATAATCGCGAGCGAGTGCCGTGCCCTCCCACCAGCCGGTCTCGATGCGTTCCGGGTCGCCCAGCAGCTCGAGCGGCCCGTGCCGGCACGGCAGCCCGGAGGGCGCCTCGGCGAGCGGCTCAGGCTCGGGTAGCAGCCAAAGCGGGCGATGCGCCGCCCAGCGCAGCGACTCGGCTGCTACCGCGGGCCGCTGCTTGGTCGCCCGCGCGGGCGCAATAGTGGGCTCCCGACGGGTAGCTGCCTCGGGCCGATGCGTCGAGTGGATCGCAAGCCCGTGCACGGCCTCGAAGCCCAGCCGCGCCCGCAACCGCTCGATCAAGTCCGTGCATGGCGCCCCTGCCCCACCGCCCTGCTCTCCCGGCTGCCACAGCTCGTGCGAGCTCGAGTGCCGTGGCAGCAGCTCTCCGCAGAGGATCTCCGCCGAGCGTGCCGGCTCGGGCAAGCTCAGCGTGGCGAGGCGCTCCTTGAGCAGTGCCCGCAGCTGCTGCGGATCCGCCGTGGGCGTGGTGAGCTTGAGCACGCAGCGCGTGGGCGGCGCATGCGCATGGCGCAGGCGGCAGTCGAGCTCGACGATGCCGCATTGCAAAGCCTTGAGACGCGCGAACAGCTTTCCGAGCAGCGGCTCGAGCGCGGCGAGGATGCGCTCGTGCTCCACCACCTCGTAGCTGAAATCGCGCCTGGCGCAAAAGCGCTCGCTGGGCCGAAAGCTGCGACGCGGATCGGCGCGCCGCCCGGTGAGCTGATCGAGGCTGGTGAGCAGCTCCACACCGAAGCGTCGCGCAAAGCCCGCACGCGGCAGACGCAGCACCTCCCCGATGCTGCGCACGCCCATCTTGGCCAGCCGCTCGAGCGATTCGAGCGGCCAGCCGAGCGCGGCCAGGGGTAACGGCGCGAGTGCCCCGATGAGTCGGGCCGGCTCGAGCACGCAGAAAGTGCGCGCGCCGCGCACGCCGGCAAGCGCAGCGAGCGGCGTCGGTGCGAGGGCGAGCCGCGGTTGTGTGCCCGCGCTCAGGTAATCGGCCTTGAAGCGACGCAGCAGCTGTGCCGCTCCGCCAAAGAGGCGCAGGCTGCCGCGCACCTCGATGAGCAGCGCATCGGGTGGCATCAGGCTCACGCGCGGCGAATAGCGCTGAGCTGCTTCCGCGAGCTGCGCCAGGTGCCGCTGCTCGGCATGCGGCTCACGCCAGCGCGCGCTCAGCTGCGGCACCAGGGCGGAGGCAGCCGCCCAGCTCATTCCCACGCGGGCTCCGGCACGCTCGGCCTGCGCATCGAGCGCGACGAGGTATTGCGCGCCCTGCTGCAGCTCCACCACGGCGAGGCAGGAGCCGCTCGATGCGGCGGCGAGCGCCTCGAGCGGCAGCCGGGGCCAGCACACCGCGAGCCACAGCTCGTGCGGCTGCGGGGCAGGCGCCAGCGGCAACGGCAGCGAGCGCAGTGCGGCAGGGCTGGGGGCCGAGGCCGCAGCCGGGGCGGACGCCGGCGACGGTACGACCTGAAGCGATAGCGGCGCACGCACGGGCACTGCGCCTCAAATCGCGCTTTGGCGCGCTGACTGAAGGCACAGGGCTGGTGGCGTGAGCTCCAGCGAGCCACGACGTGCGCCGCGACACTTGAGCAGCGTGATCCGCAATGCGCCCTGCGCCGGCTGCACGGCAAGGCGCAGCGTGGCGCAGGAGGGCTCCTGCAGCGTGCGCTGGGAAAGCGTGCGCAGCAGAAAGCCGAGCGTGCGGCCTTGCTCGGCCGCGAGCTGCAGGCGCCGCAGCGCGCGTGTTTGAATACGCCGCACGAAGGCGATGACCGCATCGCAGGCGCCCGAGCGCAGCGACTGCTCGCACGGCCAGAGAGGTGCCTCGGTACGCACCACGAGCAGCCGCTCGAGATCGAGACCATGCGCGGCGAGCGCCGGCGCGAAGGGCTCGAACGGTGGGGCAATGCAGGCACACCAGCGCGCCGTCGCCCGCCGGCTGAGTGAGCCGAGCGCCGGCAGCAGCAGTGAGAGCTCGCCGACCCCGAGCTCGGGGATCAGGATCTCAACGAGTCCGGTCTGTGGCCAGCCTTCTCCTGGCAGGCGTGCATCGAGCTCGGGGAAGCCGGTGGACACCGCGGCGGCACGTGCTGCGCCCGCGCCGCGCCAGATGGCGGGATGCTCGAGCAGGCGATCGAGGCGCGGGTCGGACATGCGCTGGCATTCGCGGATGGCATCACGTGAGGCCGGCGGCGCGCCCGCGGCGCAGCACGCCCACGACGACGCCCTCGATGATCATCGGCTGCTGCCGCAGATCGACCTTGATGGGCTCGAAATCGCTGTTCTCGGGCAGCAGCCAGACGATCGAGCCTTCCTGGCGGTAGCGTTTGACGGTGACTTCGTTCTCGAGGCGCGCCACCACGATCTGGCGGCTGCGCACTTCCGAGGTACGGTGCACGGCGACCAGATCTCCATCGAGGATGCCGGCATCCTTCATGCTCATGCCGGTGACCTTCAGGAGATAATGCGGCCTGGGCTGAAAGATCGCCGGATCGATTTGAAAGCGCGCCTCGATGTTCTCCTCCGCCAGAATAGGCTTGCCCGCGGCGACGCGGCCGATGAGTGGCAGTCCCATCTGCTCGCGCATGGTGTCCTTGAGCTGGATACCGCGCGAGGTTCCAGGAATGAGCGCGATGACGCCCTTGCGGGCGAGCGCCCGCAGGTGCTCCTCGGCGGCATTGGCCGAGCGAAAGCCGAGCTCACGGGCGATTTCGGCCCGCGTGGGCGGCATGCCCGTCTCGGCGATGAAGCGCTGGATGAGGCGCAGGATCTGGGTCTGGCGCGGTGTCAGGTCCGACATGGCGTAAACCTGGTTATTTATCCAATACTGTGATTATATCCAGATCGAAGCCCGGCGCAAGCCGATACGATGCTCTTGTCATCGGCGCCGGCCACAACGGCCTCACCTGCGCCTGCTATCTCGCTCGCGCAGGACTGCGTGTCGGTGTCCTCGAGCGGCGCGCCCTCGTCGGAGGCGCCGCGGTCACCGAGGAATTCCACCCGGGCTTTCGCAACTCCACGGCCAGCTACACGGTGAGCCTGCTGCACCCCAAAGTGCAGCAGGACCTGCGCCTCGCCGAGCACGGCCTCATCGTGCGCGAACGCCCGATGCAGAACTTCTTGCCCCTGCCCGACGGCAGCGCCTTCTGCGCAGGACCCACCGCCGCCGACACCATCGCGGCGGTGCGCCAGCGCTCGATGCGCGATGCGGAGCGTCTGCCGGCCTTCTACGCCATGCTCGAGCGCGTGGTCGACTACCTGCGCGGCCAGTTGCTGCAGACCCCACCCGCCGGGCTCGCCCGGGCCGGCGATCTCTGGAAGCTGCTGTCGCTCGGTCGGGATCTGCGCCGCATGCCCCTCGAGCAGCAGCGCGAGGTGCACGAGCTCTTCACCCGCAGCGCCGGCGACATGCTCGATGGCTGGTTCGAGTGCGATGCGCTCAAGGCGCTGCACGGCTTTGATGCGATCGTGGGCGCCTACCAGAGCCCGTACACTCCGACCAGCGCCTATGTGCTCCTGCATCATGGCTTCGGCCAGGTGAACGGCAAGCCCGGCCTGTGGGGCCATGCGCTCGGGGGCATGGGCGCGATCACACAGGCGATGGCGCGCGAGGCGCGCCGCCTGGGTGTCGACATCGAGCTCGAGGCACCCGTGGCAGCGGTGCTCACTGAGAGAACGGGCGATCGCGTACGCGTCACCGGCGTGCTGCTCGCCGATGGACGCAGCCTCCAGGCACCCATCGTTGCCGCCAACGTCAATCCGAAGCTGCTCTTTCTGCAACTGCTCGAGCCCGCGGCGCTGCCGGCGGAGCTGCGCGCGCGCATGCAGCGCTACCGCTGCGAATCGGCGACGTTCCGCATGAATGTGGCGCTTGCCGAGCTGCCGCGCTTTACGGCGCTACCGCAACCGGGACCGCATCTTGCTGCTGGAATCATCATCGCACCATCGCTCGCGTACATGGAGCGCGCGTATCTGGATGCCCGCGTCAGCGGTTGCGCGCGCGAGCCGATCGTCGAGATGCTGATTCCGAGCACGATCGATGATTCCCTGGCCCCGGCGGGAGCTCATGTGGCGAGTCTGTTCTGCCAGCATTTCGCTTACGTTCTGCCAGGCCGACGACGCTGGAGCGACGAGCGTGAGGCGGTTGCCGACACCATCATCGACACCGTCAACGCCCATGCCCCGAATTTCCGCGCCAGCATTCTCGGGCGCTCCATCCTCTCGCCAGCCGATCTCGAGGAGCGACTCGGGCTCACCGGCGGGGATATCTTTCACGGGGCGCTCGGACTCGACCAGCTGTGGGCCGCACGTCCGCTCCTTGGCCACGGCGATTATCGTACCCCGGTCACGGGGCTGTATATGTGCGGCGCGGGCAGCCATCCGGGTGGCGGTGTCACCGGGGTGCCGGGGCACAATGCGGCGCGCGAGATCCTGCGCAGCCGGCGGCGCCGCCTCGCGCAAGGGGCGCATTGATGTCGCTTCTCCGCGACGTGCCTTCGCCCACGCGTGCCTGGATGCCAGCCAGCCACAATGTGGCAGCGCGCTCGCTGTGCACCCCCCTTTTTAAAGGTTGCAATCCGGCGTCAAATTTGATGCAGTTGCGCCCGCTTGCGAAGTCTGTGGTGAAGGCACTACGCTGCTTCGCACTGTCCTGTTTCAGGACCTCCCGGAACTTAACAACCCACAAGGGGATGTTCGTTATGAAGAGCGCGATGATGTTGACGGTGGCTGCGGCAGCAGTCATGGCAGGGCTTGCTGGTTGCACGGACCTGAAGCCCGTTCAGGCCGACATTGCAGACCTCAAATCGCAGGTCGCCAAGCTGCAGGCGGACGTGCAGGCGGCGAAGGCCTCTGCGGATCAGGCCTCACAGGCGGCACAGCAGGCGAGCCAGGCGGCGAGCGGTGCGCAGAGCACGGCCAATCAGGCGCTGGCGGCGGCACAGGCCGCGCAGTCCGCGGTCGATGCGACCAACGAGAAGATCGACCGGATGTTCAAGCGCTCTGTTTCGAAGTAAGAGCAGTTCGAGCGCTCAAACGGAGCGCCGCGCTTTCGCGCGGCGTTCTGTTTGCGCCTGCCTGCAACGCGCGCCTCAATAGCGCAGCAGCGCCGCGCCCCACGTAATCCCGCCGCCGATCGCCTCGAGCAGCAGCAGCTGACCGCGCCGCACGCGTCCGTCGCGCACGCCCGCATCGAGCGCGAGGGGCACCGAAGCGGCGGAGGTATTGCCGTGTTCCTGCACCGTGATGATGACCCGCTCGAGCGGCAAGTCGAGCTTGCGCGCCGTCGCCTGGATGATGCGGATGTTCGCCTGGTGCGGCACCAGCCAATCGATCGCAGAGCGCGGCAGCGCGTTGGCCGCGAGCGCCTCCTCCACCACCTTGCCGAGATGGGTGACCGCGATCTTGAACACCTCGCTGCCCGCCATCTTGATGGCGTGCCGGACCTGCGAATCGGGGAAGGCCGGGGTGTTGCGCGAGACGCCGCCCGGACAGTAGAGCATGTCCTTTTGAGTGCCATCGGCATGCAGGTGCGTCGAGAGGATTCCCGGCTCGGCGGCAGGTCGCAGCAGCACCGCGCCGGCGCCGTCCGCGAACAGCACCGCGGTGGAGCGATCGCTCCAGTCCGTCACCCGCGAGAGCGTCTCCGAGCCGACGACCAGCGCGCAGCGCGCCTCGCCCAGACGCACGAACTTGTCCGCCACCGCAAGCGCATAGATGAAGCCGCTGCAGGCCGTCTCGAGCGAGAAGGCAGGCCCGCCCGTACAGCCCAGCCGCCCTTGCAGCAGTGCACCGCAGTTGGGGAAGAGATAGTCGGGCGTGCTGGTGCTGAAGACGATCAGATCGACTTCTTTGGGGTCCGTGCCGGCGGCCTCGAGCGCGCGCCGCGCCGCATGCTCGGACAGATCCACCGTGGTCTCGCGCTCGGCGGCGATGTGGCGCCGCTCGATGCCCGTGCGGCTGCGGATCCACTCGTCGGTGGTGTCGACCAGACGCTCGAGATCGGCGTTGGTGAGCACCTTCTCCGGCAGGTACGAGCCGGTGCCGGCGATTCGCGAGTACATCAACACCCCTGTGCCTCGAAGGCCTGCGCCATGTGCGCCGTGAGACCCGCGCGCGCAGCCTGAGCTGCAAACTCTATGGCGCGGGCGAAGGCGAGCGCTCCCGCGCTGCCGTGGCTTTTTACCACGATGCCGCGCAGCCCCACCATGCAGGCGCCGTTATGGCGGCGCGGATCGAGCCCGGCGGCGAGGCGGCGCAGCACCGGAGCGGCGAGCAGCCCGGCCAGGCGATCGCGCAGCGAGGCCGCGAATTCGCGCCGCACGCGCTCGCCGATGAGCTGCGCCAGCCCCTCCATCGCCTTCAGCGCCACGTTGCCGGTGAACCCATCGGTCACGACCACGTCCACCTCGCCCGAGAAGATGTCATCGCCCTCGATGAAGCCCACGTAACGCAACGGCAAGCGCTGCTCGGCCGCCTCGCGCGCAATGAGCGCGTGCGCCGCCTGTACGGCCTCGTGACCCTTGCCCTCCTCCTCGCCGACATTGAGCAGGCCCACCCGCGGATACTCGAGGGCGTGCACGTCACGCGCGACGATCGCTCCCATGCGCGCAAACTGCGCGAGCTGCAGGGGCGTGGCGCGGGTGTTGGCGCCGAGGTCGAGCATCTGGGTCTGGCCGCTCACCGAGGGCAGCGCGGCCATGAGAGCGGCGCGCTCGACCTGCCCGACGGTCTTCAGCACGAAATGCGCAATGGCGGTGAGGGCACCGGTGTTGCCCGCGCTGATGCAGGCGGCCGCACGGCCCTCGCGCACCAGGTTGACGGCGATGCGCATGGAGGACTCGCGGCCGCGGCGCACGGCGCTGCGCGGGGCCTCGTCCATGCGGATGACTTGAGCGGCGGGCACGACTTCGATGCGCTGCTGCAGCGCCTCGGGCAGGCCGCGCAGCGCCGTCTCGATGCTCTCCCGCGCCCCGACGAGCAGTGCGCCGAGCTCGGCATCGGCGCGCAGCGCGCGCACTGCGCCCGCGATGCGCTCGTGTGCGCTCAGATCGCCGCTCATCACGTCGATCGCAACTACCAGCACACGAGGGCGCGACTTTCAGCGCGCGAGCCGCGGGCCCCTGCGGGCTTGCCGGCTCATTCCTGCTCGTCGGACTCTGCAGCCTTCTCGATGACGCGACGGCCGCGATAGAAGCCGTCCGGCGTGATGCGATGACGCAGGTGGGTCTCGCCCGACTGTGGATCGACCGACAGCGCGGGCTTGTCGAGCCCATCGTGCGAGCGATGCATCCCGCGTCGGGAGGGTGTCTTGCGGCTTTTTTGAACGGCCATGGCTATCTCTCTTGCTTCATAAGCTCATCGAGCCCGGCGAAGGGCTTGTGGCGCTCGCCCGACTCTTCGGCGCCCTGCGCGCTCACCGGAGGCGGGCATTCTGCCTGCTCGTGGCGCGCGACGAGCGGCAGCTCGATGAGCAACTGCTCCTCGACCAGATCGCGCACGCTCAAACGATGCTCGGGCGCGAGGATCGTCTCGAGCTCCGCCGGCACGCGTTCCGCCTCGGCAGCATCGCCCACGAGCGCGACGCGGGCACTCCCTGAAAACGACCAGGGCATCGCGGCCAGACAGCGCTGACAGGTGAGCAGCGCCTGAGCGCTCACCTGCACCTCGGCGACCGCCACTCCGGCGTCGCGATCGAAGCACACCCGACCCTGCGCCTGCCCCGCGGGGCTGGCCAGCTGCGCAGCGAGACGCGGGAACGCAGAGAAGGGCAGCTCGAAATCGATGCAGGCCTGCGCGTCAGCCAGCGGGTCGATGTCCCGTAGCTTCGACCAGTCCTCCGGCATGGGGCGCGTATCATAGGTAGCGAGGCGTCCCAAGTCAAAGCGAAAAGCTTACCTAAGCTCTTGTTTCTGGTACACGAATCCTCATGACCCCGGCGCCCCCCGTGCTCCTCGCCTCGACCTCGCGCTACCGCCGGCAGCTCCTCGAGCGGCTCGGGCTCGAGTTCCAGGTCGCGCCCCCCGGCGTCGATGAGAGCGAGCTGCCCGGTGAGGCGCCCACCGCACGCGCCGCGCGGCTCGCCCTGGCCAAGGCGCGCGCGCTCGCCACCCGGCATCCCCAGGCCGCGGTCATCGGCAGCGACCAGGTGGCCGCACAGGGTGCGCTCATTTTCGACAAGCCGGGCACGGCGCACAGTGCGCGGGCGCAGCTCGAGCGGCTCTCCGGCCAGGAGGCGCAGTTTCACACCGCGGTGGCCATCGTCTGCGAGGCGCGCGGCTTCACCGCCGCGCACCTCGATACCACCCGCGTGCTCTTTCGCTCGCTCTCGAGCGAGGAGATCGAGCGCTACGTGGCGCGCGAGCAGCCGCTCGATACGGCGGCGAGCATGAAGTCCGAAGCGCTCGGCATCGCGCTGCTCGAGCGCATCGACAGCGTCGATCCAACGGCGCTCGTGGGGTTGCCGCTCATCTGGGTCGCCGCGACGCTGCGCGAGCTGGGCGTGCGCGTGCCGTAGCGAGCCGCTCGAGCACCGCGCGCAGCTCCTCGGGCAGCGGCGCGCTGGCGCTGAATGAGCCACCCTGCGGCCAATCGAAGCTCACCGTGTGTGCGTGCAGGAACATGCGCGCGAGACCGAGCTCGCGCAGCCTGGCGTTCGCCTCGGCATCCCCGTACTTCTCATCGCCCGCCACCGGATGGCCGGCGTGCGCGGCGTGCACGCGGATCTGATGGGTGCGACCGGTGTGCAGCGCCACTTCGACGAGCGTTGCGGTGGGACCGAAGAACTGCACGGGTCGGAACACGCTGACGGCGGACTTGCCGCTCGCGTGCACGCGCACCGTCCGCTCTCCGCTCACGCGCAGGTCGGTGCGCAGCGGCAGATCGAGTCGCTTGCGCCCGAGGTTCCAGCGCCCCACGAGCAGTGCCAGGTAGCCCTTCTCGAAGCGCCCTTCGCGCAGCAACGCGTGCAGGGTGCGCAGCACCGCGGCGCTGCGCGCGATGAGCAGGCAGCCACTGGTATCGCGGTCGAGACGGTGCACGAGCTCCAGATGCTCGTCCGGCCGCAGGGCACGCAAGGCCTCGATGACGCCGAAGCTCACCCCGCTGCCGCCGTGGACGGCGATGCCTGCGGGCTTGTTGAGCACCAGCACCCGCTCGTCCTCCTGCAAGATGGCCCCGGCCACCGCCTGGCGCAGCTTCTCGGGCACCCCGCGCTCGGCTTCGGGAGGCGCCTGGCGCAGCGGGGGCAAGCGCACCCGATCCTCGGCCAGCAGACGTTGCTCGGGACGCGCGCGCCTCCCGTTCACTCGCACCTCCCCGCGGCGCACCAGCCGGTAGATGCGGCTGCGAGGGACACCGTCGAGCTCGCGCAGCAGGAAGTTGTCGAGGCGCTGACCGGCGCGCTCCTCGCCCACCGCCAGGTAGCGCACCCCCGCCCGTGCTGCGGGCTCCTCGCCCGAGGGCACCGCCTTTTCGTCGTAAGGCGTTGTTTCTACTGCGGTCTCTGGCGTATACTCGCGTGTCCGCCCCGGGGGCGGAGTGTTCCGGCGTGGCGGCATGCCCGCGCGCCGGGGCGTCACGGGTGTCTGCGGAAGGAAGCATGCATGACGCATATGTTACGCGTGCGCTTCGCTGGCAGGCGTCTTAAGGAGTTGGTCCTCGTCGAACGAGGCCATCGCGTTTGGGCCGACAAGGTGGCAGCGCCCTGGATCCGCAAGCCGTGTGATCGCGGTGCGCGCCGTCGGTTGAGTAACAGAAGGTTTTCGGCGCACCGTCCGTGTGATTACGGCGGGGACTCATGAACAGCGAGACTCGCGCGCCCCTACCCCTTTGTGTCGTGCCGCTGCTGCGGCATCCCACCGTGTCCTTGTCGGCCCCTCACAGCACAGTAGGGCCGCATGAAAAGAATGCTCGTCAACGCCACTCAACAGGAAGAGTTGCGCGTCGCTCTGGTTGATGGACAGAAACTTTACGATCTCAGCATCGAACTTCCTTCGCGCGAACAGAAGAAAGCGAACGTCTACAAAGGTCGAATCTCGCGCGTCGAACCCTCGCTCGAGGCGTGCTTCGTCGATTACGGTGCCCCGCGTCACGGGTTTCTGCCGCTGAAGGAAGTCTCCAAGGACTACTTCCGCCAGCCGTTGCAGGGCGGCGGGCGCATGAACATCCGCGAGCTCCTTGCCGAAGGCCAGGAGCTGCTCGTGCAGGTGGAAAAGGAGGAGCGCGGCAACAAAGGTGCGGCGCTCACCACCTTCGTGAGCCTCGCGGGGCGCTTTCTCGTGCTGATGCCGAACAACCCGCGCGCCGGGGGGGTCTCGCGCCGTATCGAGGGCGAGGATCGCGACCAGATGCGCGAGGTCATGAGCCAGCTGCAGATCCCGGATGGGATGGGTGCCATCGTGCGCACCGCGGGCGTGGGCCGCAGCGTCGAGGAGCTGCAGTGGGATCTCGACAATCTCAAGGCGCAGTGGGAGCAGATCGATGTCGCGGCCAAGGACCGATCGGCGCCCTTTCTCGTCTACCGAGAGAGCGATGCCGTCACCCGGGCCATGCGCGACTACCTCTCGGACGACGTGGGCGAGATCCTGGTCGATGACCCCGGCGCCTTCCAGAAGGCACAGGAGTACATGCAGCGCTTCATGCCGCCCGATGCGCAGCGGCGCCTCAAGCACTACACCGACGACATCGCGCTGTTCACCCGCTTTCAGATCGAGAGCCAGATCGAGAGCGCGTATGCACACAAGGTGCAGCTGCCGGCGGGCGGCAGCATCGTCATCGACTACACCGAGGCGCTCGTCTCGATCGACATCAACTCCGCGCGCGCCACGCGCGGCAGCGATATCGAGACCACGGCGCTCAACACAAACCTCGAGGCGGCGGAGGAGATCGCCCGCCAGCTGCGCATCCGCGACATTGGCGGACTGATCGTCATCGACTTCATCGATATGGAGTCGCCGAAGAATCAGCGCGACGTGGAGGATCGCCTGCGCGATGCGGTGCGCATGGACCGCGCGCGCATCCAGATCGGCCGGCTCTCGCGCTTCGGTCTGCTCGAGATGTCGCGCCAGCGGCTGCGGCCCTCGCTCGGCGAGTCGAGCCACATCGTGTGTCCGCGCTGTGTCGGAATCGGCAGCATCCGCAGCGTCGAGTCGATGGCGCTCGCCATCCTGCGCCTGATCGGCGAGGAGGTGCGCAAGGAGCACACGACCCGCGTGATTGCGCAGGTGCCGGTCGCGGTTGCCACCTACCTCATCAACGAGAAGCGCGAGTGGCTGCGAACGCTCGAGGACAAGTCCGAGGCGGACCTGCTGATCGTGCCCAATCCGAACATGCAGACGCCGGAGTACTCCATCAGGCGCGTGCGCGAGGATGAGGCCGAGCTGCCCGAGAACAGGCAGCTGAGCTATCTCATGCCGACGGCACCGGAGGTCCACGACCCCAGCACGCAGGAAAAGAAGCCTCCCGCGGAGGTTGCCGCGGTGGCGAGCCTGCTGCCGAGCACGCCGGCGCCGATCGCGGCCACCCCCACGCCGGTGGCTGCACCAGCGGCGATCCCGCTCGCTGCCGATACTCGTCCGGGCGTGTGGGCGCGCATGCGACGCTGGTTCAGTGCCGAGGCACCGGCACCGACGGCGCCCGCTGCGCCCCCGGTGGCCGAGGCGCCCGCCGAAGCGCGACGCGAGCGCAGCGGCTCCTCCGGCGACCGCGATGGCCGTCGTGGCGGCCAGCCGCGCCGGCACGGAGGCCGCGACCGCGGTGAAGGACATCGCCGTGAGCGCGGCGAGCGAGGAGAGCGGGGTGAGTACCGCGGGGAGCGTCGCGATCGCGGCGAGCGTCCCGAGCGCGACCGACACGAGCGCAGCGAGCGCTCGGGGGAGCGCGGGGAGCGCCGCGATGGCGGGCGCGAGCGCGCACCGCTGCCCCCCGCCGCGGCTTCCGCGACCACCGGATCCGAAGGTGACATCGCCCGCACCGCTTCCCCTGCCAGCCCGAGTCCGGAGGGCGGCGGCGCCGCGCCCTCGGGTGAGGAGTTGCGGGGCGAGCGACGTGGACGAGGCCGGCGGGGTCGTCGACGGGGCCGTCGTGGCGGCGGAGGTCGCGACTCGTTCGGCGGAGTGGGCGGCCCAGGCGGGGGCAACGGCTATGGCGAGAGCCACCGCAATTCACCGTCCGAGTTCGGGGCTGCATCCGAGGCCAGCGGATACGGCAGCGCAGATGC
The DNA here is from genome assembly GCA_035504015.1 of Steroidobacteraceae bacterium. GTDB lineage: Bacteria > Pseudomonadota > Gammaproteobacteria > Steroidobacterales > Steroidobacteraceae > JASHUC01. The sequence goes on from DATJSR010000232.1 coordinate 13,411, forward strand.
AGCGACCGAGCCTGCATCCGAGCGAGCAGCGGCACCCTTTGAGGATTCAGGACCACGCGGAGAGCCCGGCCCACGCGGAGAGCCCGGCCCACGGGGGGATCCGGCACCACGCGGGGAGCCGGTACTGCGCTCGGAGCCCGCGACACGCGGGGAGTCCGACTCGGGCGAGCATGCCGAGCCGCTCGCCGCCGGCGCGGGCGAGCATCGCCCAGTTGCACACTTCGAGCCGACACCGCCGCTCGAGGGTAATCCCGGCCGGCAGAGCAAGCCCTACGTGGTGTGGTCCTCCGCGCCGAGCTCGAGCGCCCCACCCGAGGGGGGCGGGCCGGAGGAGTAGCCGCGTCAGCCCCTCTCGCGCAGGTGCGTGAGCAGCCCGCGGGAGGCGCTCTCGATCAGATCGAGGACGTGCTCGAAGCCGTTCGGTCCGCCGTAGTAGGGATCGGGGACTTCGAGCTCGTCGGCGTCGGGTGAGAATTCCAGGAACAGCTTGACCCGCTGGCGCGCCGTGCCCGGCGCTGCCCTGCTGAGCGCCGCCAGAACCGAGCGATCCATGGCCAGGATGTAGTCGAAGCGCTCGAAGTCGCCGGCCTCGACGTGCCGGGCGCGCAGCCCGGACAAATCGTAGCCGCGC
>DATJSR010000233.1:0-6366 GCA_035504015.1 Steroidobacteraceae bacterium
CTGCTCGAGCGCGCGGGTCAGTGGCTGCGGGATCTTTTTCATTAGCTCGCGTGGATCTTCTATCATCCGCACATGAGGCGCGGGCACAGGCGGCGGGGTATGCGTACATGGCTGTCGCTGCTCTTCGCGGGGGCGCTGCTCACTGCCTGCGAAAGCTCCGGGACTGCCGAAGAGTCGACATCCCCCGCGCCCGCAACCTCTCAGGCGCCGGGCGTATCGCCGCCCGCCGCCGCGGCGCCGGCCTCGCCCGCAACCAGCGCCCCTGCAGCCCCTGCCGTCGCGCCGGCTGAGCCCGGTGCCGGCATGCCCCCGCACAAGTCCTTCCGGCTCGGTCCGGCCGCCGCCGCCCTGGTGAGCGAGGCCCGCCGTCAGGCCCAGCACGGCGAGCCCGACCAGGCGCTGGCGACGCTCGAGCGGGCGCTGCGCATCGAGCCGAGCAATCCGTTGCTGTGGATCGAGCTCGGCGAGACTCACGAGCAGGCCGGACACGAGGAGCTTGCCGACAGCTTCGCCCACAAGGCCCTGCAGCTTGCGAGCGGGGATGCGCGCGTGCAGGCGCGCGCCTGGCACCTCATTGCCGAATCGCTGCGCGCGCGCGGGCAGAACGCCCAGGCCAGCGAGGCGCAGGCGCGGGCCGGGGCGCTGGAGGCACAATGAGCCGCGGGCCGTTGCGCGCGCGGGTGTGCCTGACGACGGCGCTGCTCTGCGCGGGGGCGGCCGCGCAATCCCCGGACCGCGAGCCGCTCATCCATCGGATCGAGGATGCGATCGGCCGGCCCGCGCCCGTGCCCGCGAGCTCCCCGCTGGTCACTCAGGCGCTCGGGCTCGCGAGCCGGGTGAACCCGAACCCCGATCCGAGCCTGTGGCTGCAGGTGCGAGCCGAGACGGCCGCCGCGCTCACCGATTTGAGCTCCGGTGCCGGCAGCGCCTTCGATCGCCGCGTGCGCGCGGCGCTGGAGTCCTTCGATGAGCGCGAGCTGCAGGCGCTCGCCGCCAAGCTCTCCGATCCGCTGCTGCTCAAATTCCGCGAGGCCCTGAAGCAGCAGGCGAGCCGGCCGCCGCCGATCACAGCCGGGGCGCTCGAGCTCGCGGCGGCGGTCAACCGCATCCTGGCCGCGCATCACCTCAACACGGTCGCGCTTCAATAGCGCTAGGGGGCGGCCGGTGCTCGCTGGCGCCGGCGCAGCTCCTGCAGCACCCGCTCGAGCGGGATGCCGCGGCTGCCGAGCAGCACGAGCAGATGATAGAGCAGGTCCGCGGCCTCGCCGATGACGTGCTCATCGCCCTGTGCAGCCGCGGCGAGCGCGAGCTCGAGACCTTCCTCGCCGAGCTTCTGCGCGATGCGCAGCGGTCCGGCGCCTGCGAGCCGCGCGGTGTAGCTGCCTTCGGGACGCTCGCGCAGCCGCTCGGCCACGATGCCCTCGAGTACGCCCAGGAATGCCAGCGGCGCGGCGGCGCTCTGCGGCTCATCGCCGAAGCAGCTGTCGGTGCCGAGATGGCACACGGGACCCGCGGGCCGCGCGCTCACGAGCAGCGCATCGGCGTCGCAGTCGGTGCGGATCGCGACGAGCGCAAGATGATGACCGGAGGTCTCGCCTTTCTCCCACAAGCGCTGCTTGCTGCGGCTGAAGAACACTACGCGCCCCCGCTCGAGGGTGGCGCTGAGCGCTTCCCGGCTCATGTAGCCGAGCATGAGCACGGCGCCGCTGTCGGCGTGCTGCACGATGGCGGGCAGCAGTCCCTGGCCCTTCTCGAAGTCGAGCCGCCCGAGGTCCGCGGGCGTGAGCGCCGGGCGCTCGCGGGCGGCGCTCAGGCGGCTCATGCCGGCGGCCTCACGGCGATGCCTGCGGCGATGAGCTCGCGCTTGAGATCGCACACCCGAAGATCCCCCCGATGAAATACCCCCGCCGCCAGCGCCGCATCGACGCCGCTGGCTTCGAAGAGCTCGCGAAAGTGCGCAGCGGCGCCCGCCCCGCCCGATGCGACCAGGGGCACCCGGCAGTGGGCGCGCACGGCGCGCAGCTGCTCGAGATCGTAGCCGCGGCGCACGCCATCGCTGCCCATGCAGTTGAGCACGATCTCCCCGGCGCCGCGCCGCTGCACTTCCTGCACCCACTCGAGCGTCTCGCGGCCTGAGTCGCGCGTGCGCGAGGGATCGCCGGTGAACTGATAGACCCGGTAGCCCTGCCCGGTGTGCTGGCTGTCGATGCCCACGACGATGCACTGCGCACCGAAGCGCGCGCTCAAGGCATCGATCAGCGCCGGATCGGCGAGCGCCGGAGAATTGATCGAGACCTTCTCCGCCCCTGCATTGAGCACCGCCTCGGCATCGGCCACCGAGCGGATGCCCCCGGCGACACAGAAGGGAATGTCGAGCACGCGCGCGATGCGATTCACCCAGCTGCGATCGACCACGCGGCCCTCGGGGCTGGCCGTGATGTCATAGAAGACGAGCTCGTCGGCGCCCTCATCGCGATAGCGTGTCGCGAGCGCGAGGATATCCCCGACCACCTCGTGATCGCGGAAGCGCACGCCCTTTACGACTTGCCCGTCGCGGACGTCGAGGCAGGGGATGATGCGTTTGGCAAGAATGGCTGCAGCTCCTTGAGAGGGATGCGCTGCTCGAGCAGCGCCTTGCCGCTGATGGCGGCGTGCACGCCGAGAGCGGCGAGCGCATGCAGGTCCGCGGCATCGCGCACGCCCCCCGAGGCCTGCCACGCAAGCTCCGGCAGGCGCGTGCGGGCGCGCCGATACAGCTCCAGATTAGGACCGCTCAACGCCCCATCGCGCTCGATGTCGGTGCATAGCACGTGACGCAGGCCGAGTGCGCGGAAGGGCTCGATCGCATCCCACAGGCTCACGGCGCCGCCTTCCTGCCAACCGCGCGTGCGTACGCGCGGCTCCCCGCGCACGAGGTGCACGTCGAAGGCCAGGCACAGCCGCTCGGCACCGAAGCGCCCGAGCCACTGGATGACGCTCGTCGGATCCTCGACCGCGGCGCTGCCGACGACCACACGCTCGATGCCTGCATCGAGGAGATCCTCCAGCACCTCCGTCGAGCGGAGGCCCCCGCCGACCTGCAGGCGCAGCAGACCCCGGGCGGCGAGGCCGAGCACGATGGCGCGATTCGCCAGCACGCCGCTGCGGGCGCCATCGAGATCCACCACGTGCAGCCACTGCGCGCCCCAGGCGCGATAGCGCTCGAGCAGCTGCTCCGGCGTGAGCTCGTAGCGGGTCTCCGCGGCGAAGTCGCCCTGAAACAGCCGCACGCAATGTCCACCGCGCAGGTCCATGGCGGGTATCAGCAGCATCGGGGTGCGTCCTTTCGTGGCCTCATTGGAGCTCCAGGAAATTGCGCAGCAGCTGCGCGCCCGCAGCCCCGGAGCGCTCGGGGTGAAACTGCGTGCCCCAGAAGTTGTCACGGCGCACGATGGCGGCGAAGGGCTTGCCGTACTCGGTGACGGCGCACGCGTACTCTGCCACCGGGGCCGCGTAGCCGTGCACGAAATACATGTAGCAGCCCGCGGGCACTCCCGCGAGCAGCGGATCGCGCGCCCGTGGCTCGAGCTGATTCCAGCCCATGTGTGGCACGGGTAGCCCGGGGGAGGGCTCGAGGCGCTGCACCATCCCTGGCAGTACGCCCAGGCACTCGGTCGCACCCTCCTGCGAGCGCTCATAGAGCAGCTGCATCCCGAGGCAGATGCCGAGCACCGGCTGGCGCAAGCGCGGCAGATGCTCGATGAGCCCGGCCTGCTGCAGGCGCCGCATGGCATCGTGTGCCGAGCCCACCCCCGGCAGGATGACGCGGGCCGCGGCAGCGATCTGCGTGGCGTCGCGTGTGATGTGGGCGCGCGCGCCGAGCCGCTCGAGCGCAAAGGCGAGCGAGGCGAGATTGGCGCCGCCGCTGTCGATGATCGTGACCTCGCTCACAGCAGGCCCTTGGTGCTCGGCAGATCGTCGCCTTCGCGGCGTAGTGCCTGCCGCAGCGCGCGGCCGACGCCCTTGAAACACGCCTCGATCATGTGGTGCGTGTTCTCCCCGCGCACGCTCACGTGAAGCGCCGCGCCGAGGCTCTCGGCGAGCGAGCGAAAGAAGTGCGGCACGAGCTCGGTCGGCAAGGTGCCCACCTGCTCACGGCCGAAGCGGCCCTCGAAGACTGCATACGGGCGCCCGGACAGATCGATGGCGACTTGCGCCAGCGCTTCGTCCATCGGCAGCAGAAAGCCGTAGCGCGCGAGGCCCTTCTTGTCGGCGAGCGCGCGGCGCAGCGCCTCGCCGAGCGCGAGCGCGCAGTCCTCCACCGTATGGTGCTCATCGATGTGCAGGTCGCCCGAGCACTGCAGCTCGAGGGCGAAGCCGCCGTGCTTGGCGAGCTGCTCGAGCATGTGATCGAAGAAGCCGATACCGGTACGTGCCCGCACCGGCTCGGTGGCATCGAGGTCGACGGCGACCTCGATGCGCGTCTCGCGAGTCACGCGCTCGACGCGGCCGCGACGGGCGGTGAGCTCGCGCACCACCGCAGGCCAGGTCTCGGCGGCCGTGCCGTGGCGGCGCACCCGCAGGCCGCGGACAGCGAGATTGCGCGCCAGCTCGAGGTCGGTGTCGCGATCGCCGATGACGGCGCTCGCGCCCAGATCGGCGGTGGCGGCGCCCAGGAAGGACTCGATGAGTCCGGTGCGCGGCTTGCGGCAGCGACAGTCATCGGTGGCGAAGTGCGGACAGATCAGCACCGCCTCGAACTCGATGCCCTGCGAGCGGAACGCATCGAGGATGAAGCCGTGGGCCTTCTCCCAGGCCGCGGTGGGGTGGCGCGCCGTGCCGAGGCCGTCCTGGTTGCTGACGATGACGAGGCGAAAGCCCGCGCGGGTGAGCGCGCCGAGCGCGCCGAAGACTCCCGGTATGAAGCGCACCTTCTCGATGGCATCGACCTGCTGATCGGGTGGCTCCTCGACGAGCGTGCCGTCGTGGTCGACGAAGAGCACGGGGCGGGCGCTGCTCATGGCGGGGACGCCTGTGCAGCGGCGCGCGTCGGGGATGCGGCGAGCGCCTGCAGCAGCCGCTCGTTCTGCTCGGGGGTGCCCACCGTGATGCGCAGGCAGGCATCGAGCCCCGGCTGGCTGCGCACGTCGCGGATGAGCAGCCGCGCGCCGCGCGCGCGCTCGAAGGCGCCGGTCGCGTCGCGAAACTGCACCAGCAGGAAATTAGCATCGCTCGGCCACACGTGGCGCACGCCGGCCAGCCTGCCGAGCTCGCGCGCGAGCCGCTCGCGCTCGCGGCGGATGAGGGCGATGTGCTCGCGCGCCTGGACGAGCGCGGCGGGCTCGAGCCGCTGCAGCACGGTCTCGATGGTGCTCTGTGCGAGCGCGTAGGGCGGCACCATCCGGCGCAGCAGGCCGATGATCTCCGGAGCTGCGATCACCACGCCGCAGCGCGCACCCGCAAGACCGTGGGCCTTGGAGAGCGTGCGCAGCACCACCAGGTGGGAAAGCTCGGCGACGCGCGGCGCAAGGCTCGGCGCCTCGGCGAACTCGATATAGGCCTCATCGACCACGAGCAGCGCGCGCCCGCTCAAGGCGCGCGCCAGCCGCAGCAGCAGCGCCTCCGGGACGGCATTGCCCGTCGGGTTGTTGGGTGAGCAAACGAACACCAGCTTGACCGCCTCGGTGCAGGCCGCGAGCAGCCGCGGCTCATCGAGCGAGAAGCCATGCGCTGCATCGAGCGGCACGCGTATGACATCGGCGCCCTGGATTCGCGCGGCGACACCATACATGCCGAAGGTGGGCGGACACACGAGCACCGCATCCTCACCCGCGCGGCAGAAGGCGCGCGTCACGAGGTCGATGCCCTCGTCACTGCCGCGACCGACCAGCAGCTGCGCGGCGCTCACCTGATACAGCGCCGCCAGGCGCTCGATGAGGGCACGCGGCTGCGGCTCGGGGTAGCGATTGAGACCGGCGAGCGTGGCATCGGCAACGCCGCGCCACGGCAGCTCGTTCGCGTGCAGCCGCTCGAGTGCCGGCTCCCAGGCGGCGTGCTCGTAGGGCTTCAGGTCGAGCAGCTCGGGGCGTGCGAGCGCGAGGGGCGAGGGTGGCGCGCGCTCGGGTGCGGGGGCGCTCATGGCGCAGACTCCGGCAACGAGCCGGCGCTTTGCATTCGCAGTGTCACGGCCACGGCGTGCCCGTCGAGGCCCTCCAGGCGCGCGAGCCGCTCGGCGATGGGTCCGAGCGTGGCCACACCCTCGGGCGAGAGCTCCTGAACGGTGATGCGCTTTTGAAAATCGAGCGGCGAAAGCCCGCTGTAGGCCCGTGCGAAGCCGTAGGTCGGCAGCACGTGATTCGTTCCCGAGCAGTAATCACCGAAGGTCAC
>DATJSR010000234.1:0-6438 GCA_035504015.1 Steroidobacteraceae bacterium
CGATACGACGCCGCCTTCTCTGCCAACACGCTGCACATCATGAGTCCACAGGAAGTGGCGCGGTTCTTCGGCGGCCTCGGGCGCGTGCTCACCGAGGACGGCGTGCTCGCCGTCTATGGGCCATTCAACTACGGCGGGCGCTTCACCAGCGACAGCAATGCGGCCTTCGACGGCTCGCTGCGCGCGCAATCGGCCTCCATGGGGATTCGCGATTTCGAGGCGATCGATGCGCTCGCTCGAGCGATCGGTCTGCAGCTCATCGAGGATTGCCCCATGCCGGCGAACAATCGTACGCTCGTGTGGAGACGCAACGGCACGACTGCCTGAGACTCACGGGACGCGCTCGATGCCCATCAGCGATTACTTCAGCCCCGACTATGCGAGCGCACGTGAGCGCTTTCGCGCCGCGGCGGCCGCCGCCGGCGCCGAGTGGCAGGAATATCCGCTCGCCGCGCACCTGGGTCCCCACGGTGAGCGCCTCGGCATCGACGTGGCGCGTCTTGGGGATGCGGACGCCACGCGAGCGCTGGTGCTGATCTCGGGCACCCACGGGGTCGAGGGCCTGTGCGGCTCGGGCTGTCAGGTCGGCTATCTCGGCGACCGGCTCTTTCGGGCGCTCCCCGCGCCGAGCTGCGCGCTCCTCATTCACGCGCTCAATCCGCACGGCTTTGCCTGGCTGCGGCGCGTCACCGAGGACAACGTCGACCTCAATCGCAATTTCGTCGATTTCGACCAGGCCCTGCCTGCAGCGCCTGCGTACGAGGAGCTGCATCCCTGGCTGCTGCCGGCGACGTGGGAGGGGGATGCACGTTCGCAGGCCGATGCCGCCCTGCTCGCCTATGCGCAGCGTCATGGCATGCGCGCCCTGCAGAGCGCGGTCAGCGGCGGCCAGTACAGTCGGCCCGACGGACTGTTCTTCGGTGGGCGACAGCCGACGTGGTCTGCGCGCACGCTGCGGCAGATCCTTGCCGAGCAGTTACCCCGCGCAGTGCAGCGCGTCGCCGTCATCGACGTGCACACCGGACTCGGCCCACCCGGCTACGGTGAGCCCATTCTGGTGCCATGCAGTCCCGCGGACACCGAGCGCGCGCGACGCTGGTACGGCCCGGGGGTCAAGGACCTGAGCGCCGGGGAGTCCGTCTCGGCGCAGCTGCAAGGCACGCTCGCCGCCGGATTCCGCGCGGCGCTGCCCGCCGCTGAGCTCACCTTCATCGGCCTCGAGTTCGGCACGCGCCCGATGCAGGAAGTGCTCACCGCGTTGCGCGCCGATCATTGGGTACATGCGCATCGTCCCACCGACCTGCGCCTTCGTGAGGCCGCGCAGCAGCAGATGCGCGCCGCGTTCTACACGGACGACAGTGCCTGGCAGGCCGCGGTCTATGGCCGCATGGCGGACTACGTCTACCGCGCCTGTCGCGGGCTCGGTGCCTGAGGCCGAGAGCTTTCCGGGGGTTGGAACTTGCGCGGGTGCCCGCTACTCTAAGCGGAGCTTCCCGCTCGGTCGCTGAGGAGCCTCGCCATGCGCAGCAGCCCCCCTCTGGCAATCGGCTTGATGGCCTTGGTGCTCGGGGCCAGTCCCGGCAGCCTCGCGTATGCGGCGCCGCCGAGCACGCCAAACTCGGCCACAGCCCAGGCGAACGTCACCCCGTCCTCCGATGCCGTGCCGGCACGGCCAGCGGTGAGGGTCGTCTACCTCACCACGGCTGCCGCGCTGGACGAGCTGCGATTGAGCAACCCCGGGCACTACGCGCGCGCCAAGCGCATCCTCGCGAGGGCCGAGGAGATCTGTAAGCCGACGGCTCCGAAGCTGCTGATGCTGAAGCTCGGTGCGCAATCCTTGACCTGCATCCGCTCCTTTCTGTTCACCAGCTATCCACCCCAGCGGATGCTCAGCTTCCAGCTCGACGACACGCTCTATGTCGCCATGGTGTACCTCAAGGGCGACCTGGGGCGCACTCGGCCGCTCGTGCAGTCCGCCCCCGCTGCGGGCTCGAAGCCCTAGACGCGAGCGACATTCTGGCCCGCACGCCGGGCATCTCGCCGGCCCACCCCGATCGGCTATTGCGGGCTGCCGAGGTGACGCAGCAGCTCGGCCTCCTCCCCTGGATCGGCGGTGGCACTGCTCGGCTGCGGTTTGAAGCGCAGCGCGAAGGGGTACGACTCCGTGTCGTGGGTCTGCAGTCCGCGGATCACCTGCGCGTGGTAGGCGAGCGCCTGGTCGACGGTGCGCTCGCCGGTGAGGATGTCGTTCGCGAGATTGAGCGTGAGGATGTTCTGCTGCTCGCTATCACAGTGCACCGAGAGCTCCCCGCGCGTGCGATCGACGACGATGCTGCCGTCGTAGTTGAGCAGATCGGGGACCTTCTCGGGCGGCACGCGGTAATTCACGGTCTGCTCGAGGATATCCAGATGCGGCAGCGGAAAGTTGTGCTGCGGGCCGGTCTTGTGCAGCACCGTGCGCTTCCAGGGACCGTTGTCGTACCAGAGAAGCTCGCGGCTCGTGCTGCCCGCGGGCGGCCCGTACTCGGTGATGAGATCCGCGGCCACCTTCTGCGTGCCCAGCGGCCAAGTGCCGAGGTGCCGATGCACCCAGGCCTGAGCGGCGGGGCTCGGAGCCGCGGCACGCGCGGGCTGCTTGACCGTGGGACTGAGTGGCACGGGCTCGATCGCCTGCTGAGCGGGCGTGGTGGGCGCGGACGCGAGCAGCGGCAGGGCGAGTGCGAACAGACGGTAGGGGCGCATGGCAGCTTCCGGAGCGAGGCTCGTGGTCGAGACGTTGCTACTGTAGCGCCTGAGCGGGGCGCTCGCTGCGCCAGGCAGGCCGAGCGCGCACTGCGGCCGCGCTGTGCGGTCGCCCTGCACGCTAGAATCGCCGCGTGCGACGCCCGAAAGATGAGGGATTCCGTGTTCGAGCCACGCGCGTCGGCAGCCGCAAGCCCGAGGTGCGTTTCGAGCCGACGCCACGGCACATCGTGCGCGCCATGCTCGAGCTCGCGGAACTGACGGCGCGCGATACCGTCTACGACCTGGGCTCGGGCGACGGCCGCATCGTCATCACCGCGGCCCGCGAGTTCGGCGCCCGTGGCGTCGGCATCGAGAACGATCCCGAGCGCGTCGAGCAGGCCGAGTCGCGGGCGCGCGCAGCCGGCGTGACGCGCCGCGTGCGCTTCCTGCGCGAGGATCTGTTCGCCGCCGACGTGAGCCCTGCCAGCGTCGTCACCCTCTTTCTGCTCGAGGAGGCGAACCTGATCCTGCGGCCGCGGCTGCGGCGCACGCTCGCGCCCGGCGCGCGCGTGGTCTCGTACTTGCACGACATGGGCAACTGGAAGCCTGCGAAGGCGCAGTACACGGTCGATCGGCTGGGGTGGTATCACCGCATCTACCTGTGGGTGATACCACCAGCCGTCGAGGAATTACGGCCCGCGCCGGCGACCACGCCGCCGATCGCGAGCCGCGCTCAATGAGGTCGGGAAGTGGGGCCGGAGGTCCCGAGTGGCGTTGGCGCGTCGGCGCCGGATTGCGGCTGCGCCTGCGGCGTGCGCTGTGCCGCTGAGTCGGCCCGTGCCGGTGCGGCGGACACAGCTAGCCCGGCACCTGCGCTCACGACTCGGATGCGGTTCTGCACGTCGTGCACGCCGCGGGTCGCGGCGGCAATATCCTCGATGCGGTGCTTCATCCACCGGGCCGGCACACTGCCTTCGAGCATGACCACGCCGCTGCGCACCTCGATGCTCACGTCGGTGCTGTCGATCTCCTGGCGAAAGATGAGACGCTCGGCGAGATCCTCGCGGATGCGCTCGTCCGAGCGCTGATAGTTTCGCGGGCCGCGACTCTCGCGCCGCCCCGGCCCCCCTTCGTGCGTGCGGACCCACCGTTGCGCCTCAGTCTCGGGATGCACGGCGCTGCCACCGTAGCGTTGCACGCCATACCGCGCCCGCGCCGAGCGCTCCTGGATGCCGGACTGATAGTCGGGTCCGAAGCGCTGTCGCGAAGACTGCTCGGGCTGGAATCGATATCGGCCCGGTACTGCCAAGCCGCGCTGCTCCCCGAGAGTGCGCTCGCGATGGGGCTCATCCGAACCCCCCTGTGACCATCCGGGCCGCGGTCCACCGCGCCCCCGTTCATCGCCCATGTTGTGCTCCTCCTACTTCGAAGATTCTCGATGACACATCGCGGCCATCACCCCCGAGCGAAGCAACGACCGTTCCAGGGAGGGCATGCGGGTTGCTGCGTCGGGCCACCACGATGGTTCGACGGCAGCACCGGCGGCAGGAGGTGCTGCGTGATGCCCCAAACAGACATCCATCAGAAGGAGCAGGACATGGATTTCAGACACGATCGTTACCGAGACCGCGGGCCCGGCTGGGAACAGGAGCGAGGGGGCCCTGCGAGCCGCGATTGGTACAGCGAGCCCTACGGCGAAGGTCAGCAGTGGAGTCAGGATCGCGAGCGTGGCGCTCGCTACAGGGGCGAAGGCGACGCACGCAGATGGGCGCGCAACTACTACGGACGCGGCGAGGAGAGCGGCTACCGGGGTCGCGAGCGAGGCATGGACACCCCGCGTGGGCCGCGCGGCGGATACGGCGCGGACGACTACCGCGCGGGCGAGGATTATCGCGGCAGCTCGGAGTACCGCAGCCCGATGTCGGGATACTGGGACGAGCGCGGCGGCCGCGACTATCGGGGCGGCGCAGAGCGTGGTGGGCACGGCTACCGCGACGTCAACGAGTACACCGGCGGGGAAGCCGAGCGCGAAGGCTACGGATGGAGGGACGAAGGCCGCGGTGGTCGGCACGATGAAGCGCGCGGTGGCTGGCGCGATGAAGCGCACAGCGGCCACGGCGAGCGCGCTGGCTCGCAATGGCAGGGCGGCTCGCCCAATCGCGGAGCGGCGCAGTACGCTGGCGGCCCCGACTACGGCGGCGGCAGCGGCCACGATGAGCGAAGCGGCGGCGGCGCGGCTTTCGCCGGCAGCTACGGTTATGAAGGCCTGAGCTTTCGCCGTCGCGGCGGATCGTTGGGCGGCGTGCGCCGCGGCCCCAAGGGCTACACCCGCTCCGACAGCCGCATCGAGGAGGACATCAACGACCGGCTGTTCCAGACGGAGCACATCGACTCGCGCGAGGTGCAAGTGAAGGTCAAGGACGGCAGGGTGGTGCTCAGCGGTACGGTGAGCGAGCGCTGGATGAAGCACGCGATCGAGGATGAGGCGGCGCAGTGTCCCGGCGTTCAGGACGTGGAGAACAACGTGCGCGTCGTTCGATCAGGGGACTCGGACTCGGCCCCGGGCCAGCACGGCTCGGCCGAAGGACGCGCCGCGAGCTCTCTCCCGCTCGCGGGCACGACGACCGTCGGTGGCGCATCGAGTCAGTTCGGCGGCAGCGGCACGGCCGGCGGCGGTCAGTCCACCAGCACCGCGCCATCGGGCGGCTCCGCGGGAAACGCCTCGGGAGGCGACAACAAGGGCAAGAAGGATCAGTTGAGCCGCTGATCTGCGAGCGCGGCGCCGGCCGATGTCATCGACATCGGCCGGCGCTGCCGTTTACGCGGCCCGCCGGGCGGTTCAACGCGCGCGCGCGTGACTCAATGCCCAGACGTACGCGGACACCGCGGCCACCTGCTCGCTCGTGAGCTGAGCTCCACCCAACGGCGGCATCGGGCTGCGATATTGCTTCGGCTGCGGTACACCCTGCTCGATCACCTGGCGTATCGAGGCGTAGCTGCCGTCGCCCCACAGATACTTGCGCGACGTGAGGTTCGGGCCGAGCGGCGTGCCCCGGCCATCCACTCCATGGCAGCCGATGCAGCTCGCGGAGCCGATCTGTCCGTGATAGATGCGGTCGCCGAGCTCGAGCTGCGCCCGCGTGCTGCCGCGGGGCACCGGCAGATTCGCGGTGGCGCCGGCATTGGCGTGAGTACCCTCGGGGGGCTCCGCGCGGCTCGCCTCAGCCGGCCCGGGAGGCGTCGAGGCATCTGGACAGGGAGCGATGCCGGGCGATTCCTCGGAGCCTGCGCCGCCGCCAACGTAGCTGATGCGATAAATCCGGCCGCGTACATCGTCGGAGACGTACAGCGAGCCATCGGGCGCCACGGCAAGTCCGGAAGGCCGATGGGGCGCACGTCCCGGATCCTTCTCTGCATCGGCAAAGCCGTCTGCGAAGATGACGCAGCGGCCCGACGCCACGCCGTGCATCAGCGGTTGATAGACGACGTTGTAGCCGCCCTGCGCGAAGGGGGCGCGGTTCCAGGAACCGTGGAAAGCGATGAAGGCACCGCCGCGGTAGGCGGCCGGAAACTGCCGACCGTAGTACAGAAGCAGATCGTTCGGCGCCCAGTGTGCCTGGAACGCGGCGATGGGCGGCCGCTTCTGCGCGCACACGCCCGCTTCGTGACCGCCGTCGCCGCCGTACTCGGGCGCGAGCACCAGCCTGCGCTGCA
>DATJSR010000235.1:0-8804 GCA_035504015.1 Steroidobacteraceae bacterium
CGGTTGCGTATACTGCCGCGCCGCATGGGCAGCGGGAGACGTACATGCCAGGTGTGTTCCTCGACTTCGCCACCGTAAGCCGCGGCGACCTCGATCTCGGGCGCCTCGCGCACGCCGTACCGCAGCTCGCGCTGTACGAGAACACGCGCGAAGCGGAGATCCCCGCTCGCGTGGCGGGACGCGAGATCGTTCTCGTCAACAAGCTGCGCATCGGCCGCGAGCTGCTCGAGTCCAATCCGCTGCTGCGGCTCATCGCGGTGGCGGCCACGGGTACCAACAACATCGACCTGGAGGCTGCTCGAGCGCGCGGCATCGGCGTGTGCAACGTGCGCGACTATTGCACGACATCGGTCGCGCAGCACGTGCTCGCCGTGATCCTTGCGCTCACGCATCACGTGCGCGAGTACAGTCGGGTCGCCATCGATGGATCCTGGAGCTCGAGCGCGCAGTTCACGAGCCTGGAATTCCCGATCCGGGAGCTTGCCGGCCGCACGCTCGGCATCGTCGGCTTCGGCAATCTCGGCCGGGCGGTGGCGCACGCGGCCGAGGCGGCACTCGGCATGCGCATCGTGGTGGCAGAGCGGCGCGGTGCGCAGCCGACAGGCGCGCGGGTGCCGCTCGAGGAGCTGCTACGCATCGCGGACGTGGTCAGCCTGCACTGTCCGCTCACGCCCGAGACGCAGAATCTGCTCGGCGCGCGTGAGCTCGCCTTGCTCAAGCGCGATGCATTGCTCATCAACACCGCACGTGGCGCGCTCATCGATGGCGAGGCCCTGGCCGCGGCGCTGCGCGAGCGGCGCATCGGTGGCGCCGCCATCGATGTGTTGCCGCAGGAGCCCCCCGTGGACGGTCATCCGCTGCTCGATCCGGCGCTGCCGAATCTCATCGTCACCCCGCACGTCGCCTGGGCGGCGCGCGAGGCGCGCCAGCGCTGCGTGGACGAGATGGCCGCGAACGTCGAGGACTTCTTGCGCGGCGGTACGCGCAATCGCGTCGTTTGAATCAGGCACCGAGCCGTGCGGCAGCGCGCCGCAGGATCGGCTGCAGGCGCGGCGGGGCGAGCTGTAGCGCCTCCGCGTAGCGCACCCAGCGCCATTCGTGGTGCTCGGGCCGGCCGAGCTGCGGCTGCACGGGCAAGCGGATGAGCGCAGTGCTCGTCTCGGCCAGGTAGTAGCGGGCCACCTTGTTGCGCCCGTAGGGCGGGGTCTCCTGATACTCCTCGCCCCACCTCAGCTGCAGATCCGTGAGGCCGGTCTCCTCGGCCACCTCGCGTAGCGCCGCAGCGAGCGGCTGCTCGCCGGACTCCACCATCCCCTTGGGGAAGTCCCAGTTGCGATAGGCACGCAGCATCAGGAACTGCCACTCGCCGTGCACACGGCGTACCACCACGGCCCCGGCCGACAGCAGCGGCGGCGCTCGACCGTCGCCGTCGGGGGCGGCAGCGCGTGCGCTCAAGCGGCGGCGCTCTGCACCGGCGCCGGCTGTGCGGCTTCGTACTCGAGCACGCCTGCGACGGCATGGATGACTGCGGCGATGCGTGCGACGCTCTGCACGGACTCGCGTGCGAGGCCATGCTGACGCAGCTGCCGCTCGTGCGAGGCGACGCAGGTTCCACAGCCGTTGATCGCGGACACGGCGAGCGCCATGAGCTCGAAGTCGTTCTTGTCGATGCCCGGATTGGCGATGACATTCATGCGCAGCCGCGCGGGCATCTGCCGGTATTCGGCATCCTCGACGAGATGCAGGAAACGGTAGTAGATGTTGTTCATCCCCATGACGGCCGCGGCTGCGCGTGCGGCGCGCAGCTCGCCCTCGGCGAGGTGCAGACTCGCCAGCGTCTCGATGGCCCGCGCTAGCGGCACGTAGCGCGCCGCTATCGCCGCGGCATAGGCCACCGCCCAGATCTGCCGTTCGTTGAGCCCCGGTGCGCCCTCGGGGCTCAACACGGATCCCAGGTTGAGCTTCAGATCGCGCGCATAGTCGGGCAGCAGGTCACGGAGAGCATCGAGAGAGCTCATGGGGCACTCCTGTCGTATGAACATTGAGCCATGCGCGCGTTCAGGCCGCCTGTAGCGTCGCCTGGCCGGCCTGCCAGTTGCAGGGGCACAGCTCGTCGGTCTGCAGTGCATCGAGTACCCGCAACACCTCCTGCGGACTGCGCCCGACGTTGAGGTCGGTGACGTACACGAAGCGTACGATCCCCTGCGGATCGACGATGTACGTCGCACGCTGTGCCACGCCCGCCTGCGGATCGAGGATGCCGAGGGCGCTCGTCAGCTCGCGCTTCACGTCCGCGAGCATCGGAAAGGGCAGCTGGCGCAGCTCCTCCTTCTGCTGGCGCCACGCAAGGTGCACGTATTCGCTGTCGACGCTCACGCCGAGCAGCTGTGCGTCACGCGCCTGGAACTCCTTGTCGAGCTTGCCGAAGCCCGCGATCTCGGTCGGGCACACGAAGGTAAAGTCCTTCGGCCAGAAGAACACCACGCGCCACTTGCCTGCGTAGCTGTCCTGATCGATGGTGCGGAAAGCCTTGTCGGGCTCGCTCGCCACGACGCCCGTCAGCTCGTACTCGGGAAATCTCTGTCCGATGCCCAGCATCGCAATCTCCTAGCGAAAAAAGGGGTGACTGAGTCGATGGGAGGCATTCTCGGGCTGGCGCCCCCGCCCGTCCAATCGATAGACTTGATTATCTCGATAGACGCCATATATCGATCGCACCATGCCGGATCTCAAGCTCAAGGACCTTCGCTATCTCGTCGCCGTGGCTGACACGCGCCACTTCGGGCGCGCGGCCGAGCGCTGCTTCATCAGCCAACCGACGCTCTCGGCGCAGCTCAAGAAGCTCGAGGACTATCTCGGCGTGCAGCTCATCGAGCGCCAGCCCCGCCGCGTCACCCTCACCGATGCGGGCGAGCAGATCGTTGCCCGCGCGCGGCGCATGCTCGAGGCGAGCGCCGAGATCGTGACGCTCGCGCAGTCGCGGCGCGACCCGCTCGGCGGCCCGCTGCGCCTGGCGCTGCTGCCGACGATCGGCCCATACCTGCTGCCCCAGGTGATGCCGGCGGTGCGCAAGCGGCTGCCGCGTCTATCGGTGCTGCTCTTCGAGTACCAGACCGAGCCGATGCTGCAGCGCCTGCACGCCGCGGAGATCGACGTGGGGGTGCTCGCGCTGCCCGTGCAGCTCGATGGCCTCGAGTCACGCGAGCTGTACGAGGAGCCCTTCGAGCTTGCGGTGCCGGAGCATCACCGCCTCGCGCGCCGTGCGAGCGTGAAGCTGGAGGACCTCAAGGACGAGCCGCTGCTGCTGCTCGAGGAGGGTCATTGCCTGCGCGATCAGGCACTCGCGGTGTGCGGTCGCGCAGGTGCGCATCCGGATCAGGACTTTCGCGCGACGAGTCTCGAGACGCTGCGGCAGATGGTGGCGAGCGGCGCAGGCATCACACTGCTGCCCGAGCTCGCGGCGCGCGGCGCCTACGGCGGCGCACGAGGAGTCAGCGTGCGGCCGTTTGCGCGGCCCGCTCCGACGCGCCGCATCGGTGCGGTGTGGCGCAAGACCACCGCACGGCGGCCCGCCATCGATGCGATGTGCGAGCTCATCGCGCAGCACGCACGGTGAGCGGCGCGCGGCGCGGCGCCGCGCGCGCCAGCACGATGGCGCCGAGCACGACGCAGCAGCCGGCGGTCTGCGCGGCACTCAAGCGCTCGCCGAGCAGCACCCAGGCGTAGAGCGCCGCCGCCACCGGCTGCGTGTACAGCACCACGGAGCCCAGGGCCGCCGGCAGGTGCGCGAGAGCGTAGGCAACCAGTCCCTGGCCGAGCAGCTGCGAGATCAACGCCAGCGCGAGCAGCAGCGACCAGCCGTAGGCAGTCCGGGGCCAGAACGGCTCCTGTAGCGCGAGCGGCAACAGCATGAGCGTGAAGATGCAGGTGCTCCAGAGCATGAGCTCGCCCGCCCCGACCCCGGCCGCGCGCAGTCGCGCGACGACCATGACGTAGCCGGCATAGAAGACGGCGGTCGCGAGCCCGAGCAGATCCCCGCTGAGTGCATGCTGAGCCCCGTGCAGGCGCCGCCCGACGATCAGCAGCAGGCCCCCTGCGGCGAGCGCGAGCGCCAGCAGGAACGAGCCGCTCGGACGCTCGCGCCAGAGCACCCACGCCGCGAGCGTTACCACCATCGGCGCCAGATTGGCCTCGAGAGTCGCGGCGGTGATCGACGTGCGCATCAGCGACTCGTGCCAACAGCCGAGATCGCCGGCGAAGAACAGTCCCGCCCACAGCAGGCGCCAATCCCAGCCGCGCCGCGGGCGCGACGCGGCGCGCGGCGAGCCAGGCCCACAGGGCCAGCCCCGGAAGCGCGAGCGCACCACGCCAGAAGGCACTCGCCAGCGGTCCGGTCTCGGAGAGCCGCACGCAGATCGGGGAGATCGAGATGGCAAGCGCGCCGCCGACGAGCGCAAGCAGTGCGAGCGGGGAGCCGCCGCCGTCCCGCTCCTGGGTGCGGCCGGGCAGATCGGGCGCGCTCACCTCAGGGATAGATCTCGACCGGCGTGCCGATGCTCACCAAGCGATAGAGCTCGCTGATCTCCGCATTGGTCAGGGCGATGCAGCCGTTCGTCCAATCGTATTCTCGATGATGCTCGCCGACCCACGCGAAGTCGCGCCGCAGTCCGTGGATTTCGATGTCTCCGCCCGGATCGCAGCCGTGATAGCGGGCGCGCTGCACATCCTCGGCGCTCGGGTATGACAGCGACAGGGCCAGATGATAGCGGCTCTGGGGCATACGCCGCACGATGAAATAGGCGCCCTCGGGCGTGCGGTTGTCACCACGGCAGAGCTTCGCCCCGAGCGGCGACTTGCCGAGCGCGACTCGATACGTGCGATAGACACTGCCGTCGACGATCACGACCAGCCGGTGTTCCGCCTTGTAGAGCACGAGCCGCTCGGCCTGCCGCGGCGCGCGCTCGGCGGCCGGCGCTCGCTCGCTGCCGCCTGCGAGCATCGCCGTCAGAGCGCAGGCCAGCACGGCGCCTGCGGGCGCCGGCCCGCGCAGCGGGGACACCCTGCGAAGGAAGTGCAGCATACGCGCTCGAGGCTAGCCAGCCGCGCACAGCTGCGACAACGCCACCGCGCACGCTCGCGTCGTGCGGTACGCAGCCTTGCGACGAGCATCACAGCCTCGGCTCGCCGGCGCTCCACGCGCGACGGCCGTCACGGCAAGCGCGCGAGTTTGTGGCCCCGCCCGGTGCCGAGCCTTCTGGCATAATTTGCTGCTGCTTCCCCAGCGGTGCCGCGCCTGTGACCAGCATCGATTCCCGCGCCTGCCTTCGATGCTCGCTGCTGCTCGCCGGCGTATTGAGCTTGGCCTTGCCGAGCGCCGCACGCACGAGCGCCGGCGACCGCACGCCTGCGCAGGACGGTACGCCGGCCTCGAGTGCGGTCTCGCACGTGCTGGTCAGCGCGGCGTGGATCCCGCAGGCGCCGCCCGGCACCGACGTGGCTGCCGCCTACTTCACATTGCTCAACCAGGGCACCAGCCCCGACGCGCTGATCGGCGTCGACTCACCGATCGCAAGCGGCGCCATGCTGCACGAGAGCCTGGAGAGCGACGGTGAGGTTCGCATGCGGCCCGTAGAGCGCCTGGCGCTCCCGCCGGGCCAGCGCATCGTCCTGCGACCCGGTGGCTTGCACGTCATGCTCCACGGTGTACACGGCACGCTGCAGATCGGGCAGCGGGTGCCACTGGTGCTGCACCTGGCGAGCGGCGCAACACTGCACGTGCTCGCGCAAGTCCGCCCGATCGGCAGCTCGTGACTGCCGCTACGCCATCCGCGGCGCGGCCGGCCATTGCGCTCGCCGCCGACCACGTCACCCCGTACGATCGCCTGACATGGACCGACGAGCAGGTCGAGCCGCTGCTCGCGAGCGGTGCGCAGCGCCAGGAGCTCGAGGCCTATTTCGGTCCCGAGGAGTATCGAGTTCTGGCACGCCTCGCGCGGCGGGCGCAGGCGGCGCGGCCGCACGAGCCGGCGCACCGCGTCATCGTCGTGCCCGGCATCATGGGCTCACAGCTCGCGCTGCCTCGCCGCGCGCCCCTGCCTCCGGATCTGCTGTGGATCGACCCCGTCGATATCAGCGCCGGCCGGCTCAGCGCGCTCAGCTGCAGCCAGGCCGCGACGCTCGCCCCTGCGGGTGTGGTGCTCTACTCGTATCTACGCCTGAAATTGCATCTGCGCATCGCAGGCTTTCAGCCGTTGCTCTATGCCTACGACTGGCGGCAAAGCATCGATGAGCTCGGTGCGCGGCTCGCCGAGCGGCTGCGCGGCGAGACGGCGGCGCGCGTGGCCATGATCGGCCACAGCATGGGCGGGCTCGTGTGCCGCGCGGCGCTCGCCTGCCCGGGCAGCGCGCGTGTCGAGCGGCTGTTGCTGCTCGGTGCGCCGAACTTCGGCTCGGTCGGGGCACTGCAGGCGCTACGGGGCACCTATGCCGTCGTGCGCAAGCTCGCCCGGCTCGATCACGCGCACAGCGCCGAGGATCTCGCTGCCGAGGTATTCAGCACTTTCCCGAGCCTTTATCAGATGCTGCCTGCGCCGGGTTACGCGGGCAGGCTCGACCTCTACGATCCCGCCGTATGGCCCAGCGCGGGCCCGCAGCCGTCGGTGGCTCTGCTCGAGCGAGCGCGCGAGCTCGGCCGCTCCCTGGCGGCGGCAGACGAGCGCTGCGCCGTCATCGTCGGGGTCGCGCAGGAGACGGTCACGGAAGTCGCGCGCCGGTCCGCCGACTTCGTCTACACCGTCACTCGCCACGGCGACGGCACGGTGCCGATGCGCTGCGCGGTGCTGCCGGGCGCGCGTCAATACTACGCAGCCGTTTCGCACAGCGAGCTCACCCGTCACGCCGGCATTGCCGCGGCAATCGCCGAGCTGCTGCGCCGTGGGGCGACGCGGCGCCTGCCCGAGCGCTGGCACAGCGCGAGCCGCGCCCGAGCGCGCATCGGCGATCGGGAACTGGCTCGCACGCAGCTGGTCAAGGTCGATCTGGCGCACCTCTCGGCGAATGCCCGGCGGCTGTTTCTGCAGAACCTGAACGAGCCGCCGAAGCTGCGGTTGCGCGTGCCCGGCCGCAGGCACGCATCCCAGCGCGCCGTGCGAGCGGGGTCGCGTGCACGCATGCAGCGCCGCGCACGGCTGCCGTAGGATCACATCGGGCACGAGCCCACATTCACGGGGACGACAGCGAAATGCAGGAGATCGCCGGGCGGCAGGTCCGCCCCCACCTGGCCTGGAACTTGGCGCGACTGACCCGCTGGCAGGGCGCGCTGATCGTGACGCTGCTCGCATCGCTCACGTTCTTGATCGACATCGGCGAGCCGGCCGCGCCCTTCTGGGACGAGAACTACTATCTCACCGCCATCCAGCGCTACGAGGACGGCATTGCGCAGTTCGCGAGCCATCCCCCTCTGGGGCTCATGCTGATGACCGCAGGCGACGTGCTGCTGCACCCCAACCGTCACATCAACACGCACGCGATCGGCTGGGACAAGAAGATCAAAGGGGAGGACCTGCCCAAGGGCTTCTCCTTCACCGGCGTGCGGCTCGCCTCCTCGGTGTTCGCCGTGCTCGGCGCCATCGCCTTCTTCGGCGTCATGTGCGTGCTCACCGAAAGTGTGCCGGCGGCGGTGGTCTTCGCCAATCTGTTCGTGTTCGAGAACGCCTTTGCGGCACATTTTCGCGCCGCTCACCTCGATGCGTTCCAGCTGGCGTTCGCCATCTGCACGCTGCTGTGCTTCTGCATCGGGATGCGCCGCGCGGAGCGCATGCGCCTCGGCGGCACGGCCGCGAGCACTGCGGGTCTGGATTTTCTGCTCGGCCTCACGCTCGGGCTGTCGGTGATGGTGAAGGCGAATGCCATCGTGCTCGGGCTGCTCGGTGCGCTGCTGGTGATCGACCGCGTGACGATCGTCTGGCGCCCCGGTGCGCAGCTGCGCGCCCTGCTCGGCGGCACCCGGGATGCCGCGCTGATGACGGCGGGCTTTGCCCTTGCGGTGGCGGCGGTGTTCACCGTCCATGTCGGCATCTCGCCGCATGCGCCGATCGAGGACAGTCCCGCGGGCGAGAAGGACTGGGGTTTCATCACCCCGATCTACGAGCAGTACCTCGAGCACGAGCGCGGGCTCTCCCCACGCGTCGTGCTGGATGCAGCGCAGGACTACACGCGCTTCATGGCGGATGACTTTCGCGGCATTCCCCGCACGGACCCGAATGGCTCACTGCCTATTCAATGGCCCATTCATCAGCGCCCGATCAACTATCGCTGGGACTCCGACGGCCATCTGACCGGGTATATGCAACTCGTCGGCAACCCGGTGGGGTGGCTGCTGGCGCTGCTCGCGCTCCTTGCCACGCCCTGTCTGCTGATCGCGCAGCGCGTGCGGCCGCTGCCGGCCGCCGACCCGGTGCGGCGCAAGCTGATGGGCATGCTGCTGCTGCAATACCTGGTGTTCATGGGCGTGCACATCTACCTCGGGCTGCAGCGGGTGATGTACCTCTATCATTATTTCATCGGTCTGGTGCTCGCCTTCTGCCTGATTCCGCTGGTGCTCGCGGAGGCGGCGGAGCGCTGGCCGGTGCTCGCGCGCCGGCGCGAGGTGTTGTGGGTCGGGCTCACCGTGGGGCTGCTCGCAGGCTATGCGTTCTACTTCCCGCTGAGCTACCACGTGCCCATCACCCATGGCTACTGCAGCGCGCTCGATGCCTTCCAATACGTGGTGAAATGCCAGTGACGCCCGTCATCGGCATCGATCA
>DATJSR010000236.1:0-6489 GCA_035504015.1 Steroidobacteraceae bacterium
CGCGAAGGCCACGGGCTCGTGCGCATCCTTGCGCGCCTTCAGCCTGCTCGAATGCGCGCCCTCCGCCGACGGCGATCCGCTCACGAGCATATCCGCGGGGGCGACCACCCAGATGCTCGCCAATTCACTACCGTGGGGCACCCACTACGCGGTGACGATCCAGGCCCAGCCCGTGGGTGAGACATGCGCCGTAGCGGGCGGAACCGGCACGATCCGAGCGGCAAGCGTGAGCAATGTGGTGGTGAGCTGTGTGGATCTCTCCTACACGGTGGGCGGCACCATCAGCGGGCTCGTGAGCGCTGGCCTGGTGTTGATCAACGGCGACGATGCGTTTGCCGTGAGCTCCGGTGCGTCGAGCTTCACGATGCCGACGGCCGTCGCCTACGGCAGCACCTACGCCGTGACCGTGCAGACGCAGCCGACGGGGCTCACCTGCGCGGTGAGCGGGGGAAGCGGCAAGATGGGCGCCGCCGCCGTCACGAGCATTGCCGTCAAGTGCTCCCCCAACACGTACACCGTAGGCGGCTCGATCAGTGGCCTCACGGCGAGCGGCCTGGTGCTGTTGGACAACGGCGGCGATGCGCTGACTCTCGCCGCAAACGCCGCGCAGTTCACGATGACGACGGCCGTTGCTTACGGCAGCCCCTACGCCATCACGGTTCAGAGCGCACCCGCGGGCCTCGTGTGCTCGGTCAGCAAGGGCACCGGCACCATGGGCCCCGGCAACGTGACCAGCGTCGGCGTTGGCTGCGGACCGAACTTCGCCCTGCTGTATTCCTTTGCCGGAGGCAGCAGCGACGGCTCGGACCCCTACCATTGCTTGACCCAGGCGAACGACGGCGACCTCGTGGGCACCACCCTCGCAGGCGGCGCGCACGGTGGCGGCGTAATTTTCGAGAGCACGCCGAGCGGGGTCGAGAGCGTTCTCTACTCCTTCGCCAGCATGGCCTTTTCGTGCTTGACGCAAGGCAGCGATGGCAATTTCTACGGAACCACGGCCAGCGGAGGCACGAGCGGCCGCGGCACGGTGTTCAGAATCACCCCGAGCGGCACCGAGTCAGTGTTGTACTCGTTCCCCGCTGGCGCCAGCCAGCCGTACACCGGTTTGATCCAGGGCAGCAATGGCAGCTTCTATGGAACCACCGGAGCCAATGGGACGAGTGATGACGGTACGGTCTTCGAGATTACGGCGAGCGGCACGCAGAGCGTCTTGCATGTCTTCCCCAAGGCCAGCGGCAGCGACAGCAGCGACGGACAGACTCCCTATGCCGGTGTGATCCAGGGCAGCGACGGCAACTTGTATGGCACCACCTATTTCGGCGGTACCAGCGGCAAGGGAACCGTTTTCAAGGTCACACCGAGCGGCGTCGAGACTGTCCTGTACTCCTTCGCAGGCGGTAGCGATGGCGCCAATCCCTATGCGGGTGTCATCGAGGCGAGCGACGGCAATCTCTATGGAACGACCTATGCGGGCGGCAGCAGCGGCCTCGGCACAGTGTTCAGAATCACCCCGAGCGGTACGGAGAGCGTCCTGTACTCCTTCGCCGGTGGCAGCAGCGATGGCGCAAATCCCGAGGCAGGCCTCACCCAGGGCACCGACGGCAATCTTTATGGCACCACGTTCTTAGGCGGCGCCAGCAATCTCGGCACGGTCTTCGAGGTCACACTGAGCGGGACGGAGACCCTCCTGCACACCTTCGCCGGCGGCAACGAGGATGGGGCCAAGCCCACGGCCAATCTGGTCCAAGGCAGCGACGGCAAGCTCTACGGATCGACGAACTCAGGGGGCAGCGCCAACAACGGGACGTTCTTCAGCATCGCGCTGCAGTGAGCGCGACATTCCTCAGAACCAGCTGTAGTTGAAGCTCACGCTCACGCGCTCACCCGGAGCAGCGTATGAGGGCACCTCGTGACGCAGCCAGCTCTCGAACAGCACCACGTGTCCGCTCTGCGCCCCGAAGGTCACCCAGGACCGGTTGGCTTGCCGGCAGTGAGCGCGCCGGGGCGGCGCCGCCATCATGCGATCGAGGCGCGGATCTTCGAACTTGAGCCCCGAGGCGCCTTTCGGGACCTGCACGTAATAGGTACCGCTGATGCTCGAGTGCGGGTGCAGGTGCAGGCCGTGGACGACGCCACGCGGCATGATGTTGGCCCAGCAGTCGGTCATCGAAAGCTCGCGCCCGTCGAGATCGAACTCGAGCGCACGGCAGAAAGCGCGCAGATGCGGGATCAGATGGCGCTCGAGCGCCGCGAAGGTCGGTGACAGGCGGTGCAAACGGCTCGCCGATCCATAAGAGGTGAAGCCGCCCGGATAGTGACGCGCCGACCACTGTCGTCCCGCCTTGTCGTCGACACGCAGTTGTCGGATCTCGCGCAGCAGCTGCGCGTTGAGTGCCCGCAGGCCGCGCATCCGCAGCGATGAGCGGTAGACCTGAGTCGCGAACAGCGGTGTGGTGGACATGCGGCTATTATGCCGGCCATCCGTGATCCGAGGGCTGGTACCGGCGGTGGGCGAAGCTGTAGATCTGCTTGTCGGCGCTGCGCGGCGCGGCACGTCACTGACGCCGTGTCCGCATCGGCCGCCTTGCACCGCCTGCCCACGCTACGCGGACGCGGGTATTGCCCCGGCCGCGGCAACCACACTCGCAGCGCTCGCACGCGCACACGGCCTGGCGGAACTGCCGCTCGTGAGCGGCCCGGTCGCAGCCTTCCGCTCGCGCGCGCGCCTGGCGATTCGCGGCCGGATCGGCTCGCCGAAGATCGGCTTGTTCGCAGGGGGCACGCATCGCGTCGTGCACGTACCCCAGTGTCGAGTGCATCACCCGCTGATCAACCGGGTCGCGCAGACCGTCAGAGGCGCGCTCATCGATGCGCAGGTGCCGCTCTACTCGGAAGCCCGGCATCTGGGGCTCGCGCGCTACCTGCAGGTGGTGGTCGAGCGTCGCTCGCAGAGCGCACAGGTGGTGCTGGTCGCGAACAGCGTCACCGCGGAGCCGCTGGCGCGGGCCCTGGCGCTGATACGTGAGCGGCTCGGCGAGGAGCTGCATAGCCTGTGGTTCAATGCCCAGTGTGAGCGGGGCAATGCCATTCTCGGACCCGAGTTCGAGCGCATCGCGGGTGCGGAGAGCGTCATCGAGTGCTTCGGCGGCTGCAACATCCATTACCCGCCGGGAGCTTTCGGGCAGAGCAATCTCGAGACCGCCGGGGACATCATCGACGAGCTGCGACGCCAGGTCCCGAGGGATGCACGCGTGGCAGAGTTCTATGCGGGCGTCGGCGCCATCGGCCTGTCACTGCTCGAGCAGGTACGGGAGCTGCGCGCGAATGAGGTCAGTCCGCAGTCCCTGCAAGGCTTGCAGATGGGCCTCGCGGAGCTCGATGCGCCGACGCGCGCCAAGGTCAGCGTGCTTCCCGGGCCGGCGCTCACGGCCATCGGCGCCACCGCGGGAGTCGACGTCATCATCGTGGATCCGCCGCGCAAGGGGCTCGATGAGGCGCTGGCGCAGCATCTGGCGGCCCAGCCGCCGCAGCGATTGCTCTACGTGAGCTGCGATCTCGACTCGCTGTTGCGCGATACAGCCGCGCTGCTTGCACCCGACCACCTCCGCCTTGCGGGGCTCATGGCCTTCAATCTGATGCCGTATACGGATCACGTCGAGACACTCGCTCGCTTCGAGAGAGCGTGATCGGCTGAGCGCTCGGTGAGGGCTGCAGCGCTGCACTTTATGCTAAGTTCCTGCATCGTCGCGCAGACGTCGGGCGGGGGCGGCCACGCTCGGAGGTATCCAATGCAAAGCTGGATTTGGGCGGCAGTGGGAGTTGCTGCGGCGAGCGCGCAGGGTTTGCCCCCCGCACGAATGCCGGACAGCATCCGGGCTCCGGCGGACGAGGCGCTGGTTCTGCAGGCCCGCGGCTCGGGCGTGCAGATCTACGTCTGCCAGGCAGCGAGCGACGGGCAGGCGCGGTGGACTCTCAAAGCCCCGGATGCTCTGCTTCGAGACGGCAAGGGCGCGGTCATCATCCATCATTACGCCGGTCCGACCTGGAAGCACGAGGACGGAAGTACGGTGACGGGAAAGGCTGTCGCGCACGCCGACTCTCCGGATCCGAGCTCGATCCCCTGGCTTTTGGTGTCCGTCACCGCTCACTCGGGCACCGGCATCCTGGCCCACATCGCAAGCGTACAGCGACTGCACACCAAAGGCGGACAGCCGCCCGCCGCGGCTGGCTGCAACGGCTCGACACTCGGCACCGAGGCGCGCAGCGCGTATTCGGCGGACTACTACTTCTATGCGCCGGCGGATGACACGCACTCCCAGCACGGCCAATCGCCCGCGTCGCGACCTTAGCGCCTGATCGCAGAACCGCTCGAATCGCGCCGTCGGGCCAGCGCTTGACGCTCGTGTCGCGTTTTCTGTATGCTGTTTGTGTACAGCATACAGGAAGGCCGTGATACTTCGCGTCGACCCGCATTCGAGCACTCCCGTTTACAGGCAAATCGTCGATGGCCTGAGGGTATCGCTGGTAAAGGGTGAGATCGGTCCCGGTGCGAGCCTGCCTCCGGTACGGCGCCTGGCACTCGATCTCGGCGTTCATTTCAATACGGTTGCACAGGCATACCGCGCACTGGCGCAAGAAGGTTGGCTCGAGATCAGCGCAAGGGGCGGTGTCAGGGTGCAGAAGCGCTCCCTGCCGACGCCACCACAGGACGATGCCGCGTTGCGGCGCCGACTCGAAGAAGTGGTGGCGCAGTTGCAGGCTCTCGGCGTCAGACCAGCGCGGCTGGCGCGTGAGCTCCGGCGCATTGCCGGGACTCTGGAGGAAGCCTCATGACGACATCGCTGATGCTGGTCTCTTTGCTGCTTCTCGGTATGAGCATCCTGAGTCTGCTGCTGCCGTGGTACACGCGTCCCGACCTCTTCTTTGGCGTCACCGTGCTCCCGGAATT
This sequence comes from Steroidobacteraceae bacterium, assembly GCA_035504015.1. Classification (GTDB taxonomy): domain Bacteria; phylum Pseudomonadota; class Gammaproteobacteria; order Steroidobacterales; family Steroidobacteraceae; genus JASHUC01. Next base: position 4,949 of record DATJSR010000236.1, read on the forward strand.
CAGACGCACGGCACCCGCGCGGCGCATCGTGCGAGCCTATCGTGCCGCCGTCTGTGGTGTCGCCGGCCTGGCGCTCGTCGTCGTGCTCGCGTTGCAGCACCCGGTGCTCGCTTTGTTCGTCCACATTCTCGGGACGTCTGTGAGCCTGATAGCGGCTCATCACGCAGCCTCGACATACGCCAGTGCACGAGCATCGGCCGTCGAAGTCGATCTGAGCGCCGAGCCGGAGCGCATGCCCGGGGGTCCGGTGGCGCCACTGCTGCCGTTCGTATGGCTGCTCGGGCTCGGAAGCTGGGCGGTCACGCACATCGCGCTGCTGCCGAGCCAACTCATCGTTCATTACGGACTGCGCGGTACCGATCGCTGGGTGGCGACGACTCCGCGGACAGTCATGCTGCTGGTCGGGCTGTCGGGTGCGGGATGCCTGGTCATCGCCGCCACGGCCTACGGCGTGCTGCACTGGTCGCGACGCATCTCAACCTCGGGATCGGCCGCGTTGAGCGAGCGCCAGTTTCGTCGCCTCGCGGTAATGCTGGCACTGGCCGCCGAATACCTGCTGTCGCTGCTGCCGCTGCTCATGCTGCTGGGCGCCCCGCGGGCCTGGATGCGCACCTGGGTCCTCGTGCTGTGGCTCACCCTGATCGTCTTCTTCGTCCGGCTCGTGCGCGCAGGCCAGGGGGGCACGCGGCGCGCCGCTCCTGCAGGGGCCGCATTGCCCGTGGGCGATCGCACCGACGATGCCCACTGGGTCGGCGGCATGCTCTACGTGAACCGCGCCGATCGTGCACTCTTTGTCGAGAAGCGCATGGGGATCGGCTGGACCCTGAATTTCGGCAATCTCTGGGCGTGGTTGCTGCTTGCAGGGATGCTCGCCATTCCACTGGCGCTGCGCATCGCGCTACCCCATTCGAGACTGGACACTCCGGTAGCTCGAGCACAGGCGCAGACGGCGGCCCTCGCCTGGCTCGACTCGATCGACGCAGGTAAGTACGGGCAGAGCTGGGACACGGCCGCGACGCCCTTCAAGAGCGCATTATCGGAGCCGCAATGGGTATCGCGCATAGCCGCGCTCAGGGAGCGCCTCGGCGCGCTGAAGTCTCGCCGCATCTCGAGCAGTCGCTTTGCCGATTCTCTGCCCGGAGCGCCGCATGGCGAGTATGTGGTCATCAAATTCGACACCAGCTTCGCGCACGACGGGGAGGCAACCGAGACAGTCACGCCGATGAAGGACTCCGACGGCACCTGGCGCGTGAGCGGTTACTACGTCAAGTGAGGAGGGGGATGCCCGGTGCCGAAGGTCGGGCGGCAGCCGAACGGCCACCTCGACTGCGCGCGACAACGGTAGCACGGAGGGCAGTTCGCGAGGAGAATCGTGAGCCACAGCGAGTTGCGGGCGATCCGGCCAGCGGAGTTACCCATGAAATGCCCCAAGTGTGATGTCGAACTGATAGCCACCACTCGGCACAAGCTGAAGGTCAGCTCCTGCCCCTCCTGCAACGGCATGTGGCTGGAGCATCAAGAGCTCGATCAGCTCGAAGATG
>DATJSR010000237.1:0-4191 GCA_035504015.1 Steroidobacteraceae bacterium
CGGGGCCGAATGCGACCAACGGCTTGCTGCGCGCACGCACATCATCGATGGAGGAGGGCGCGGCTTCGCGCAGCCGCTCGCGCGTGCTGCGAATCAGCTCGCCGCAGACCTGGTTGATCATGCGCCGCAGAACCTCATGCACCAGGCGCCGCTCCGGAAGGTCCCCGTACCGTTCGGTCACGGCCGCCTGATGGCGGCGGAACAGGCGCACCTGCTCGAGGTCCGCCAGCTCGATGAGTCCTGCCCGCAGGCCATCGTCCACGTCGTGATGGTTGTAGGCGATCTCGTCGGCGAGATTTGCGATCTGCGCCTCGAGGCCCGGTTGGCGGCGCCGGATGAAGCGTACCCCGAGCTCTCCCAGTCCACGGGCATTCCTGACCGAGCAATGCTTGAGAATGCCCTCGCGGCATTCGAAGGTCAGGTTCAGTCCACGGAACTCGGCATAGCGGTCCTCGAGCTCATCGACCACGCGTAAGGACTGCAGATTGTGCTCGAACCCGCCGTAGCGGCGCATGCAGGCGTTGAGAGCCTCCTGGCCGGCATGACCGAATGGCGTATGCCCGAGATCATGCGCCAGGCTGATGGCCTCGGTCAGGGTTTCATTGAGTGCGAGCGCGCGCGCGATGGAGCGGGCGATCTGCGCGACTTCGATCGAGTGGGTTACGCGGGTGCGGTAGAGATCCCCTTCGTGATTGACGAACACCTGGGTCTTGTAGACCAGGCGCCGGAAGGCGTTCGAGTGGATGATGCGGTCGCGATCGCGCTGGTACTCGCTGCGGAGCTCCGGCGCCGGCTCAGAGATGCGGCGGCCACGCGAGGCTGCCTCGTGCGCGGCGTAGGGAGCGAGGGAGAAGGCGGCGTCGTTCACGCGACCTTTGGCCCCACGAGCGCCCACGTCAGCCAAAATAGGCCTGCACGGTGCTGCGCAGCGCCTCCTCTGGATAGTCGGCGGTGACCCGGCACCGGCCCACGCCCTCGAGCAGCACCAGGCGCAACCGGCCGGCCTTCACCTTCTTGTCGATCTGCATCAGCTCGAGCGCGCGCGCCGCGGCTACGTCACGTGCATCCAGTGGCAGCCCTGCGCGCTCGAGAAGCGTCCGAATGCGCTCCACGTCGGCAGCAGGGGTGAGACCGATACGCGCGGACATGGCCGCTGCCATCAGCAGTCCCGCGGCCACCGCCTCCCCGTGCAACCACCGCTCGTAGCCGGTCGCCGCCTCGATGGCGTGTCCGAAGGTATGGCCCAGGTTGAGAATGGCGCGCTCGCCCTCCTCGCGCTCATCCGCCGCGACCACTTGCGCCTTGATCTCGCACGAGCGGCGAATCGCCTGGCCGAGGCAGGCAGCATCGCGCGCCAGCAGCCGCGGCATGTTCGTCTCGAGCCACGCAAAAAAGGCAGCGTCGCGGATCAGGCCGTACTTGATGATCTCGGCGAGCCCTGCGCGCAGCTCGCGCTCGGGCAGCGTCCCGAGCGTCCCGGTGTCGGCGATCACGGTCCGTGGCTGATAGAAGGCGCCGATCAGGTTCTTGCCGCCCGGATGATTGACCGCGGTTTTGCCCCCGACGGACGAGTCCACCTGCGCCAGGAGTGTCGTTGGCAGCTGCACGTAGGCCACGCCGCGCTGATAGCAGGCCGCCGCAAATCCTGCGAGATCGCCAACCACTCCACCCCCGAGCGCGACCAAAGTGCAGTCGCGCCCGAAACGGTTGGCGACCAGTACGTCGATGAGGCGCGCGAGGGATTCGAGGCTCTTGTAAGCCTCCCCGTCGGGAAGGCACGCCTCGACGATTCGCCGCGGGCCCAGGCCCTCGCGCAAGGCGGCCGCGTAGAGCGGTGCGACCGTGGTGTTGGTGACGAGCAGGACATCGCGGCCGGGTACGTGTGCCGCCAGCAGCTCCGCATCGCGCAGCAGTCCGGCGCCGATCAGGATCGGATAACTGCGATCGCCCAGTTCGACGGTGAGCTCGTGCATGGTCGGAAACGGCGCCTGAGGCGCTCGCGGTGTCTCGGCCGCTGCTATCCAGTATACGTCGGCTGCCGCTGCCCCAGCCGGCGCAGAATCTCCTCTGCAACGCTCTGAATGCGTCGCCCGTCGGTGGAGACCGTGACATCGGCGCATTCCGCATACAGCGGTGCGCGCTCGCTCATCAGCTGGCGCAGCTTCTCTTCCGGATCGACGTTCGCCAGCAGCGGCCGGTGACGCGCATGGCGGACCCGGGTCGCCTGTTGCCCCACGGAAGCCTCGAGGTAGACGACGCAGCCCCGCTCCTTGAGGCAACGTCGGTTCTCCGGGAGCAGCACGGCCCCCCCACCCGTGGCGAGCACCACGGGCTCGAGCTGTGTCAGCATGTCGATGGCCTCGTGCTCGCGCTGGCGAAAGCGCGGCTCGCCCTCCTTCTCGAAGATATAGGTGATATCGACGCCGGTGCGCCGCTCCACCTCGGCATCGCTGTCATGGAAGGGGGCATGCACGAGGCGCGCGAGGAGCTTGCCCACGGCGCTCTTGCCCGAGCCCATCGGGCCGATCAGAAAGATGTTGCGCTTGCCCAGCATACGCCGGGTCCATTGTCGCAGAGCCGAGGGCTGCGGCGCACCGCCGACCGCCCCACACAATGATCGCGCCGGCAGCCGTGCAGCAGGGGGTACCCCTAGCCGCCGTACCTGGCGGCGGTACCTGACCGCGGCCGGTGCCGGCCTCTGGAACTCGGTAACGCTAGGTGGAGCCCCAGCAGGTCTGCGTATTGCTCGCGCCACCCGAGTTGAGCGCACTCTGCTGACCGCTGCTCAATAGGGTAAAGCTTGCGCACGCGGAATCCTGGTTTTGCGGGCTGCCGGCGGCGGGTGTGGCGGTGAGGGTGTACGAGCTCGCCGAGGCGATGTCGATGGCGATCGAGTAATACCCGGCCGGTGACACCATGGTGCCGCTCGCCGACGCCGCGCATACGGTGGGCGGTGTGGCGGCCGTGTTGTTGACGTAGGTGAAGTTCACCGAGTAGCAGCGTTGCAGCGCCTGGGCCTCCTGCAGGAGCGTGCGGGTGGCATCGGTGCGATGCGAGCTGCGCACGAAGCTCGAGTAGGAGGGAATGGCGATGGCCGCGAGGATCGCGACGATCGCGCAGGTGACCACCAGCTCGATCAGTGTGAAGCCGGCGGCAGCGCGAAACAGCGGGCGTGGGGTCATGGCACTACCTTCATTGCTGAGCCTGAAGCACGTGGACCGCCACCACGTGCGCATTCGAATCGCCCGCCGGTGCGTCGAGGACCGCCTCCACGGTCTGCCCCTCGGTGAGGCTCGCCACCTGCTGCGCAGCGGGACTGCCGGGACGAATCATGTACTGCTGGCCACCGATGGTGATGCTCTGCGCGCTGATGGTCGTCGCCGTGCCGCTCACCATCTGCCTGGCGGAGATCCTCGCAGGCAGCGCCGGATTCGACAGGAGCAATGCGCCCGCGAGGGCGGTCAGCACAAACCAGCTGTGTTGCGTTTTCAATGTCGTACCTCCCACCACCCGATGCGTTTCTTCAGTCTGCCACGGTCGCCGACGGTCTTGACCGTCAGATTCGACAGATTGTTCATCTTGGCACCGCCGCCGCACGCCGTGGAGTTGCAGTTGACGAGCGTCGCGGCCGATGCGTAGACGCTGCCGAGGGCTTCGCCCACGGGGTTCAGGCCGTTGATCACGTTGGTGCTGCTGTTGATACCCTGGCCGCTCACATCGAGCTCCGGCTGCGTGAAGCCACCGCCGGTCGCGTAGTTGAAGACCTGCAGCCACGAGGTGCCGCCACCCACACACTCACTCGAATTGGGTATGTAGCTCGTGACCACGAGGCCGCCGCCCGACTCGAGCTGCGGGTTGACCACGATGCGCTCGCCAGAGATGAGGTTGAAGTCGACGTACCAGCCGTAATTCCAGGTGGCGCCGTTCTTCGGGATGGCGACGGAGTTGACGGGGTTCACGACACGAACGCCTATTCCATTGATCGTGCCGGCGTAGCTCAGGGTCTGCGGAATCATCTGCGTGCTGTTGCGGCTGAGCGGCGTGCACGGGGAGCCGGAGCTGCTCGTGCAGCTCGGCTCGGCATAGGTCGCATTCGTGGGCGCATCGAACACCCCGTACACCGTCTGCGTCTGAGTGGTCCCGAGGTCGGGCAAGCCGATCAGCTGGCCCGTGCCCACGTACACCATGTCG
>DATJSR010000238.1:0-3186 GCA_035504015.1 Steroidobacteraceae bacterium
CGCAGCGACCTCTACAGCCTGGGCGTGATGCTTTTCGAGATGCTCACGCGCCAGAAGCCCTTCACGGCCGAGAACCCGATGGCCGTCATTTATCTGCACCGCAACGCGCCGCTACCCATTCTGCCCGATGCCTTCGCAGGCCTGCAGCGGCTGCTCGATCAGCTGCTCGCGAAGCGCGCAGTCGATCGCTTCCCGTCCGCCGCCGCCGCCGCCGATGCGCTCGATGAGGCGCTGCGCCAGGTGCTCGGCGCCGAGCTCGCCGCCTGATGCAGATTCTGCTCGCGGCCACGCCCGAGCGCTGGGTTCAGGTGGCGACACAGCGCTGGCGCGAGCTGCTCCTCGATCACGCCAATTGCGAGAAGAAGGCGGCCTCCACCGCGCTCGCGCTGATGTTCGCCTATCCCGAGGATCGCCCCCTCGGTGCGGCGCTGTCGCGCCTCGCACGCGAGGAGCTGCGCCACTTCGAGCAGGTGCAGGCGCTGATGGTGCAGCTCGGGGTGGCCTTCGAGCGGCAGCGTCCGAGCCGCTACGCCGCCGGCCTGCGCGCGCTGGTGCGCACGGCCGATCCACAGCGCAAGCTCGATCTGCTGCTCGTGGCAGCGCTGATCGAGGCGCGCTCCTGCGAGCGCTTTCGACTGCTGGCGCCCGCACTGCCGGCCCCGCTCGGGACGCTCTATGCGCAGCTCCAGCGCTCCGAGGCGCGGCATTGCGAGCACTACCTGCAGTGGGCGCGCGAGCGCGAGCCCGAAGGCTGGGGCGCGCGGCTCGCCGAGCTGGCCACCCGCGAGGCGCAGCTGGCAACGGCGCAGGACCCGCAGTTTCGCTTTCATTCAGGAGCGCCCCTGGAGGAGGCAGCCGGCAAGAACCACGCTTCTTGCCCGCGGCCGACGGAGTGATGTCCGCCCAAACCGCCGGGAGCGGTTCGGGCCAATCGAGCAGCACAATTCATTACACGGCGGGCACTTACGATCGGCTATTGGTAATGGTCGCGCTCGGCCCCAGGGTGCGCATTTGGGCGCCTCCGACAGGGCAGCCACACCTCGAGAGTTCCGCACATGAGTGATCGCCCGCACCTGTTGATCGTCGACGACGACCGCGAGATCCGCGCACTGCTCGGTCAGTATTTCGAGACCCACGGCTATCGCACCACCACGGTGTCCGAGGGTCGCGCCATGCGCAAGGTGCTGCAGCAGTCGCACGTGGATCTGCTGGTGCTCGATCTGATGCTGCCCGGGGAGGATGGACTCACCCTGTGCCGCGAGCTGCGCAGCCGCTCGCAGGTGCCGATCATCATGCTCACCGCGCGCGGTGACGATGTGGATCGTATCGTGGGCCTCGAGGTCGGTGCCGACGATTACGTGCCCAAGCCGTTCAATCCCCGTGAGCTCCTCGGGCGCGTCAAGGCGGTGCTGCGACGGGCCGCGCATGCGCCCCGCGATCCGGATCCTGCGGCGGTTCGCGCCTTTAAATTTGCCGGCTGGCAGCTCGATACGACCACGCGCACGCTCACCGATCCGGCCGGTGCGATGGTCGCGCTCTCGGGCGCCGAGTACCGCCTGCTCGCCGTGCTCCTCGGGTCGCCGAACCGCGTACTCTCGCGCGCACAGCTCACCGAGCTGCTGCGCGGTCGCGAGGCCGATCCGCTCGATCGCAGCATCGATGTGCGGGTGAGCCGGCTGCGACAGATTCTCGGCGACGATGCGCGCGCGCCGCAGATCATCAAGACCGTGTACGGTGAAGGCTATGTCATCGGTGTCGGCGTCGAGGCCGCTTGAGCCGGCCGAGCGCTTCTGGCGCGGTGTGCGCCTGGTGCCGCGCACACTCTTCGGCCGCTTGTTCCTGTCGGTGCTCGCCGCGGTCTACCTGGCCCAGGCCGTCAACTTCGCGCTCGTCGCGCTCGATCGCGAGCGCTTCGTGGTCGCGGGCAATGTGCACGAGTGGTCGCGGCGCATCGTCGATCTGACCTTTGCGCTGCAGCTGCTCGATCCGGCGACGCGTGCCGTGGCGCGCTCGCGCCTCACGCGCCCCGATGAGCTGCAGCACGTGCGTCGCGCGCGCGCGCCGTTGCCCACCCTGCCGACGCCGACGGTGGGCGTGCCCGACTTTCGCGAGGCGCTCGAGAAGCAGCTCTCGAGCTCCCTCGGTGCCGGCTACCGCGTGCGGGTCACGCCCACATCCAATACTGCGGTGCCCGCTATCACCGTCACGCGCCAGCCACCGGAGGGCTATGAAAGCGGGGGCCGGCTGTTCGATGTGAAGGTGGAGCTGCCCGATCGGGACACGCTGCTCTTTCGCGTGGCCCAGGGGCGGCGCGGCGCGATGCTGCCGCGGGGGCTGGTGCTCGACCTCATCATCCTCGCGCTGATGACCGCGGTGGTGCTGTACATCGTGGGGCGCAGCATCACCCAGCCACTGTCGGATCTGTCGCGCGCCGCCGAGGCACTCGGTCGCGATGTGCGCCAGCCACCCCTCACCGAGCCGAGCACCCTGGAGCTGCGCGATGCGGCGCGTGCCTTCAACACCATGCGCGATCGGCTGCATCGCTATATCGACAGCCGCACCCGGGTACTCGCTGCGATGTCACACGATCTGAAGACGCCGCTCACGCGGCTGCGCCTGCGGGTCGAGACGCTCGACAGCGAGGACACACGCGAGCGCTTCGGCCGCGATCTGGACGAGATGGAAGGGATGGTCCGCGGCACGCTGGCCATGCTCAAGGGCCTGGCAGACGATGAGATCGATACGGCGGTGGACATCAACGCGCTGCTCGGCACGCTGCAGGCGGAGTTCGCCGAGCTCGGCAAGAGCGTGCAGATCCGCGGTCGTGCCCGCGCCAGCTTTCGCGGCCGGCCGCAGTCGCTCAAGCGCTGTCTCACCAATCTCATCTCCAACGCCGTGAACTTCGGCGGGCGCGCGCAGGTGGTGGTGGAGGATGGCGCGGCGCTGGTGATCCGCGTGCAGGATGAGGGCGCCGGACTGCCGCTCGAGGAGCTCGAGCGCGTGTTCGAGCCCTTCTACCGCGTGGAGTCCTCGCGCAACCGCGACACGGGGGGCACCGGCCTCGGACTCTCGATCGCCCGCGACATCGCGCAGGGACACGGCGGCACGCTCATCCTGCGCAACCTGCAGCGCGGCGGCCTCGAGGCGATCCTCAGCCTGCCGCGCGTGCGGCCGGGCTAGGCCAGC
>DATJSR010000239.1:0-16469 GCA_035504015.1 Steroidobacteraceae bacterium
GTGTCGATGCTGAGCGGAAAAGAGGCGCAAGCGCAGGCAACTTCGGGCCGATGGGCGTCGAAATCCGGCTCTCTGCCGCGTGTTGCTCGAGTTGCCCCTCAGCGATCGACATTTATAGCCCTTACTTCAGAGCTTCCCTAAAGAGGACCAGCCCATGCGCGATCCGGATCGTCGAGCGCTGCTGCGGGGATTGCTCGGCGGCGGCAGTGTCGCGGCGCTGACGCTGGCGCACGCGACGCTTGCGCAGGAGGGGCCGAGCCGAGCCGACCTGGCCGTGCAGAGTGCGCAGGAGCGTGCCGGCCGCGGCATGCCGACCCCGCACATCGAGGACGTGAGCGTGATCCAAGTCGGCGGCGGCGGCGTCAACGACTCCACCGTGGTGAAGGTCACGACCGATCAACCCGGCCTGCACGGCTATGGCTGCGCCACGGCGACCTTTCCCGGCGGCCGGGCGCGGCTGGTGCAGGCGGCGGTCGAGCAGTACCTCAAGCCCCTCGTGCTCGGGCGCGGTACCGACCGCATCGAGCAGATCTGGCAGATCGGCTACATGAGCTCCTACTACAAGAACGATACGGTTCTCAACTGCGCGCTGGGCGGGCTGTGCGATGCGCTCTGGGACATCAAGGGGCGCCAGGCCGGCATGCCCGTATATCAGCTGGTCGGCGGCAAGTGCCGCGAGGCGGCCGATATCTATCTGCACGCGAATCTCGGCGCCCACGATCCGGGCAGGGAGCTGGTGGAGAGCTCGATGCGGCTGGTGGAGAAGGGCTGCCGCAATCTTCTGGTCGCCATGTTCCTGCGCGACGGCGCGGCCACTACGCTCTACGGTGAGCCGAAATTCGCCGACGGTGCGGTGCCGTTCGATCGCGACAAGGAGATGCGCAAGATCCTCGCCGCCTTCGAGACCTTCCGCAAGGAGATGCCTGCGCAGATCGGTCTGGGCATCGACGTTCACTCACTGCTCGACCCGATCCGAGCGGTGCAGTTTGCCAAGGACCTCGAGCCCTTCAGACTCTTCTACTGCGAGGACCTGCTCTCCCCCGAGGAGGCCGGCCACTACCGCATCGTGCGTCAGCTCTGCACCACGCCGCTCGCGATCGGGGAGCTGTGGAACAATCCTCACGAGTGGCAGCCGCTGGTGCAGGAGCGCGAGATCGACTTCATCCGCCACCACGTCTCGCACATCGGCGGTTTCACCGCCGCACGCAAGATCGCCGCCTTCGCCGCGAACTACGAGGTGAGGTTCGCCTGGCACGGCGCACCGAACTCCCCCGTCGGGCACATGACGAACCTGACGCTCGACCTCACGCACGAGAATTTCGGCATCCACGAGCACGTCGACTATCCGCCCCTGGTGCAGGATATCTTCCAGGGCCATCTGCAGGTGAAGGATGGCTATGCCTGGATCAGCGAGCGTCCCGGCTGGGGCATCGAGGTCGATGAGGCGCTCGCGGCCAAACATCCGATCCGCGACGAGCGGCCGAACGTATTCCGTACGCCCGATGGGTCGGTGATCGAGGGCACCGGCTGATGCGCGTCCTGCTGGCATGTGCCGCGGTGCCGTTCCTGGCAGTTGCAACGGCGAGCGCGGCACAGCCCGACACAGCGAGTGCGGCGCAGCCGGTGCTGGCGAGCGCCGCCCCCTACGATCTCATCATCCGCAACGGCCATGTGATCGATGGCACGGGATCGCCCTGGTACGCCGCGGACGTGGCGATCCGCGGGGGGCACATCGCGGCGATCGGTCGGCTGCAGAATGTCTCCGCCAGGCGCACGATCGATGCTCACGGCAGCGTCGTCGCGCCCGGCTTCATCGACATGCTCGGTCAATCCGAGCTCACGATCCTGGTCGATCCGCGGCTGCCGTCGAAGATCTATCAGGGGATCACGAGCGAGATCACCGGAGAGGGCGAATCGGTGGCGCCGCTTTCCGCGGCCATGCTCCACGAGAACCAGCGCACCTACGCGCACTACGGCATTCGCGTCGATTGGCGCACGCTCGCGCAGTACTTCGCACGCCTGCGCGCACAGGGCATGGGCATCAATCTGGGAACGTATGTAGGTGCCACCTCGATGCGCGAGATGGTCATCGGCTACGGCAATCGTGCGGCCACCCAGGCCGAGCTCGCGCGCATGCAGGAGCTGGTGGCGCAGAGCATGCGCGAAGGCGCGCTCGGCTTGTCGAGCGCGCTCGAGTATACGCCCGCCCCGTACGCGTCGACCGCGGAGCTCATCGCGCTGGCACGGTCGGCAGCGCGTTACGGCGGTATCTACGCCACTCACATGCGCAGCGAGGGCGATGCCGAGATGGCCTCCGTCGATGAGACGGTTCGCATCGGCCGCGAGGCGCACATTCCCGTCGAGATCTTTCACCTCAAGGCCGCAGGCAAGGCGAACTGGGGACACGTGGCGCAGGTGATCGCGCGCATCGAGGCGGCGCGCGCCGCAGGCATCGACGTGGCTGCCGACACGTATGCCTACACGGCCTGGGAGAATACGTTCTCCGCCTTCATCCCGCCGTGGGCCCACGATGGCGGCAATGATGCACTCGTTGCGCGTCTGCAGGATCCGCAGACTCGCGCGCGCATCGAGAAGGACATGACGACGCCGAGTGAGTCCTGGGACAACGAGTGGCTCGAGATCACCGGCCCGCAGGACGTGCTCATCACCGCCGTGCAGAGCGCGGCATTACGCCAGTATCAGGGCCGGCGTCTCGATGCGATCGCGCGCGAATGGCACGAGAAGCCCCTCGATGCGCTCTGCGACTTTCTGGTCAAGGACCACGCCGGCACCCAGGTGGCCGTGTTCGGCATGGCGCAGCCGGATGTGGATCTGGTGTTACGCCAGCCCTGGGTGGCGGTCGACAATGATGCGCCGGGGGCTTCCCCGGATGGCGTGCTCGGCAGGGAGCGTCCGCATCCGCGCGCCTATGGCGCCTTCCCGCGCATCCTGCGCAAGTACGTGCACGATGAGCACCTGCTCACACTACCCGAGGCAATCCGCAAGTTCACCGCGCTCGCCGCGCAGCGCGTGGGGTTGCGGGACCGCGGGCTCGTCAAACAGGGGATGTGGGCCGATCTGGTGGTCTTCGACCCCGAGGCCGTGCGCGATACCGCGACCTACGAGGATCCCAACCGGCTCGCGGTCGGCATGCAGTATGTGCTGGTGAACGGCGTGCCCGTCATCGATCGGGGCGTGATGACCGGTGCGCTGCCGGGCCAGGTGCTCTACGGGCCGGCGCTCTCCGCAGCGGCGCTCAACGGAGCGGCGCCGGACTCCGGCAGCTCGAATACCCACACGGCGCCGCCGTGAGTGGGCGGATTCTGGATCTCGGGCACCAGCACCGAGAAGGTATTGCTCATGGAGCCGCCATTGCCGACCACGACGGCGAGGTACTGCCGTCCGCCCACGCTATAGCTGATCGGGCAATTGCTCGGCACGTCGTTGAGACGCACGCGCCAGAGCACTGCGCCCGTGCGCGCATCGTAGGCGCTGAGGAAGCGATCGAGCGCCCCTGCGAACACGATCCCGCCCGCCGTTGCGAGCGTGCACGTCGACTGCGGCGCGCGCTGCCGGTCCGTCCAAAGCACCTGCCGGGTCTCGAGGTTCAAGGCCTCGAGCCGGCCGTACTTGCCGTCGCTGTCGGGGCGCGGGCGGATCGACCAGTTCACGCCGGATGAGAGATTGCCGCGCTCGCCGGCTGGCGCGGGGATCAGGTCCATGCAGGTCTCCACCATCGGCACGTATACCACGTGCGTCGCGGCATCGTAGGAGCCTGCGATCCAGTTGCGACCGCCGCCGGGATGCGGGCAGATCGTGTGCGGCTTGCCATCTCCCACCATCACCTCGGGGTTGATGAGCTTCTCTCCGGTCATCGGGTCGATGGCGGAGACGACGTTCTGGATGCCCAGATCGCGTGAGAACACATAGTGGCCGGTCGCCGCGTCGAGCGCCTCGTAGATGCCCATCTTCCCGGAGGTCACGACCAGCGCATGGGATGCGCCGCGGACCGGCAGGCTGATCAGCTGCTGCTCGAAGGCCCAGTCGAGGTCCCACTGATCGTTGTGCACGTGCTGGAAATACCACAGCAGCTTGCCGCTGCCTGCATCGAGGGCGAGCGTGGAATCGGTGAACAGTCCGTCGTTGCTGATGCCGGGTCGATGGATCGGGTGCAGCAGCGGGCCGGTGTCGTAGGTGTTACCGGTGCCGAAGTAGGCGATGTGCCGCTCGGGGTCGTAGCTGCCCGCGGTCCACACGGAGGCGCCGCTGCGCTTGTCGGAGGGCTCCCCGTTCCAGCTGTTCGCCCCCGGCTCGCCCTCGGCCGGGATGGTATGAAAGCGCCACAGCTCGCGCCCGCTTCGCACATCGAGTGCGACGATGGCACCCCCGCCCGGGGACTGCCCGGCGATACCCTGCAGCAGCTTGCCCTCGGCCACCAGCGGCCCGCCGGTCACTTGCCAGTTGTGCTGGTAATCGGCGATCGGCACGTCCCAGATGACCGTGCCCGTGTGCACATCGAGCGCGATCTCGTGGGCATCGGAGGTCGGCAGCAGCAGTCGATCGCCGTAGAGGGCGAGATTGCGCTTGACGCTCACCCGAGCATCGCCAGGCAGGGCTCGCGAGTACTGCCACAGCAGATCGCCCGTCGCTGCGTTCAATGCCTGCACCGTATCGCCGTAGCTGTGCACGAAGAGCACGCCATCGTGCACGAGCGGTGTGGCCTCGTTCTCGCCCTGCGGCAGCGACCAGCCCCAGGCGATGCGCAGCCGTGCCACGTTGTGTCGGTCGATCTGGCGCAGCGGACTGAAGCCGTGATCGTCGTAGGTCCGTCGCCACAGCAGCCACTCCCCGGGAGGTGGCTGGCGCAGCAGCGCATCGCTCACGGGGGCGATGTGATCGAGCGGATTGGGCAGCACCACCCGCACGATCGGCGGCGAGAGCGGCGAGAGCGGCATGAAGGGCGGGGTGGGCGCGACCGGGCCGTGCGGGATCAGCATCCCGGTGAGCGCCTGGGCCGTGCTCGGCAGCTCGCTCTTGCCTGGCTGCACGCCGTTCACCTGCAGCAGGAAGGCGACGATCGCGGCATCGGTCTCGGCGCCGAGCCCGCCGGGCCGCGCGGGAGGCATGCGGGTGTGCACGAACGTGAAGAGCTGATCGGCGCTGCGGCCTGCCCAGCGCTGACTGAAGGTGTTGCCGTTGAGCGCGCTCGCGAGATCACCGCCACTGAGGTTCGGCCCGTGGCAGCTTGCGCACTCGCGCTGATAGGCGTTTCGACCGCGCTCGGCCTGTGCCGAGGTGAAGGTGGGCGGGGGGCCTTGGGGTCGGGAACGTCGGCCGACAGGGGCCTGGGCCTGAGCGGCCGCCGACAGCAGCAGAATCCACACGAGCGTGCGGCTCGATCTCAGCATCTGTGCCCCCCAGGCGCGCTGCGGCGATGGGTGCCGGCGCTAGGGATATTCGACCTGGGAAGCCATGCGCGTGCGCCGCTGCACGATCATCCGCTCGTGCAGCTGGACAACCGCGCGGCTGCCGGTCTCGAGGAACAGCGCGGGCAGCAACGCATGCACGATGCAGGCGCAGCCGGCCGCGAGCATGCGCAGGCCGAACGACAGCGCCTGTCGCTGGTGCTCCAGGTAAGTCTCCCCGACCGCGCGCGGATGGCTCAGGAACAGCTCATCGACGATCAGGCCCATTTGCGACATGCTTCGATCCTCCTTCACCACGCGAGTCGACCGCGCAGAGTGTAGCCCCGCACGGGATAGTAATGCGGTCGGGAGGCGGTGACACGGCGGTTTGCGGGTCTACCTCACAACGGGGGCTCAGCCGGTGCCTGCCTCCTCACGGTAGCCGCCGCCGGCCGCCGCCATGCGCCTGCCCGCGGCGCGGATGATCCAGGGAGCCAGGCGCTGCAGCGCCACGAAGAGCTTGCCGTGTCCGGTGATGATCGCCTCGCGGCGCCCGCGCGCGATGGCCCGCAGGATCGAGCGCGCCGCGCGCTCGCGGCTCACGAGCAGCCAGCTCGGGATCGGCTCGGGCGCCTCCCCGTGCAGCACCCCTCGATTATCGACGCGGCGGATCTCGCTCTCGATGAATCCAGGACTGATCAGCGTCACCTTGACGCCGACCATGGCGAGCTCCGGGGTGATCGCATCCGCGAGCGCGCGCAGCGCGAACTTGCTCATGGAGTAGGGCGAGGAGCCGGGCGTGGCGCACCAGCCGGCGACGCTGCCCGTGATGACCAGCCGCCCCCGGGCGCTGCGCACCGCGGGCAGTGCCGCGTGCAGCGTGCGCAGCACGCCGAACACATTGGTCTCGAACTGGCGGCGGTAGTCCTCGAGCGCGAGCTGCGCGAAGTTGCCCACGACGCCGAAGCCGGCGTTGGCGATGGCTACGTCGAGCCGCCCGAAGTGCTCGAGGGTGCGCGCCACGGCGTGCTCCACGTCGCCATCGCGCGTTACGTCGCAGGAGAGCACGAGCGGCGGGGCGCCCCCGGCGCCTGCGATCTGCGCCGCCAGCTGCTCGAGCCGCTCGCTGCGCCGCGCCGCAACGGCGAGCCGCGCGCCTGCGGCACCGAGCTGGCGGGCGAGCTCGGCGCCGATGCCCGAGGAGGCGCCGGCGATGAGCACCACCTTGCCGTGGAAGTATCGTGGAGGAGTCATGATGCGCTCGCCTGAGCTGCCGCGGGATGCCGTGCGCGGTGCTTCTCTGCCGGCACGGCAGCGACACGATACTATTGGGCGCGCGGCCGATCGAGGAGCGAGCATGGCGATCAATGCGGATACGGACAGCGAGCGCGTGGTGCTGCGGTTCTTCGCCACGCTGAGCAGCGGAGATCTGGAAGCCGTGCGGCAGCAGCTGCACGAGGAGGCGACCTGGACCCCACAGGTGCGCGCCGTGCCCGGGGCCGGCGTTCACAAGGGGCGCCGCGGAATCGTCGATGAGTTCCTGGCCCCCGTGCGCGGACTCTTCCGCCCCGGAGACCCCAAGGTGATCATCGACAGCATCGCCTCGAAAGGGCCGCTGGTGTTTCTCGAATCCCACAGCGACGGCCGCCTCGCCGACGGTCGCCCCTACGAGAATCTCTACGCCTGGGCCATCGAGGTCCGCGACGGCAAGATCTTCGCGATCCGCGAGTACTTCGACAGTCACTACGTCATGGGGCTGTTCCCCGCCGGCGGCTGAGCCGCGCGGCTGCGCCTCAACCCTCGTCGCCGCCGAGGCGGGTGAGGAGGGAGAAGGCCAGCAGCGTCAGCGCCCCGAGGGCGACGGCGCGCCACGGATCACGACGCACGAATCCCACGGCGCTGTCGAGCGACTCGCTGGCGACTTCTTTGATCTCGGGGGCGAGGTCCTCGAGGCGCTGGCGCGCCGCACCGACCGTCTGGCCCACCTTGGCGCGCAAGGCCTCGACCGCCGCTCCCTGCTGATCCTGCAGATCCTCGAGCAGCTCATCCGCGCTGTCGATGAGGTCCTGCAACCCGGCTGCCGCATGGTTGCGCCCACTTTTTGCCCGCTTCTCCGCTCTCGGCATGTCTCGATCTCCGCAAGGTGCTGGCAGCTCCCTCAGCAAGAACTGCGCCGGCAGATACGCGAACGCCCGGTCGCCTCATGCGTTACTGCACCATGGCTGAGCGAGCGTGGCGTTGGGTGCGGGGGGTGCTGTGGGGCCTCGGCCTGCTGGTCGGCCTCGTGGTCGCCGTCGCCCTGCTGGCGCTCGCCGAGGCGAGCCATCTGTCGGGGCCGCTGCTGCGCTGGTCCGCGGCGCGCACCGGGCGCGAGCTGCGCGCGGGCGCGATCGAGGTGCACCTGCTGTCACGGCAGCCGCGGCTCATCGCGCACGATGTGATCATCGGCAACCCCCCCTGGTCGCCCCCGGGCACCATGGCGCGAATCGGCACGCTGAGCGCGGTCTTCGAGTTGCCGCGCTGGCATCGCCCCCTCGCGCTGCGGCGGCTCGAGCTGCGCGACGTGAGCCTGCAGCTGCAGCGTGATGCGGCCGGGCACGCCAACTGGCACTGGCGCGCGCCGGGCATCGAGCCCGGGCGCGGGCCACCGCTCATCCACAGCCTGCTCCTGCCCCTCGCACACGTGCAGCTCGATGACGAGCGCCGGCACCTGCAGTTCACGGGCACGCTGTCTGCCGGGGAGGCGCCGAGCGGCGCCGCTGCGCCGCTGCTGCACATCGAGGCCACAGGGCAGCTCAACGCCCATCCGGTGGCGCTTGCGATCAACGGCGAGCCGCTCGCGCTCGCGCAGGCCGGCCGCCCCTATCGCTTTGCCTATGCCGCGCGCTCGAGCGGCTCGCTCCTGAGTGGCCGTGGCAGCTTGCTGCGGGCCTTCGATCTGCGTCAGCTCGATGCCAGCTACCGCGCGAGCGGCGAGGATCTGCGCGATCTGTACTTCCTGATCGGGCTGAAGCTGCCCAATACCGGCGCGTATCGACTTTCGGGCGAGATCGAGCGGCGCGGAATGAACTTCGAGCTGAGCTCGCTGCAGGTGAGCTCGGGCGAGAGCGAGGTGAGCGGACACATCACCACCGAGTGGCTTGGAGATCATTCCCGAGTCAACGTGCAGCTGAGCTCGCAGCGGTTGCGCCTCGCAGATCTGGGTGAGCGCGCGGCCGGGCGGGAGAAGGCCTCGGCGGATGCAGGGCGCGCGACGAGCGCCCCCGCAAACGCCTGGCTGCCCGCGACACCGCTGCCGCTTGCGGCTTTGCGTCGCAACGACTCGCAGTGGAGCTTGCATGCACAGCAGCTCGAGCTCGGGCCCCTTACCCTGCGCGCGGTCGCAGCGCGGCTGCGTATCGATGCCGGCCTGCTGCTGGTGCCCGAGCTCGCCGCCGAGCTTGCGGGCAGCGGCCACATCGAAGGGTATGGGCGACTCGATGCGCGCGAGAGTCCGGCGCGGGTGAGCCTCGAGCTGCGGGCCCGCGATGCCTCCGTCGGCCTGCTGCTGCCGATGCGCAAGCCCGGCCCCCCGGCCCTCGATGGCTCGGTACAAGCGCGGCTGCTGCTGAGCGGGCGCGGCAATACGGCGCGCGCGCTCGCCGCCGATGCTCAGGGCACGTTGAGCGTGGTCATGCCGCGGGGCGAGATGCGCGCATCGCTGAGCGAGCTTCTCGGACTCGACCTGCTGCGCGGACTCGGTCTGCTCATCACCGGTAACCGCAAGGATGTTGGCGTGCGCTGTGGCGTCGCCAAGCTCGAGGCATCCGCTGGCATCGTGCACGTGCAGGATCTGGTGATCGATACCGATCCGGTGCTGATCAGCGGCGCGGGCACCCTCGACCTCGATGACGGGAGCCTCGATCTGACGCTGCGCGGGCGCCCCAAGCACGTGCGACTGCTGCACGTGCAGGCTCCCATACAGGTGCGCGGAACGCTGCGGGACCCGAAAGTCACTCTCTCGAAGGGCGCTCTGGTCAAGGCCGGTGCCACGGTGGCATTGGGGGTGCTGCTGCCACCGCTTGCCGCCGTGCTCGCCTTCATCGATCCGAAGCTGGCGAAGAACGTCGACTGCGCCGCCTTGCTGCAGCAGGCGCAGCAGAGCGGGGCCCGCCCGGTGACCGCGCAGGCACCGCACGCGGGGAGGCCGCCAGCGCCTCGCGGTTCTCCGCAAGGTTAGTGCGCTCGATCTCGAGCGCGGCTGCGCAAAGCGCGCGGGCCGCGCTCACATCGGCGCTCACGCGCCTGAGCACGCGCGGTTCGATCGAGCCGAGCACGCCCAGCAATTCTCGCGCTGCCGCCGTGAGGCTCTCACCTGCGTGCAGCAGACGGCGTGCGCTGGTGCCGTCCCTGGCGCGCACGAAGCCAACGAAGGACTCCGCATCCCGCTCAGCACCGGCAAGCGCGCGCCGCGCGATGCCGCGCAACCGCACTCTCGCGCGGCGCAGGGCAGTCGCCGAAGGGCGGTGCTTGAGCGTGACGGCCACGGCTTTGCCCGCGCACGCGGCGCTCAGCGCCAGCGTCACGGCAGCCGCGGCGCCGCAGCCCGGCGCGACCTGCCGCGACTGGATGCGCTGGACCAGCTCCAGCACCGAATAGCGGCTCAGATCGAGCTTTCGTCCCACAGGCAGTCCTCATCCTCGGAACCCGAATCATGGCCCAGGCATTTAGCTCGCCCGTAGGCAGCTTCGAGGAGACCAGTATGAAACGGCGCAGCTTGGTCGCAATTTCCCTGTTCGTGGCCGCCGCACTCAGCGGGGCGGCTTTCGCCCAGAGCGACGAGAGCTCGAGCAGCACCAGCGAGAGCGCTGCACCGCAACATCATCACATGTCTCGACGGGCCACCTATGGTCCGGAGATTCTGGTGGATGATGCCGTGCTCGCGGTCGGCAAGATGAAGCGCGATGCGCATGCGGCGCAGCTGCTGCAGCGGGCCCGAGGGATCCTGGTCATACCACATTATGTCGAAGCCGCGGCGCTGGTGGGTGGCGCCGGAGGCACCGGAGTGCTGCTCCTGCAGCACGATGGGCAGTGGAGCAACCCGGCCTTCTACCGCGTCGGCGGGGCCAGCATCGGTCTGCAGGCGGGCGGTGCGGCAGGCCCGGTCTGTCTGCTGCTGATGAACGAGAAGGCGGTCGATGCCTTCGAGATGCACAAGAGCAGGTGGTCGCTCAACGGCAATGCCGGGCTCACCGTCGTGAAGTACTCCGCCGAAGGTGAGCGGGGCATCGGCGAGGGCGATGTGGTGCTGTGGTCGGGGACCGAGGGTGTCTTCGGCGGCGCGGCGATCGCCGTCAATGACATCCGGCGCGACGAGAAGGCCGATGAGCGGTACTACGGCCAGAAAGTCTCGACCGATCAGATCCTGAGCGGCAACATCAACAACCCGCACGAGGACAATGCCAAGCTGTTGCGCGACGTGATGCCGCTGCGCGTGGCGTCCAAGTAGCGCAAGCTCAGCCGTCCCTCGCGCACTGCTCTGCGATCCAGGCGGCGAGGACATCGAGCAGTTCTCGCTCGATGTCCTCGTCGCGGCGGCCGCTGCGCGCGGGGGCGCGAAAGGCATGATCGGCGTGCTGGAGCCAGGCGAGGCGCGCCTGCGCGCCGAGGCCCTGCACCACCGGCTGCAGCAGCGCCCGCTCCGCCAGCTCATCGCGCGTGCCCTGCAAGAACAGCATCGGCACGCTCACCCTGGAGAGATGCTGCGCTCGCTCCGTGCCCGGGCGCCCGGCGGGGTGCAGGGGGAAGCCGAGGAAGGCGAGACCTACGACGCCAGGCAATGCCGCCTGCGCCTGTGCCTGCGAGCTCATCCGCCCGCCGAATGATTTGCCGCCGGCGATGAGCGGCAGGCCCGGTGCCGCCTGCCGGGCCGCCGCCACGGCCGAGCGCACGGTGGCGTGGCAGAGCGGGGCAGGATCGGGCCTGCGGCTACGGCGCTGCATATAGGGGAATTGATAAAGCAACACTCCGACCCCGCGCGCCGCGAGCCCTTGCGCCATGCGCCGCAGGAACGGATGCGCCATGCCGGCACCGGCACCCGGGGCGAGCAGGTACAGCGCCCGGGCGGTGCTGGGCAGGTGCAGCAGCGCTGCCAACGGCTCCTGGCCCGGCACTTCGAGCGTCAGCGGCCGCGCCTGCTGCTCTCCGTCGACCTCCTTCATCGCACTCCTTCGACTGCAAGCGGCCCCCTCGGGCTGGTGGCGCGGATCTCAGGGACGCGCGAATCGCAAGCGTCCGCCCGACAGACGATGTACTCTGCGGCGCCGGGGGTTGTCGATGGGGCCGCCGAATGATCAATCCGAGCTCGAGCGCAGTCATCGAGCCGACCGCCAATTCGCGTAACGACGTCGATCTGCGCCGGGTCGGCGCCCACCCGGATTTCTGGTATCCGCTCGCCTGGTCGGACGAGCTGCGCACGGGGCGCACGCTGGGCCGACGCTTCGCGGGGGAGCCGGTGGTGCTCTATCGCGGCACCAGCGGACGGGTGTTCGCGCTCGAGGACCGCTGTGCACATCGCCAGGTGCCGCTGCACCTGGGCGTGGTGAGCGGGGACGAGCTCAAATGCCACTATCACGGCTGGAAGTACGACTGCCGTGGCCGCTGCGTCGATGTGCCCTACCTCGGCAAAGAGCGTCTGCCGAACGGCGTGCGCAGCTTTCCGGCCTGTGAGATCGAGGGCCTGATCTTCGTCTTTCCCGGTGATCCTGCCCTTGCCGAGGAGCGCCGGCCCGGCACGCTCGGCTCGGCCAGCCGCCGCGACTACAAGACGCGACGTCTCAACCGCGAGGTCGCCTGCCACTACACCTTCATGCACGAGAATCTCTTCGACATGAACCACCAGTTCATGCACCGCAAGCAGATGGGCTCGATCAAGGCACAGTGCCTGGGTCGCGCGCACGGGGATCACTGGGCGCAGGTGGAGTACAGCTTCGCCCGCACCGGCGGCTCCTCCTCGATGGGTGAGCAGGTGATCGTCAAGTTGGCGCGCAAGCGCCCGGACAGCAAGCGCAAGGACTTCACCGATCACATGCGCATCCGCACCGACTACCCGAGCCAGAGCTTGAGGGTGTGGGTAGGCCGTGACATCCACGAGACCCAGGATCCGGTGCTCGATGTGTGGCTGTGCTACACACCGCTCGATGCCGAGCAGCGTACCAATCGCACCTTCGGCTTTCTATCAGTGAAGAAGCCGCCGATTCCCGGGCTCATTCATCTGGTGTGGCCCTTCTTCACCTGGTTCACCGAGAACATCTTTCGCGAGGACAAGGACATCGTCGAGTACGAGCAGCGCGCCTACGATGCCCAGGGCGCGGACTGGAACAACGAGGTATTCCCGGCGATCCGCGATCTGCGCGAGGTGCTCGCCCGCTGCGGCAAGGTGTTCTAGCCCCGCGTGCCGCGCTTGGCCGCACCGGGCGGCCGCATCCCCGGGATGTGCCGGTCGGAGATGAGCTCGCGGCAGTGCGCCGCGAACGCGCTCGAGAGCCGCGAGGGCCGCAGCTGCGCAAGCGTTGCCATGCCGAGCACGGCTGCCGGTTGCTCACCCTCGAGGGCGACCTCGTGGAGCCGGCGTCCATCGAGCGCGACGGCGGCACGCGGGCGGGCATTGAAAAGCGCGTAGCCGTAGCCGTTCGCCACCATCGTGCGCACCACTTCCTGGTGCGGCGAGCGCCAGAACACGCGGGGCTCGAGCCGGCGCGCCCGAAACATGCCGAGGAAGTACTCCCGACTGATCGGCAGGTCGAGCAGGATCATCGGCTGCTCGGCGAGCAGCTCGAGGCTCACGGTGCGGCGACGGTGCAGCGGATCGCTCGCCCCGCACAGCACGTACGGCGACAGGCTCGCCAGCCGCTCGAAGCTCACGTCCGTGCTCACCTGTAGATCGTAGGTGACGGCCACGTCGATCTCGGCGCGCCGCAGCCTCTCGAGCAGCCCCTCCTGGTGATCGTCGAGCTGGTGGATCTCGGTGCCCGGATGCGCCTTCATGAACGAATAGCACAGCTCCGGCATCACCATCGGAGCGAGCGTCACCAGGCAGCCCACGCTGAGCGCGCCGCGCAACCGGCCCTCCTCGGCGGTGCTCGAGTACAGCGCCGCCGCCTGGCGCAGCAGCTGCTTCGCCTCGCGCAGCAGGTTGCGCCCCGCGGGCGTGAGCGAGAGTCCCTGCGCGTGGTGACGCACGAACAGCTGCGCTGCGAGCTCGCGCTCGAGATGCGCGATCGCCGCCGAGATCGCCGGCTGCGAGATGCTCGCGCGCTCGGAGGCGAGGGTGATGCTGCCGGTTTCCCCGGCCGCGACGAAGTACTCGAGCTGGCGCAGGGTGTATCTCACTGGGTTCCTGTGCGCGTGGTTCGACGCGATGCCCCCGACCCGACCTTACACGACTCGCGGCGCGCCGTGCGACAGCGGCGCGATTCGTGGCACGATGAGGCCTGCCCGCCACCCCATGAGGCCCGCTGCGATGATCACCCTGTTTCACCGCCCCAGGACGCGCTCATCGCGCTTCATCTTTCTGCTCGAGGAGCTCGAGGCGCCCTACCAGATCAGGCTCGTGACGACGCGCACGCGCGATGGCAGCGGTCAGATCGATCCGGCCAACCCGCATCCGCACGGCAAGGTGCCGGCGATCTCCGACGACGGTGGCATCGTGTTCGAGTCGGCAGCGGTCGCGCTCTACCTCACCGACAAGTTCCCCAAGAATCACCTGGGGCCTCTGCCGGGCGAGCCGCAGCGCGGTGCCTATCTGTCCTGGCTCGCCTACTACGCGGGCGTCCTCGAGCCTGCCTTCGTCTCCAAGTTCATGAAGTACGACGTGCCGGTCGGCACGGCGGGCTGGGTGCCGGTCGAGGAGGTGATGCCGGTGATCATGCGCCAGCTCGCGAGCGGCCCGTATCTGCTCGGCGAGCGCTTCAGCGCCGCCGACGTGCTCTACGGCACGAGTTTCGCGCTGTTTGCAAACAGCCCGCTGCTGGCGAAGTCGCAGGTGATCGATGACTATGCGCAGCGCGTGGTGTCGCGCCCGGCCGCGGCCCGCGCCCAGGCCCGCGACAACGGCTGAAAGGCACGCGATGGCTGCCTCGGGAGCGCTGTGGGCGTGAGCGCGGAGCTTGTGCTCACCAGCCGTCTCGCCCGCATTGAGGACGTGCCGCGGCTGCGCGAGCTCATGCAGGCATCCATCGGCAAGCTGATGGATGGCTTTCTCGATCCGCGCCAGGTCGAGGCGAGCTTCGCCATCATGGGGCTCGACACGCAGCTGATTCTCGATGGCACCTACTTCGTCATCGAGCAGGACGGGCAGCTGCTCGGCTGCGGTGGCTGGAGCCGCCGCGCCACGCTCTATGGCGGCGATCACAGCGCGCCGCTGCGCGATGCCACACTGCTCGATCCGGCGCACGATGCGGCGCGCGTGCGCGCCATGTACACCGATCCGCGCTACACGCGACGCGGGATCGGGCGACGCATCCTCGCGCTGTGCGAGGAGGCGGCACGCAGCGCCGGCTTTGCCCGTGTCGAGCTCATGGCCACCCTGCCGGGCGAGCCGCTCTATCGCGCCTGCGGCTATCGCGAGATCGAGCGCACCGGCTCCGAGGTGGGCGGCGTCCGGGTGCCCCTCGTGCGCATGGGCAAGGTGCTCTAGGGGCGCCTGCGCGGGGCTCTGAAATCTCAAGGCGCCGGCGCGGCGCGATAGACCACGCGGCCGCCGAGCACCGTCTCGAGCACGTGCGCCTCGAGCATCCGATCCGGGTCGGACTCGACGATGTTGCGCGAGAGAATGATGAAGTCGGCGAGCTTGCCCGCCACCAGACTGCCCTCGGCTTGCTCGCGGTGGCTGGCGAAGGCGGCATCGAGGGTATAGGCGCGCAGCGCCTGCGACAGGCTGATGCGCTCGGCGGGCACGTAGCCTCCCGGCGGCCGATGGTCGAGGCTCTGGCGCAACACGGCGTTACGCAGGCCGAAGAGCGGATTGAGATCGACGACCGGCCAGTCGGTGCCGAAGGCGAGCACAGCGTGGTCCTGCAGCACCGTGTGCAGCGCAAAGGCGGTAGCGAGGAAGCGCTCGCCCGCGTACCTCTGCCACAGGCCCTCCATGCCCTGCCACTGATCGCGTGGATAGATCATCGCGGGCTGCATGCTGGCGATGACGCCGAGCTCCCCGAGACGCGGCAGGTCCTGCGGATCGGGCGCCTCGAGATGCTCGATCCGATGACGCAGCGGCGGCTTGCCGGCGGTCGCGGTGTTTGCCTGCGCATAGGCATCGAGCGCGAGCTTGATGGCCCCATCGCCGATCGCGTGCGTGTAGACCTGGAAGCCGTGCTCGGCCGCGGTGCGCACCGCGGCCTCGTAGGCGGGCGGGTCCCAGAAGCGCAAGCCCCGCTGCCGCGGATCATCGGCGTATCCGGCGGGCAGATAGGCGGTGTGCGATTCGATGACGCCGTCCAGGAAGAATTTGACGGCGACGACACTGAGCAGGTCATCGTGATAGCGCGCACGGGCTGCCTCGAGCGCGCGCAGCTGCTCTCGGGTGATCCCGGGCGGCTCGATCACATCGGCCACCTCGATGCGAGCGCTGAGCTCGCCCGCGCGCTCGAGGGCGGCGAGCGTGGGCAGGGCGTCGAAATCGAAGCCGGCGCTGTCGAGCCGGGTGATCCCGAGCCGGCTCGCCTCCTGCAGCGCTGCGAGGAGCGCGGCGCGCCGCTCGGCGCTCGTCGGCGGCGGGATGTGCCGGCTCACCAGCGCCATGGCGGATGCCTCCTTGAGCCAGCCGGTGGGCTCCCCGCGGGCATCGCGCACGATGACACCGCCCGGCGGATCGGGCGTGTCGCGAGTGATTCCGGCGAGCGCGAGCGCTCGCGAGTTGGCCCAGGCGGCATGCGCCATCGAGGAATCGAGGAACACCGGCCGATCGGGCACGATGCGATCGAGCAGCTCGCGATGGAACTGCCCGCCGGGCAGGTCGGGATAGCCGTAGCTCCAGGCCTCGCCCTGAATCCAGGCCACGTGCGGGTGGCTCGCCGCATAGGCGGC
>DATJSR010000240.1:0-3629 GCA_035504015.1 Steroidobacteraceae bacterium
CTGGCGGCGAATGCGGTGGAGACCGTGATCCAGAGCAACGACGACTTCACCCCGACGCCTTCGATCTCGCACGCCATCCTCACCTACAACCGCGGCCGTACCAAGGGCCTTGCCGACGGCATCGTGGTGACGCCCTCGCACAACCCTCCCGAGGATGGCGGCTTCAAGTACAACCCGCCGAATGGCGGGCCGGCCGAAACGGACGTGACGGGGTGGATTCAGCAGCGCGCCAATGCGCTGCTGCGCGCCGGCAACGATGCCGTCAAGCGCGTGCCGCTCACGGCGGCGCTGCGCGCACCCACCACCCATCAGCGCGACCTCATCAGGCCTTATGTCGAGGACCTGCGCGAGGTGATCGACATGGAGGCGATCCGCGCGGCGCAGCTCTCGATCGGCGTCGATCCGCTCGGGGGCGCCGCCGTGCATTACTGGCAGCCGATCAACGAGATCTACGGACTGCAGCTCGATGTGGTGAATCCGCGAGTGGATCCGACCTTCGCGTTCATGACCGTCGACCACGATGGCAAGATTCGCATGGACTGCTCGAGTCCCTACGCCATGGCGCGCCTGGTCGAGATCAAGGATCGCTATCGGGTCGCCTTCGCGAACGATACCGACGCCGATCGCCACGGCATCGTGACACCCACTGCCGGGCTGATGAACCCCAATCATTATCTCGCCGTCGCGATCGACTACCTGTTGCAGCATCGTCCCCGCTGGGACGCCGCCGCGCAGATCGGCAAGACCCTCGTCTCGAGCAGTCTCATCGACCGGGTCGTGCACGGCGCGGGCCGCAAGCTCCTCGAGGTCCCCGTCGGCTTCAAATGGTTCGCCCCCGGGCTGCTCGATCGCTCGGTGTGCTTCGGCGGCGAGGAGAGTGCCGGGGCGAGCTTCCTGCGCCTCGATGGGGGCGTGTGGACCACGGACAAGGACGGGCTGATCCTCGGATTGCTCGCGGCGGAGATCACCGCGCGCACCGGCAAGGATCCCGGTCAGCACTACCGAGACCTTACCGCACGCTTCGGCACTCCGTGCTACACGCGCATCGATGCGCCGGCGACCCCGGAGCAGAAGGCGCGCCTTGGCAAGCTCTCCGCAGAGTCGGTGCGGGCGGCGACCCTTGCGGGTGAGCCGATCCGCGCCAAGCTCACGCGCGCCCCCGGCAACGATGCCCCCATCGGCGGACTCAAGGTCGTGGCCGAGAGCGGCTGGTTCGCGGCGCGCCCCTCCGGCACGGAGAATCTCTACAAGATCTACGCCGAGAGCTTTCGCGACGAGCGGCACCTCGCCGCCCTCGTGGCGGAGGCCCAAGAGATCGTCACCCAATCGTTGAGGACAGCATGAACCCCACACAGATCCTGCATTCCAAAGGGCAGTCTCTCTGGCTCGACAACATCACGCGCGACCTGCTCGACAGCGGCACGCTCGCGCGCTACATCCGCGAGTGGTCGGTGACCGGACTCACCTCCAATCCGACCATCTTCGATCAGGCGATGAACAAGGGCTCCTCCTACGATGAGTCGATCCGGGCACACGCACGCAAGGGGCTCGCCGGGGAGAAGCTCTTCTTCCAGGTGGCGCTCGAGGACATCACGCGCGCCGCGGACCTGTTTCGCCCGATCCACGAGCGCACGGCGGGTGTCGACGGCTGGGTGTCGCTCGAGGTGTCGCCTACACTCGCGCACGATGCCCAGGGCACGCGCACGGTCGCCAAGGAGCTGCACCAGCGCGCCGCGCGACCCAATCTCTTCATCAAGATCCCCGGTACCGCCGAGGGCCTCGGCGCCATCGAGGAGTCGATCTTCGCCGGCGTGCCGGTCAACGTCACGCTGCTGTTCTCGCCCGAGCAGTACGTGCGTGCGGCGGAGGCCTACCTGCGCGGCATCGAGCGGCGCATCGAGGCGGGCCTCAATCCGCAGGTCGGCTCCGTCGCCTCGCTCTTTCTCAGCCGCTGGGACGTGGCGGTGGCGAGCAAGGTGCCGGCAGCCCTCGTCAACCGCCTCGGCATCGCCATCGGGCAACGCGCCTACAAGCTCTACGCCGAGCTCATCGCCTCCGAGCGCTGGCTGCGTGTCTTCAACGAAGGGGCGCGTGCCCAGCGGCTGCTCTTCGCCAGCACCGGCACCAAGGATCCCAAAGCGTCCGACATCCTCTATGTGAAAGCGCTCGTGGCGCCGCTCACGGTCAACACCGTGCCCGAGGGCACCCTCAAAGCCTTTGCCGATCACGGCGAGGTGGCCGATGTGATCCCGAGCGACGGTGGCGACTGCGACCGCGTGCTCGCTGAGTTCGAGCGCGCCGGCATCGACCTGGCGGCGCTCGCCGCGCGCCTTCAGGACGAGGGTGCGGCATCCTTCGTCAAGTCGTGGGAGGACCTGCTCAAGGTGGTGAGCAGCAAAGGTGCCGCGCTGGCGAAGGCCGGCTGAGACATTCGACCAGGAGCTGCCGCGATGACCGATCGGATTGCCCCCCTTACCGCGCGCCCGGCCTGGGCTGCGCTTCGCTCGCATCAGCAGCGGCTCGCAGCGGCGACGCTGCGCGAGCTGTTCGCGCAGGATGCGCGCCGCGGCGAGCGGCTCACGCTCGAGGCAGCCGGCATCTACCTCGACTATTCCAAGAACCGCATCACGGACCAGACGCTGCAACTGCTGCTGCAGCTCGCCGCAGAGAGCGGGCTGCGGGAGCGCATCGATGCGATGTTCCGCGGCGAGCCGATCAACGTCTCCGAGAAGCGCTCGGTGCTGCATGTCGCGCTGCGCGCCCCGCGCAGCGCCAGCATCGAGGTCAATGGTGAGAACGTGGTGCCGCAGGTGCACGCGGTGCTCGACAAGATGAGCGCCTTCTGCCGGCGCATTCGCAGCGGCGAGTGGCACGGGCACACCGGCAAGCGCATTCGCCGCGTGATCAACATCGGCATCGGCGGCTCGGACCTGGGGCCGGTCATGGCCTACGAGGCGCTGCGCTACTACAGCGACCGCGCGCTCGATTGCCGCTTCGTCTCGAACGTCGATGCCACCGATTTCGTGGAAGCGGTGCGCGACTGCGATCCGGCAGAGACGCTGTTCATCGTTTCCTCGAAGACCTTCACCACGCTCGAGACCATGACCAACGCGCACACGGCGCGCGCGTGGCTGCTGCATGGCCTGGGCGGGGATGCGGCGGCGGTGGCGCGCCATTTCGTGGCCGTGTCGACCAACGCCGAGGAGGTGGCGAAGTTCGGCATCGACACCGCCAACATGTTCGGCTTCTGGGACTGGGTCGGTGGGCGCTACTCCATGGACTCGGCGATCGGTCTGTCCACCATGATCGCGATCGGCCCGGAGCGCTTTGGCGAGATGCTGGCGGGCTTTCACGAGATGGACGAGCACTTTCGCACCGCCCCCTTCGCGCGCAATCTGCCGGTACTGATGGGCCTCATCGGCCTGTGGTACAACGATTTCTTCGACGCGCAGACGGTCGCGGTGCTGCCCTACGAGCAGTATCTCAAGCGCTTTCCGGCCTACCTGCAGCAGCTCACGATGGAGAGCAACGGCAAGCACGTCACACTCGATGGGCGGCGGGTCGACTACGACACCGGTGCGGTCTACTGGGGCGAGCCGGGCACGAACGGGCAGCATTCGTTCTATCAG
>DATJSR010000241.1:0-2279 GCA_035504015.1 Steroidobacteraceae bacterium
TGCGCAGCTCGCCCCATCGCCCATCGTGCGGCTCAACCGCGCGGTCGCGGTGTCCATGGCCTACGGGCCCGCGCCGGCGCTCGAGCTCGTCGATGCTCTGCAAGGCGAGGCGCGCCTCGAGAGCTATCATCTGCTGCCCAGCGTGCGCGGCGACCTGCTCGAGAGGCTCGGCCGCTACGAGGAGGCGCGCGCGGAGTTTGCTCGCGCGGCATCACTTGCGCACAACGAGCGCGAGAAGAGCCTGCTGCTTGGGCGCATGGCCGGCTGCGGCGCCGGCGCACAGTAGCGGGCCAGGCCCGACTCCGCACGCCCATGGCACGCGCGCCTGACTCGACACAACCAACGCCCAATCCGGCGGCAAACTCCGCGGCCATCCCCGCCGATGCGTGTGAGCTCTACGCCGCGGATCGCGCATCGCAGGGGCTCGGCATGCGCCTGCTCGAGGTGCGCACGGGCTTCGCGCGCCTGCAGATGCAGGTGCGCGACGACATGCTGAACGGCCATCGCATCTGCCACGGCGGCTTCATCTTCTGTCTCGCCGACAGCGCCTTCGCCTTTGCCTGCAATGCGGGCCGGCCGGTGACCGTCGCCGCCGCGGTGAGCATCGAGTTTCTGCGTCCTGCGCGCCAGGGCGCCGAGCTCATCGCCACGGCACAGGAGCGCTCGCGCGGGCGACGCACGGGTATCTACGACATCGAGGTGCACTCGATCGATGGTGAGTGCATCGCTCTGGCGCGCGGGCGCTCGCACGAGCCCAGCCCGCGCGGGCTCGATCGCGCCTAAGGGGCGCGGCGTGTCCGCGCGCGGCGAGCCCTCACAGCCCTTCGGTGGCTGTGCCGAAGTAAACTATGGCTTTGCCTTGCCGCAGGGGCAGACCACGATGAGCCGTTACCTCGCCGACTCCTCCACCACCCGCGCGAGCAGGGACAGGCGGCGTATCCTGCAGCCCCCGGCTCGAGGCTGAGGCGCGAAAGATGTGGCACGACGATCCGGTTCCGGCAGCGATCCTGCTGCTCGCGCTCCTCGCGCTGTGGCTTGCTGCCGGGCTGCACAAGCTGTGGCGCCACCGGCAGTTTGCCGGCTCACTCAGCGCGTACGCTCTGCTGCCGCAGGGATTGATCGGCGCGGCGAGCTGGTTGCTGCCGCTCCTCGAGCTGGCGCTTGCCGCGGGGCTCATCTTCGAGCGTTCGCGAGCCTATGCGGGCTGCGCCGGCGCCGTCACCCTCGCCGTGTACGCCGCGGCGATCGGCATCAATCTGCGCCGCGGACGGCGCCAGCTGGACTGCGGTTGCCTCGCCTTCGGGCGGCGCAAGCAGATCTCCGCGGCGCTCCTGGGGCGCAACGCGGTGCTCGCGCTCGCCTCGCTCCTCGTGGGACTCGTGCCGGTGCGCGCGCGCAGCCTTGATTGGGTGGACGGCTGGACGATCCTCTGCGGCGCTGCCACGCTGGCACTGCTCTATATCGCCTTCGAGGGCCTGGCGGAGTCCGCGCAGCGTCTGCCGCGACGGCGCGCGCGGTGAACGCGATGGTCACTGCCCTGCTCGTATCGAACGTGGTGCTGTGGGTGTTGCTGATCGCCCTGGCCGCCGTCGTCCTCGCGCTGGTGCGTCAGATCGGTGTGCTGCACGAGCGCATCACCCCGGTGGGCGCCTTGATGCTCAAGCGCGGGCTCAAGGTGGGCGAGCCTGCACCGCTCGTGCAGGTGATCGACCTGGGCGGCCATGCGCGCACGATCGGTGGCGACGCCGCGGCCCAGAAGAGCACCTTGCTGGTGTTCGTCTCGCCCACCTGCCCGGTGTGCAAGGCGCTGCTGCCGGTGCTCAAGAGCAGCCGACTGAGCGAGGCGGCCTGGCTCGACATCGTCCTCGCCAGCGATGGTGCCGAGGACGAGCAGCGTCGCTTCATCGCCGCACAGGGCTTGAAGGACTTCAGCTACGTGATCTCAGCGCCCCTCGGCATGGCTTTCCAGGTGGATCGTCTGCCGTTTGCCGCCATCATCGATGAGCACGGCGTGCTGCGTGCACGCGGTCTGATCAACTCGCGCGAGCATCTGGAGAGCCTGTTCGAGGCGAAGCGCCGCGGCGTCGCCTCGTTGCAGGAGTTTTTCGAGTCTCATCCGGATGCACGGCTGGCATAGACAGTGAGCCCGACCGAGGAGGTGCTCGAGCCCATCGAGCGGGCGAGCCTCGAGGAGCTGCGGGCTCTGCAGCTCGAGCGGCTGCGGCGCGCGCTGTGGCACGCCTACGATCACGTCGAGCATTATCGGCACAGCTTCGGCG
>DATJSR010000242.1:0-3407 GCA_035504015.1 Steroidobacteraceae bacterium
GCGGCGGGGATGCTGAGCCGGGATTGGCGCTGCACCTCCTCGAGGCTCATGCCTTGCCGCTCGGCAGCGAGGCGATCGATCTCGGCGACCCGGTCCGTGGCGATGCGACCCGGGGCGATGCAGTTGACCGTGATGCCGGCCGCGGCCACCTCCGAGGCGAGTGTCTTGGCCCAGCCGACGAGTGCGAGCCGCAGCGCGTTGGAGATGGCGAGGTTGGGAATCGGCTGCACGATGCCCGAGGAGACGACGAGAATGATGCGCCCGAAGGAGCGGGCACGCATTCCCGGCAGCGCAAAGCGCGCGAGCCGCACGGCGCTCAGAAACAGTGACTCGAACTGGCGCACCCACAGCGCATCGCTGATATCGGCCGCGGCGCCGGGCGGCGGCCCTCCGGTGTTGATGACCAGGATCTGCGCGCTCGAGACGAGCTCGCGCATGCCCTCGAGCGCTGCCGCATCGGCGAGATCGACGGCGCGGGCGCTGATGGCGCCGGGGCCACTCGGCACGGGCTCGCGCGTGAGCGCCTCGAGCCTGTCCTGCTGCCGGGCCACGGCAGTGACGCGCACCCCTTCGTGCGCGAGCGCGAGCGCAATGGCGCGGCCGAGCCCTCGCGAGGCACCGGTCACCACCGCCGCACATCCGCTGATGCCTAGATCCATGACGACCTCCGGGAGTGACTGCAGTTGCGGCGTGCCGCTCGGCTCAGCCGCTGAGGTGCGCTCCGGGCTGCGCACGGGCCGCGAACGGGCGCTGACAGGGCAGGAAGCGGCCGCGTCCGGCACTGGAGAGCGGCTGCCCGTCTGCGAACACGATCTCCCCGCGCGAGATCGTCGTGATGGGCCAGCCCTGCACGCTCATGCCCTCATAAGGGGTGTAATCCACCGCGTGATGCAGCAGCTCGTTGCGGATCACCCGGCGCTGGTGCGGATCCCAGATCGCAAGGTCTGCGTCGGAGCCCACCGCAATCACGCCCTTTCTGGGGTAGAGGCCGTACAGTCGCGCGGGGATCGTGGTCGTGATCTCGACGAATCGCTCGAGGCTCAGCCTGCCATCGTGACAGGCCGCCGAGAAGAGCAGCGGCAGGCGAGTCTCGATACCGGGAATGCCATTGGGAACGCGATGAAAGCACGTGTCGGCGCCAGCGGCGATCTTGTCGGTGTAATTGAAGGGCGAATGATCCGAGGAGAAGACGCTGAGCGTGCCATCGAGGATTCCCTGCCACATGGCCGGCTGATTGGCACGCTCCCGAGGCGGGGGCGTACACACGCACTTGGCGCCACTCAAATCGCCGGTATCGATGTCCTCGGCGCACAGGAACAGATACTGCGGACAGGTTTCCGCATACACCGGCAAACCACGCGCCTGTGCCCGCCGGATCTCATCGACCACGGTTGCAGAGGACACATGCACGATGAGAATCGGCGTTTCGATGAGCTCGGCCAGAGCGATCGCACGATAGGTGGCCTCGCGCTCGCCGACCGCCGGATGCGCCGCAACGTGGTAGCGCAGCTGCGTCTTGCGCTGCGCCAGTAGCCGCTCGGTGAGCCAGCGGATGCACGCATCGTTCTCCGCATGCACCATGATCATGAGCCCGTGCCGCCGGGCGATCTCGAGCACGCTCAGGAACTCGTAGTCGTCGAGCTTCAGTCCCTCATAGGTGAGGAACAGCTTGATCGAGGTGCAGCCCTGCTCGATGAGCTCGGGCAGCTCGTGCTCGAGCACCTCGCGCGTGGGATCACCGATCACGAGGTGGAAGGCGTAGTCGATGTGCGCCTTGCGGGCACGCTGGTGATAATCGGCGACGATGGCGCGCAGCGACTGCCCACGCATCTGCATGGCGAAGGGGATGATGCTGGTGTTGCCTCCGCACAGTGCCGAGAGCGTCCCGGAGCGAAAGTCATCCGCCGAGCTGCGACCCTCCCAGGGCTGCTGGTCCAGGTGACAATGGCTGTCGAGGCCCCCCGGCAGCACCAGCATGCCTGCCGCATCGAGGCTGTGCCGCGCCTGCATCGGCTCGGTGCCGATAGCGGCGATCACGCCGTCTGCGATGCCGACGTTGGTGCTGACCGCCCCGCTCGGCAGCACTACCGTGCCGCCGACGATCGCCAGGTCGAGCAGCCGAGCAGCCGGGTCGAGCTCAGCACCGGAGGAGCTCACGGTGGTCCGGCCCGTTGGGCGATCAGGGCGTATTGCTCGGGCCGCCGATAGCGCGCGAAATCGAAATTCACCTGTCGGCACACCTCGATCAGATCCAGATCGGCGCGATAGACGAGCAGCTCATCCTCGAGACTGGTGCAGAGCGCGGCAATCTCGCCCGTCGGGGCGATGATGCAGGAGCCGCCGATGAGCGACTGCCCATCCTCGAGCCCGGCTTTTGCCGCGGCCGCGATCCACAGCGTGTTCTGATACGCGCCGGCCTGCATGGGCAGATGATTGTGGAACATCCGCAGGTGAGCGAGCGCCGGCGCCTCCTCGAGCACGGTCGGGGTATTGTAGCCGATGAGCACCACCTGCGCGCCGCCGAGGCAGAGCATGCGATAGGTCTCCGGCCAGCGCCGATCGTTGCACAATGCCATGCCGATGCGCACGCCGCGAAACTCAAACACCGGAAAGCCGAGGTCTCCCGGAGCAAAGTAGCGGCGTTCCAGATGCGTGGTGACACCGGGCTCGGCGGCCTCGGAGCCCGGAATGTGGATCTTGCGATACTTGCCGAGCAGCCGTCCCTTCTCATCGACGAGGGCCATGGAGTTGAAGCGCCGCGTCTGCTTGCCCTCGCGCACGAGCTCTGCGTATCCGAGTGCAAAGCCGATCCCGAGGCGCTCGGCAGCGGCAAACAGCAGCTGCAGCTGCGCTCCCGGAAGCTGGGTCTCGTAGAAGGCGTCGAGCTCATGATCGGGCAGCACCCAGCGAGGAAAGAAGCTCGTGAGCGCGAGCTCGGGGAACACGGCGAGCTCGGCGCCGTGCGCGGCGGCGCGCTCGAGCAGATGGATGAGGCGTGCGACTGTCTGCGCACGCGAGGCTGCGCGTGGGATGGGTCCCGTTTGGCACACGGCAAGCGTCAGGAAGCGGCTCATGGTTTGACCTCGAAGATCGGCGGCATGCTCGCAAGCTGCGCTGCCGGCAGGTGGCAGGCGATACGGTGGCCCGGCGCGAACTCGCGCAGCGGCGGTGGCTCGCGCTCGCAAGTTCCCGCGATGCGATAGGCGCAGCGGCTTGCGAAGCGACAGCCCGGGGGTGGATCGACCGCCGAGGCAATCTCCCCTGAAAGCCGCACGCGACGCTTGCTGATGCGCGGATCGGCAATGGGTATCGCGGCGAGCAGCGCCTCGGTGTAGGGGTGATACGGCGGGGCGAAGACCTCGGCGGTGCGCCCCTGCTCGACGATCTGGCCGAGGTACATGACCAGG
>DATJSR010000243.1:0-11089 GCA_035504015.1 Steroidobacteraceae bacterium
AATGGTGCCGCCGATCCGAATCGAACGGATGACCTGCCGCTTACAAGGCGGCTGCTCTACCAACTGAGCTACGGCGGCGACGCTCCCGCGCGGCGGGGTCTCTACTCGGCGGTACCGAGTTTACTCGAAAGCAGGCTGGCCCTGCCGCGCGGCGCGCTACTACGGGCGCCCACTGCGTTGGCCTGTCCGGCTACCGGGCACGCACGCACTTCGAGCTTCGAGGCCGTCTCCTGCAGCGATAGCAGAGCATCCATGGGCAGTGTCTGCGTGCTGCTGTTGAGGTCCACGTCGACCCAATGCGCGGGCTCGCTCTGCTTGCGCTCCTCGATCGAGGCCGTGAAGCCGAGCGTGCGCACGGCACGCACGCGGCGCTCGGCGCCGCCGCGCTCCGAGAACAGTCCCACCGCGACGCGACGTCCCTCGCCGGCGTCGGGCATCGCCTGCGCGTCCTCGATACCGCTTGCCTGCAGGCGCGTGATGGCCCGCTGCTCGGAGGCATAGCTGTCGAAGCCGCTCACATACACCCAGAAGCGGCGCTCGGGCGTCGAGGAATCGGCGTGCTGTCGGGGGTGAAAGCCACGTTCGCGCAGCAGGTCGGCGGCCTCGGTCGCCTGCTGGGCATCAGCGAACGGACCGACGGTAATGCATCGCGGGGCGGCGCCTGCCACGGCGCCGGCGGTTCCGGATGTGGTGCCGCCAGAGGAGGCGGCCGCGAGCCCCGGAGGTGCAGCCGCCGGAGGGCTCACCCCGGATGCGCTCGTTCCGAGTGACCCCGCCGCGGCCGATGCTGGCGCAGCGCTGGACGAGGCCTGCGGGGCTGGGGTGACGGATGAGCGCGGCGTGGGTGCGGCAGCGTCCGCAGGAGAGGAGGCCCCGCGAGCGAGCAGCGGGTGTGTCACGGATGCCGAGCTTTGAGCCTCGGCCTGCGCCTCGTCCGCCAGGCGCAATCGTGGCAGGTGGCTCGTCGAGTCGACTCGGGGCGCATCCGCGGGCACATCGATCAGGTGTGCCCAGGCGAGGAACGCCAGGTTCGCGAGCAGCAGCAGGAAAAAGAGCGCGCGTAGGCTCACCGGTCACCGGGACTCACGGATTCTCGGGCGCGATTCTACTATCACTCGCGCAGCGTGAGGCCGCCATACAGCGCAAGGCCGCGCAGCACCAGATCGGGCACGTGCACGTGGCGTGGCCGCAGGTACGGCGCGATGAGCGGGGCGGCGCCTCCCGTGAGCAGCAGCAGCGGCAGCTGCCCCGAATCCTGCCGCGCCTCCTGCAGCCCCCGCTCGATGAGCGCGGCCACGGCAAAGCGCGCGCCCTGCTCGATCGCAACGCGCGTGCTGCGTGCAAAGAGGCCGCGAGTCGCCGAGCTGCGAGGCTGGCGCGCGCGACGCGCGATGCCCTCGGTGCTCTGCAGGAGACTTCGCACCATCAACTCCGGCCCCGGCGCTATCGCGCCCCCCCGATGCACGCCGGAGGCATCGATCAGGTCCAGCGTCACGGCCGTGCCGATGCTCGCCGCGCACACCGGACGGGCCCCCGCGCGCTGATGAGCGGCGATCGCCCCCAGAAGGCGATCCACGCCCAGCCGCCACGGGTCGACATAGCAGGTGGTAATGCCCGCCGCCCGGCGCACGCTGCACGCGAGCTCCGGCGTCAGGCCAAGGATGCGCCGCGTGGCCCGCGCGAGCTGCGCGGCGAGATGCTCGCGGCCGACGCTCGCCACCAGCACGCGCGAGCAGTGCCGCAGGCGGGCATCGGCGAGCACGCGGCGCTCAAGATCGCGGACGCTCCAGCCCGCAAGGGGCCGCGCGCGCTGGGTGCCGAGGCGTCCCGCGTGCCACAGCGCCCATTTGATACGCGTGTTGCCGATGTCGACGAGCAGTACGCTCACCGCTCCGGCCTCACGGTCACATCGCCCGCGACCAGGCGCTGCAGGCCTTGGGCGGTCTCGACCAGCAGCGCCCCGCTCGCATCGATGCCGCGGGCCGTGCCGCGCAGTTGCTGCTCACCGGTTTGCACCTGGACGGGGTTGCCGCGCAGCGCATCCACCGCCGTCCATTCCTCGCCGAAGGGCCGCAGGCCCGCACGCTCGAAGTCCTTGAGCCCGAGCAGGATCGCACGGATCAGCGCCGCGACGAGCGAGTTGCGCTCGGCGGTGGCCCCGAGCGATCGCAGATCGATCGCCTGTGTGCCACTCGCGGCGATCTGCGCGCGCAGCGGTGCACCGAGCGCGACGTTGACTCCGATACCGATCACCACGTAGGTGGGCCCCGCCGCCTCGGCCCGCATCTCGATCAGAATACCCGCGAGC
Organism: Steroidobacteraceae bacterium; assembly: GCA_035504015.1. Classification (GTDB taxonomy): domain Bacteria; phylum Pseudomonadota; class Gammaproteobacteria; order Steroidobacterales; family Steroidobacteraceae; genus JASHUC01. The sequence continues at coordinate 2,309 of DATJSR010000243.1, forward strand.
TTGCGCGCACCGAGCACCAGATCGTTCGGCCACTTGAGGCCGAGGGGTGCGGACACGTGCGGTTTGAGCGCGCGCAGCGCGCACACTCCGACCGCCAGACCGAGTGCGGCAAGATCCCGCGGCAGCTGTGCGAAGGTCCAGCCGATCGACAGGCAGATCGCACCGCCCGGTGGGGCAAGCCATGCACGCCCGCGCCGGCCGCGTCCGGCGCTCTGGTGCTCGGCCAGCAGCACGTCCGCCGCACCGCTCGGGGGAGGGCCGCGCTCGAGCAGCAGGACATTCGTGGACGACAGGCTCCACGCAGTCTCGATGCGTCGCACGATGGGGCGCACATCCGGCGCCAGCTCCGCGCGGATACGCTGTGCATCCAGTACCCCGCAGGCATCCGGCAGCCGATAGCCTCGGTTGCGTACCGCGTGCACCGTGATACCCAGCTCGCGCAGCGCTGCCGCGGCTTTCCACACGGCGCTGCGCGTGACGCCAAGCCGTCGCGCGAGGTGGGCACCGGAGCGGAACTCCCCCTGTGCGAGCTCGGCATAGACGCGTGCGACGAGCGAAGCGCGCGCGCCGCTCGTCACCGTCGGCTTCACCGGCACCGCCGGCTGCGCGGGAGAGGCGCGCGCTTGCGGGCGCGGCGTCACGCTTTCAAATGCCACGGACGCAGAGCCCGCGGCTCGCACCGCTTGCAGAGGCGGCGCAGGTTGGCGCGATGGGCAAAGAGCACCAGCAGCGCGGCGCACACGGCGAACGCGAAGAGCGGCGAGCGCCAGCTGAGACCGGCGAGCAGGACGATCGCTGGCGACAGCAGCGCGGCGCACATCGAGGCAAGGCTCACGAAGCCCGTGAGCAGGGTCACCGCCAGCCACACCAGCAACACCGGTACCAGCAGCAGCGGCGCCAGACCGCAGAGGGCACCGAAGAAAGTCGCGACCGCCTTGCCGCCGCGCCAGCCGTACCACACCGGATAGACATGACCCAGCATCGCGGCGACGCCGCACGCCGCCGGGAGCCAGGCGTGCAGCACCGGGTCGCCGGGCAGCCCAAGCGGTGCGCCAGCAATCACCTGCGTGGCGATCCAGCCCTTGCCCGCATCGATGATCACGACCCCGAGCGCGAAACGCTTGCCCTGCGTGCGCAGGGCGTTGGTGCTGCCCGCGTTGCCGCTGCCGAGCGTGCGGATATCGACCCCCCGCCGACGGCCGAGCACCAGGCTTCCGAGAATGGAGCCGAGCAGATAGCTGCAGCACAGCTTGCAGGCGAGCTCGATCACCTCAGAACACCTCGGCCAGCATGCATCGCACGCTACCCCCGCCGAGCTGCTCGATGGTGGGGACCGGCACCGCGAGCACGATGTCGCTGCCGGAGGTCAGCCGGGTGAAGGCTCGCTCCCCGAGCGCACGCCGCGCGCCGCTCGACATGACGAGCACCGTGGCATCCCCCAGCGCTTCGTCCCAGGTCGCGAGCTCCAGCACGTTCGCGGCAAAGCCCTCGATTTCGGCATGACTGATCTCGATCACCTCGCGCCCGCTCGCGCCCAGCCGCTGCAGGATCTGCCCGCGATCGGCCGCGGCGATCGCCTCGCTGCCGACGACCACGGTGCGAGTGGTGATGCTGAGCACGACGTTGGTGTGATAGAGCGGCACTCCCCCGCGATCGAGCGCATCGAAGAGCAGCGGCTCGTACTCGAGCGCGCGGCACCATTCCTGCAGCACCTGCGGGTCGGTGCGCGGTGAGCGGCAGGCGTACGCGACACGCTGCACGTGATCCAGCACCAGGCTGCCCGTGCCCTCGAGGAAGCGCCCGTCGCGCTCGTGCGCGGTGAGGTCGAGGGTGCGTCGCACGCTGTATCCAAGATCCCGGCTCACCTGCTCGATGAGCTCGGTGCGCCGCTCCAGACGGCGGTTTTGCGCCTGCATCGGGTAGAGCACCACGGTGCCGTCAGGGTGAAAGCTCACCCAGTTGTTGGGAAATACGGCATCGGGCTTGGCCGGCTCGATCGTATCCTCTGCGACACACACGCCGATCCCCTCGCTGCGCAGGCTCTGCACCAGCGAGTCGAGCTCGGCGCGAGCGAGCTCGGCGGCGCTGCCGGCAGCAGGACCTGCCGTGCGCATGAAGCGATTGCTCGGCGCGGTCTGCGGGTTGTAGCCGAAGGCCGCCGGGCGCACGACCATGACCGCGCCGGCGCATTGTGGCTCAGGACTGTTCACCGCTTCGAACCCGGCTGCCCCGACGATAAAGGGGCGTGGGCGCGGATTGTCGCACGTTCCGCCTCCCCGGCGGCACGCCCGCTCGAGGGGCTTCAGCCGGCCGAGGCTCCGAGGGTACCCGTGGCGGCGATGTCGGGGGTCTCAAACTCGCCCGAGTCGTCCGTGAGATTGAGCGGATCGCCGTTGAGGAGCTTGCGGCACTGGCCGGCCGGTGCCGGCTTGGCGAGGAGAAAGCCCTGCGCGAGCCCGCAGCCGAGCTGGCGCAGCTTCTCGAGCTGTTGCCAGCCCTCGATGCCTTCGGCTACGACCTTGATGTTGAGGTGCCGCGCAATGGCGACGATCGCTCCGACGATCGCGAGATCGCTCATGTCGGTCACCAGATCGCGCACGAAGCTGCGATCGATCTTCAGATAGTCGACGTGCCACTGCTTCAGGTAGCTCAGGCTCGAGTAGCCGGTGCCGAAGTCGTCGATCGCGATCCGCACGCCGATCTCGCGCAGCCGCGAGATCGCGTCGGGAGTATCCGCGCGCGCCTCGCTGCGCTGGAACATCGCCGTTTCGGTGAGCTCGAGCTGCAGCAGCGAGGGGCTCACCTCGTACTGCGAGGTGAGCGCGAGGATCTTCTCGTGCAGGTTCGAGCGCTGCAGCTGCACGGCCGAGACGTTGACGGCGATCGGCACCGGCACCGCCCCAGAGGCGCGCCAGCGGGTCATGTCCTCGAGTGCCCGCTGCAGCACGAACTCCCCGACCGGCACGATCAGGCCGGTCTCCTCCGCGATGTCGATGAAGCGGCCCGGGAGGATGTAGCCCTGGGTAGGATGCTTCCAGCGCAGCAGCGCCTCGAGAGCTTTCACCTTCTTCGAGGCGATGTCGATGATCGGCTGATAGTGCACGTCGAGCTGACCGTTCTGCAGCGCATTGCGCAGGCTCGTCTCGACCGCGACGCGCTCGCGCAACTTGCGCGCCATGATCGGGCTGAAGAGCTGGAAATTGTTGCGGCCGCGATCCTTCGCCTGATACATCGCGGTGTCCGAATGACGCAGCAGCTCGCCCATGTCCTGGCCGTCGCGCGGGAACAGGCTGACGCCGATGCTCACGGTGGTGACGAGCGGACGACCGTCGACCACCACCGGGGCGCTGAGCGTCTCGTTGATTCGCGAGGCCATCTCGCTGATGAACGAGGGATCGCGGATCGACTGCAGGATGACGATGAACTCGTCACCGCCCATGCGCACCACGATGTCGTCCTGACGCACCGTCGCGCGTACGCGCTCGGCCACCGTCTTGAGCAGCTGATCGCCGACTTCGTGGCCGCGGGAGTCGTTGATGTGCTTGAAGCGATCGAGATCGAGGAACAGCACGGCCAGCATGCGCTTGTGACGGCGCGCCTCCTCGATGGCTCCGGGCAGGCGATGCGCCAGATACAGTCGATTGGGAAGACCGGTGAGCTGATCGTGGTGGGCGAGGTGATCGAGGCGCTGTTGCTTCTCGAGCAGCTGCGCCTCCACCTTGCGGCGATGCGAGACGTCGCTGATCGTATAGGCGAGGACGTGCCGATCATCGAGCATCAGGCGATGGCCCGTCGCCTCCACTGGAATGCGCGCGCCGTCCCTGCACAGCTGGCGCACGCCGATCGGCAGGCGTGGATCCGGATCGCGCAGCTTGCGGAACAGCGCCGCATCATCGAGGCCGTCGTCCGTGAAGAGTTGCGGCAGCGTCATCTCGCGCAGCTCAACCAGCGAGTAACCGAGGCTGGCGAGCAATGCCGGATTGCTGTCGATGATGCGCAGTGTGGCCGCGTCGCTGATGAGCATGCCGTTGGGTGACTGCTCCAGCACGGCGCGATAGCGCGAGTCGCGCACACTGGTACGCTGGCGCAGGCGCAGCCACAGGGTGGTGAGCACCGCGAGGACGAGCACCAGCAGCGCGAGCAGCAGCGCGCTCGCGAGCCACATGGAACGTGCGGCCGTGGGTGCATCGAGCGCGCCCGAGCCCACGAGCGCCAGACGGTGCGACCACATGCGCGCCCAAGTGAGCAGGATCGCGATGAGCGACAGCACGGCAGCGCCGGCCAGGACGAGGGGTCCTTTCCTCAGATGCCACGACCAAGCGCTCGAGGTGTCGCTCTCGAACATTGTCCCTTTCCATACGCGGAAGCCGTGAGACCGCCCAGGCGAACAGCGACCCTGCCGCTTCGTGACAGGGTCTGCGCATCGCTCCTCTAACAACCCTTGCGATTCAGCGCCTCGGCAGGGGTGATCTTTCCGCATGTCCTCGCCGGGGGACATGTGAGCAATGCACAATTCCTGGCATTCGCGCCTGTACCATACCGAGCGAGAGCACCAGGCGGATGACGCGAATCCCAGTAATCCGGAATTTTTCTTATCACCGGTATCGATCAAACATAACGCACGCGGCGCGCGAGATGCTCGTCACTGTTTGAAAGGCAGGCGCGTCTCAACGGCGGGACGGCGGCGTCGCGGGCGTGCGGGGCGGATAGGGCGTGCCGTCGGCGTGCGCAAATCCCGGGCGTCCGGGCGGCACGCGCAGATCGATGCCCGGATAGAAGACCTCGTCCTCCTCGGGACGGCGGCTACCCACCTCGAGCACCACGGCCTCGCGCGCGGAGCGGTTCTGCAGTTGATGTCCATCGGGGCTTCCCGCCTTGAAGCCCACGCAGTCGCCGGCGCTCAGCACCTGCTCACCGGCATCGCTCACCAGAACCAGCTCGCCCTCGAGGATGTAGACGAACTCATCCTCCCCCGTATGCCAGTGACGCTGACTCGACCAGCTGCCTGGCGGCAGATGCGTGAGATTGACCCCGAATTGGGTGAGCCCCGCCACATCGCCGAGCCGGCGGCGCACCCTGCCGCGGCAGGGCTCGTCGTAGGGAGGCGGGTAGCTCGCGCCGCGGACCACCTGTGCCGAATCGATCAGAATCTTCTGAGCCATGTGTGCACTCCGATACGTCGCAGCCCTGAGACCGAGACCGCGCATGCCGCGCGGCGGGCCGTCATTATAGTCGCCGCGGCGGCGTGCCCGGGATCGGCACTGAAACGGGAGCATCCGGCCGTCCGTGCTAGGCTGCACTCGTGAGCGTGGCCGCCGGTGCCGCCTGGGGAGCAATCCGTGTACGAGCTCTACATTGCGAACAAGAATTACTCATCGTGGTCGCTGCGTCCTTGGGTATTGATGCGCGAGCTGCGGATCCCGTTCCGCGAGCATCTCATGGTGTTTGCGCCCGGAAGCAACTGGGAAGCGTTTCGCCGCTTCTCCCCGACGGGCCGCGTGCCGTGCCTGCGCGACGGCGCCACGACGGTATGGGATTCGCTCGCGATCACCGAATATCTGGCCGAGCGCCACGCACAGGTGTGGCCGGCGGACGCGAGCACGCGCGCCTGGGCACGCTGCGCCGCGGCCGAGATGCACTCAGGCTTCGCCGTGCTGCGCGATCGCTGCAGCATGAGCTGCGGCGTGCGCATGCGGCTGCACGAGATGCCCACCGCGCTGCTGGCGGACATCCGGCGCATCGATGAGCTCTGGAGCGAAGGTCTCGCGCGTTTCGGCGGGCCCTTCCTTGCCGGCAGCGCCTTCAGCGCCGCCGATGCCTTCTTCGCCCCGGTTGCCTTTCGCGTTCAGACCTATGGGCTCACGTTGTCCGAGCCTGCCGCCGGATGGGCACGACGGGCGCTCGAGTGGCCGGCGATGCGCGAGTGGTATGCGGCCAGCCTCCAGGAAGCCTTCCGCGACGACCCCCACGAGCAGGAGATCGCGCGAGCCGGCACCTGCACGGCCGACCTGCGCGTGCCGGCTGCTGCGACTGCGCACGCGACGCCCCAGTAGGCGGGGCGAGCCCGGTACACCACGCCGGCCGGCCCACGCCGCCGGCGCGCCGCGCATCGCGCCTTGCCGTGTTGTATCCAGAGCCGGTATTTTGCCGCTCATCATGCATACGCGCCGTTTCATCGCCCTCGCGGCCCTGCTGCTGCCCTGCTGCGCCCTCGCGCGCAGCTTCACCCTCGAGCAGGTGCTGTCCGCCCCCTTCGCCAGCGATCTCACCGCCGCCACCGAGGGTCCGCCGCGCTTTGCCTGGGTGAGCGATCGCCTGGGGCGGCGCAACCTCTGGCTGGCCGTGCAGGGCGGCGACCATGGCTTCGAGAGCCGAGTGCTGACGCACTTCGACGCCGATGATGCGCAGGATATCTACGATCTGGCGTTCGCGCCGCACCACCCGCAGCTCGTCTTCGTGCGCGGTGGCGACAGCGAGGTGCCGGACAAGCCGGCGCCCAACCCCGCGGAGTTGCCGGCGGGCGCCTCCGTCGAGGTCTACTTCGTGGACTACGCGCGCGGCTCGACCCGCAAGCTCGGCGCAGGTCACGCGCCGACCGTATCACCCGACGGTGAGCGCGTGCTCTTCCTGCATCAGGGCGAGGTGTTCGAGGTGAGTCTCGGCAGCCAGGGCAAGCCCAGATCGCTGCTGAAGCCGCGGGGCGAAATCAGCACGCTGCGCTTCTCGCCCGACGGGCGCGAGCTCGCCATCGTGAGCGTGCGCGGCGATCACAGCTTCATCGGCGTGTATCGCTTCGCGGACCGGCGCCTGCGCTGGATCGATCCCGGGCTGTCACTCGACATGGAGCCGCGCTGGTCGCCCGATGGCAAGCGCCTCGCCTTCCTGCGGACCCCTTACACGCACGATGAGATCGGCATCGGCCCCCATCGCGCCGGCTTTCCCTGGTCGATCTGCGTCGCCGATGCGGCGAGCGGTCAGACGCGCGAGGTCTATCGCGCGCCCGCCGGCCGCGGCAGTGTCTTCTACCCACTGAGCTCCGATGCTCAGCTCTTCTGGAGCGAGGACAGCCTGATCTTCCCGGCCGAGAGCGACGGCTGGCTGCACCTGTATGCCGTTCCCGTGCAAGGCGGCCCCGCGCGACTGCTGACGCCCGGTGCCTTCGAGGTGGAGTTCGCCAGCGCAAGTCCCGATGGTCGGCGCATCGTGTACGCAAGCAACGCCGGTGACAGCGAGCGGCGGCACCTCTGGGAGCTCGAGCCCGCGAGCGGCCACGTTCACGCGCTGACCAGCGGCGCCGACATCGAAACCGAGCCCGCCGTGCTCTCCGATGGGTCGTCCATCGCGTTCCTGCACTCGAGCGTGCGCATCCCGCTGCATGCGGCACTGCTGGTGCGGGGCCACGCGCAGCAGGAGCTCGCCGCTGAGGGCGTACCGGCCGATTTCCCATCCGCCTCACTCGTCGAGCCGCTTTCCGTGCGACTTGCCGAGCGGGCGGGCGTTGCCGCCCACGGCATCCTGTTTCTGCCACCCGCAGACGCGCCGGGTGCCTCCGGCGCCGTTGCGGCCACTGCCGCGCGCCATCCCGCGCTCATCTTCATGCACGGCGGGCCCGTGCGCGAGATGCTGCTCGGCTGGCACTACATGGACTACTACAGCAACGCCTATGCCATGAACCAGTATCTCGCGAGCCGCGGCTATGTGGTGCTGGCGCTCAACTATCGTTCCGGCATCGGCTACGGCATGGAATATCGCGAGGCCGAGCATTACGGGGCAACGGGCGCGAGCGAGTACAACGACGTGCTCTCGGCGGCCGACTTCCTGCGCGGGCGCGCCGACGTTGACCCGCGGCGCCTCGGTCTGTGGGGCGGGAGCTACGGCGGTTATCTGACGGCGATGGGTCTCGCGCGCAACTCGGACCTGTTCGCCGCGGGCGTCGATATGCACGGCGTGCACGACTGGCATCACTGGACGTTCGGCGAGCGCGACGATCGCCCGCTCTATGTGCTCGATGCGCCGCCGAGTGTGCTCGCGACGGCACTCGCCTCCTCGCCCATCAGCGCCATCGATCGCTGGCGCTCGCCGGTACTGCTCATCGCAGGCGACGACGATCACAACGTGCCGTTCTCCGAGACCGCGCGCCTCGCCGAGGCTCTGCGCGCACGCGGTGTGGCGTACTCAGCGCTCATCCTTCCCGACGAGATTCACGGTTTCCTGCGGCACGAGAGCTGGCTGCGCGCCTATGGCGCTACGGCGCAATTCTTCGCTCAGCATCTGCGCTGACGGGCATCCGGTTCGAGCCTCGGGGGCAACGCGCGACGCCGTCGAAGCGTCGAGCTCTACTGCGGCGCAGCGGGCATTTCCCGGATCCCTAGGTATAGTGTCTTACCTCGCGGATCCCGAATTTCCGGTGGCAGCGCAGCCAATAGCAAAAATGGACCGCCCCGCCCTGTGCCTGAGAAAGCTTCGGCACATCACCCTCATGAGCGTCGTCATCGCGTTGGGCTCGATCGCGCCCGCTCACGCACAGTGGCTGAAGTACAAGACGCCCGGCATCCCGCGCACCGCCGACGGCAAGCTCGATCTGTCCGCGCCTGCGCCCAGAATGGCGGATGGCAAACCGGACCTGTCGGGTCTTTGGCACATCGATCCCGCGGGAACCGCCGAGACCGGCAAGGCCGAGGACGGCGTGAAGCCCCAAGCCTGGGCGGCCGCGCTGACCGAGAAGCGCAGGGAGACGATCGGGCGCGATTCACCCAGCGTGCTGTGCCTACCGCCGGGCCC
>DATJSR010000244.1:0-7206 GCA_035504015.1 Steroidobacteraceae bacterium
CGCCGTTCAGTGCGCGCATGGTGTCGTCGAGGTCGGCCACGAGCTCATCGAGCTCGCGGCTCGGGAACTCGGTCACCGCCGCTGCGCTTTGCCGCAGCAGCGGATGACCCATCTTCAGCACCGGCTTGATCGCCATGTCGCAGCAAACGCTCCAGGGAATGCGACGCGCCGCAGGTGAGCCGCGCAACCGCCCCTGATGATATCGCGTAGAGAGCCCCTCGATCGCGAGCCCGCCTGAGCGCGAGCCGCCCCAGCGCGAGCCGCCCAGCGCGAGCCGCCCAGCGCGAGCCGGCTGCCGGGCAGGACGCCGGCCAGCTCAGTGCGTGCGTGCCTCGGCGGCGGTTGCCGACGCGCCCGCCGCCTGGCGGTTCACGAGCTGCATGGCCAGCTCGCTGAGCGCTGCATCGAGCGCCTTGTCACGATCGGCGAACTCAGCCAGGCGGGAGGCCACCTCCGGACGGCCGAGCGCCTTGGCGTAGGCCGCGACGCTGCCGCTGGCCGCGATCTCGTAATGCAGCAGCCGCTGCACCGAGTCGATGAGGGCCGCATCCCGAACATTCTCCCCGAGCACGTGCATCATCTTGCGCGACTCGTTGATCATGGCCGCGAGGGCCTGATCCGGATGCGAGGCATCGCCCACGCTGCCCGCCAGCATGCGCCGCAGATCCTGCGCGCGCGAGGCGAGCTCGGTCGCGTAACCGGAGAGCTTGCTCGCCACGTCCGCGTGCGAGATCACGCGCCCGAGCTCACCGAGCAGACGATGGAGCGCCCCTGCGCCGTCGGCGAGCTCCTGCAGCTCCTCGATGTACAGATCGTGCAGGCTGCTGATGCCGCCGGCGCTGCCGCCCAGCTGGGCGCGCGTGCGCTGCCACTGCTCGCGCAGGCCAGCGCGCAGCGAGTACTCTCCGGCGAGCGCCGCCTTCGTGCCGCAGAAGCCGGTCGTGCCACGAGTGACCAGCGTGAGCCCCGCCGCCGCGAGGCCCAGGCGGCGCACGAATCCGCCGCGGGTCAGTGCGGCGCTGGTGAGTCCCAGGCCGGCGACCAGCGATAGCCAGCGCTCATAGGCGCTCAGGTTGCCGGGCGGCGCGGACAGCAATTGCGACAGAATCGAGGGTCGGTGTAGCGAGGGCATCGGGCTCTCCTGCCGGGCGCAAAGACGCTCAACTGGCACAACCCTCGAGAGCCTTTCGGGTTCCTGCCGCGGTCGAGCAGAGCTAGAACGTCACCGCGCGCGCCTGGAACTCGTACGTGCCGAAGTACATCTCGAGGCCGGCCCCGATGCCTAGGCTCGGGGCGCGGCGCTGCCACACGTAATCCTTGGGGTAGTCGACTCCGGTACGTATCTCGAGCACCAGCCAGTCGCGCAGAATGCTGCGCCGGTAGGCCACCTTCACGCCATAGTCGTGCAGCGGCACCGGAGCGCGGCTCGAGCCGTCGATCTCCGCCTCGATATCGATGGCGCGGCGATTGGGGAAGGCGACGACGGCATCGAGCGTGGAGTAGCTGGCAAAGCCGGCCGAGCGCTGCGCGACGGTGGTGGAGGCCGTCCAGCCGAGCAGCAGATACTGTCCGAACAGTCGCTGCAGATCGATGCGGTTGGTGACACCGAAGCCTCCCTGACTGTTTTGATAGAACACATCCTGGCGCCAGAAAAGCACACCGCTCTGCGGCTCGCCCAAGGCGTAGAGATAGCCCACCTTGCCGTAGGGATTGAAGGGCCAGCTGAGGGGCACGCCGATGCCCGCATCGAGTCGCACTCCCGGGCCCGTCGGCTTGCTGAACTGGATGCCGAAGATCGTCTGATCCTGGGGGCTGGGCGCGAAGGGATTCGGCAGCTGACCGGACTCGGGTTGGCTTTCGGCGACGAACTCCGTCGGATTGAGACGCCCGATGAAGGCGTGCAGCTCGTCATTGAGCTCGGGCAGGGGCAGGTCCGCGTGGAATCGCAGCTCCGTCTGCAGGCCGTGGTACTGACTCCACAGCACCGCCGGCGCGATGCTTCCCGAGGCCTGGGTATAGGCAACGTCGGGCTCTATCGAGCCGAACCAGCGGTCGACCTTCATGGCACTGCGCCACACGGCGCTGTAGAGCAGGTCGCGGGAGGCGTCCAGCCAGTTGCTGCGCGCAGGGAGCGTCGACTCGGCAGGCACCGACTGTTGCTGCTGCGCCGGAACGGCTCCTGCGGCGTCCCCCGTGGCGGCCGGGGCCGCGGGCTGCGACGAGGCGCTGGCGACTGAGGATGCGCCGGCCGAAGAGGGGCCGTTCGAGGATGGCGCACGGCTCGCGGAAGCACTGCTCGAGGAAGCGCTGCTCGAGAGGGCAGTGCTCGAGGTGGCCGCAACGCTCGCGGCGGCTGCCGCGGCCGCTCCGGCAGCCGCCCCGGACGGGGCTGCGACGCCTGCGCCCGGCGCCGTTCGAGGCGGGCTGGCAGGGCTCGCTGCGTCGGGGGTCGGGGTCCGGGGGTGACAGCCTGCGAGCAGGGCGGCGAGCCCGAGCAGCAGCGTGCAACCGCCGCCGCACCGCACGGTCAGGTGCGCAATACCCAGGCGACGGCCACGGCGATGAGCGCCGCTACGCCGACTCGCACCAGGCGCCAGGCCAAGCGTCTTGTCCGAGCCGGACGCATGCGCCGCTCCCCGTGGGCGCCGAAGCCCAGCAAGGCGTCGCTGCGATACAGGAACGCCTGCACGATCAGCACGGGCGCGTGTGTGCCGCGCACGGCACTGACGACGTGTGCGCGATAGCGCGCGCCGCGATCGAGCAGCGGCGCGAGCACTCTGGCCCGCAGCTCCGGCACCAGACCCAGCGGCTTGCCACTGGCGGCGCGGACCTCGATCCCGTGCGGGCTCGGCGCGTCGCCGCGATCGCGCACGAGCAGCACCGGGTCGCCTGGGCGTGCGCGGCGCTCGAAGCGCCCGGCACGACAGCCCACCACCACGAAGCACGCGGAGGCGAGCACCTCGTTGCGCATGCGGTCGGTGCCCGTCTCGTCCGCCGGACTGAATACCTCCGAACCCACCAGCCGCAGGGCCGAGGGCATCTGCCGCAGCTCGCGCGGCAGCGCCGGATCGAGCGCGCGCCCGAGCGCCTGCAGATCCGCCGGGCTCACCCGGCCACAGCGCAGGATATGGTGGACGATCTGCTCGACGAAGGAGCGGGCCGGCACGTCGGCCGCGCGGCTGTGATCGAGCCAATCGCGCACGGCGCGCAGTTGGCGGGCGCTGAGCGCCCCATCCGCAGTGGCCGTCTGACAGAGACAGAAGAGCTCGGTAGCGGGGGAAACACGATTCTGCGAAGACAGCGCGAGCTGCTCGGAAGCGCGCGCGCTCGCAGCCTTGGCCTGCGGCATTGCCTGATGCACTCCTGTACGTCGCGCGCTTACTGCGCCGCGTCTGCTGGCGCGATTGTTAGCAAAGTCGCGCGCCAACGCAATCAGTCCCCGCGCGCGTCGCGGTAGAGCGACGCATCGAGAAGCGGCGCGCTGGCCTCGATACGCCGCGGATCGACCGGCTCGGCCGGCAGCGCGGTGAGCAGCGCCGCGGCGCGTGCCTCGAGCACCGGCCGAATCTCCGCGTGCGTCAGGATGTAGAGCTCGTTGCGGTGGATCCCCTCGATCACCTGGCGAGCCACCTCATCGGGCGTTAGCGCGGTGGTGAAGATGGGGGTCTGCTCTCGAGCGACGCCGGGCGGCAGCAAGGCGACAGCGCCCGTGGCAGCCAGCGCCGCGGGCCGCACCGCCGCGGTGCTCTCGAAGAGCTGCGACTTGACCGGGCCCGGGCACAGAACCGACACCCCGATGCCGTGCGAGGCGAGGTCGGCGCGCAGCGATTCGGCGAGGCCCACGAGCGCGAACTTGGAGGTGCTGTACACGCCCGCACCGGCGCTCGCATACAGGCCGCTGACCGATGCGGTGATGACGATGTGGCCGCCCCCGCCGCGCTCGATCATGCGCGGCACCAGCGTGCGTACCCCGAGAATGGCCCCGCCGAGATTCACTCGCAGGCAGAACTCCCAGTCCTCGAGGGTTGCCTCGTGCGTCGGGCCGACGAAGTTCACTCCGGCATTGCTGAACAGGAGGCTGATCGGACCGAGCGCACGGCTTACTTGCTCCACCGCTTCGGCCCAGGAGGCCGGTTCCGCGACATCGAGCGCCACTCCCAAGGCACGCTGGCGCGTTGCGCCGAGCTGCTCGAGCGCGCCCTGCAGCACGTCCGTGCGCACGTCCGTGAGCGCAACGCGCGCACCCTGTGCGAGCAGCGCTCGCGCCAGGGCCAGACCGATACCGCTCGCGGCACCGCTCACCAGCGCGACGCGCCCGCCGAGCTCCACGGGCCTCAGGCTCCGAAGACGGCGCGTACGGGCAGGTGCGCGGGGCCGCGGCCGATGGCCGACATCCACGGCTCGGGCTCGCCCGCCGGCTCGAAGCGCTCGATGTGCCTGATGCAGGCCCCGAGAAGCGCATCGGCCTCGAGCAACGCGAGCACACGGCCGACGCAGGCGTGCACGCCGTAGCCCCAGCCCACGTGCCCGCGCAGATCCCGCCGGATGTCGAAGCGCTCGGGCTCGGCCCACTTGCGCGGATCGCGATTGGCCGCGGCGAACAGCAGCCCGCAACGCTCGCCCGCCGGAATGCGGATGCCCTCGATGTCGACCTCGCGCGTGGTGATGCGACCGGCCATGCGCGAGGGGGAATCCCAGCGCAGGCTCTCCTCGAACGCATTGCGCAGCAGGCCCGGATCCTCGCGCAGCAGGCGGTACTGCTCGGGAAAGAGGCTGAAGGCACGAATGGCGGTCGCCATGGTCATGACCGTGGTGTCCGCGGCGGCCGAGAGCAGGATCTGCACGAGCAGCTTCGCCTCATCCTGGCTGATCTGCCCCGCATCGGCGGCAAGGAACATCTGCATGCCGAGCCCCTTGGGATCGAGGTTCTCGCGATTGCAGCAGCGATCGACCCACTCGATGACCGGGCCCGTGTTGGCCATCGCCTCGGTGAATAGCTCGTTCTGCGGTCCGAGGGTGGCCCACACCATGTGGCCGAAGGCGGAGAGGTTCTCCCGACCCTCGAGCGGCAGTCCCAGCAGGTCCGGCAGCACCTTGTAGACGAACGCGCGGGTGATGTCCGCGTTGGCATCGAGCGTGCCGGCGCGCCGCTCGCGAAGCGCACGCAGCAGCGCCTCCGCATCGGCCTCGAAATGCGCGGCCAGCTCGGTCAGGCGGCGCGGCGAGAGCGCCGCGGAGATGATGGCGCGCACACGCGTGTGCTCGGGCGGATCATCGACCAGCAGGATCTCCGGGCGCACCGAGTCGGAGTCGTGCCACGGGCGCGAGCGCGAGGAGAAGGTGTGCCAGTCCTTGAGGCCCGCCGCCACGTGCTCGTAGCGGCCGAGCACCGTGATGTTCTCGCGCGTGAGCCGCACCGCTGGGGCGAGCTCGCGCAGGCGGTCGTCGACGGCGCGGGCATTGCGCACCGCCGCCGCGCCAAAGATGTCCTCATCGCACAGCGCAATCTCGAGCGTCATCGCGTTCTCCTGAAGCGCAGGCGGCCCGAGTCGCGCCCCTGGCCGCTGGAAATCGATTCACTGTCCGCGCAAACGGCCGCAGCCCTGCTTGCGCCCATCAGATCAGCCCGCCGCGGCGATTCCCCCGTCTACATGCAGAATCTCACCGTTGATGAAGGATGCCGCTGGACTCAAGAGAAAGGCGACGGCATTGGCATGATCCTCCTCGCGCCCCAGCCGGCGCAGCGGGATCGTGCGGGCGCGGCGCTCGTACTCGGCCGGATCATTCAATCCCACGGCCCCCGGGGTGGGCACGGAGCCCGGGGCCACGGCATTCACGCGGATGCGCCGCGGCCCGAGCTCCGCGGCAAGCGTCTTGGTGAGGGTCACCATGGCGCCCTTCACCAGACTGTAGATGCACGTGTTCGGATAGCCGCGCTCGGCAACCGGCGAGGCGAGGTTGATGAGCGCGCCGCCGCGCTCCGCGGCGAGGTGCGCGATGAGCAGCTGCGCCCCCCACACCGCCGCCTTGATGCCGACCGCGAGCATGCGATCGAGAACATCCTCCGTCACCCGCTCGATGGGCTCGTAGCGCAGCAGCATCGCATTGTTGATGACGGCATCGAGCCGCCCGTGCTCTGCGGCGAGCTCGGCCGCTGCGTGGGCGAAGGCGCTGCGATCGGACACATCGACGCCGAAGGCGAGCGCACGGCCACCCGCGCGCCGGATGAGCTCCGCGGTCTGCAGGCACGAGCCCGCATCGATGTCGAGCGCTCCGACGAGCGCGCCCAAGCCTGCGAGCTTCACCGCCGTCGCACGCCCGAGGCCGCGCCCCGCGCCCGTGATGAGCACGATCTGATCGGCGAGCGGGGCAGGATCGCTGTCAGCCATGGCGCTCCTCCGGATCGAGCGCCAGGCGCCACGTCGACCCCTCGCGCACGATCCACCCGGAGGTCGGATCGCAGAAGTGGCTGCCGATGATGAGCGCCTTGCGGTCCTGATAACGCTGCATGAACTGACGCCGCGTGCGCGCGCCCTGCGCCTTGTCCATGTCGAAATTGGCCTGCGTCTCGGGCATGGCGCATTGGATCGGGTGATGCATCATGTCGCCGGTGATCACCGCCTCCTGCCCGCGCGAGGCGATGTGCACGCTCACGTGCCCGGGTGTGTGGCCCGGGGTGGGCTCCAGCCACACCTCATCGGTGATGCGGTGGGTCGGCTCGACGAACTCGGCGAGCCCTGCCTCGAGAATCGGATCGATCGAGTCGCGCAGGTGCTCCAGGTCGTGATAGCCACCCGTGCGACGCAGATGCTGCCAGTGATCCCACTCGCCCCGGGAGAACAGATAGCGCGCCGTCGGGAAGGTGGGCACCCAGCGACCCTTCACCAGACGCGTATTCCAGCCGACGTGATCGAAGTGCAGGTGCGTGCACAGCACCGTGTCCACCTTCTCGGGTGGAGAGCCCGCCGCAGCGAGATCCTCGAGGAAGGTGGTCTTCAGGTTGCAGAAGATCGCGAACTCGCGCTGGCGATCCGCGCCGATGCAGGTATCGATCATCACGTGCTGCCCCTGCGAGCGCAGCACGAAGCACTGGAAGGAGATCATCATCGTGCCCTCGGGAGTCACGAAGTGCGGCCTGAGCCAGCGATGGCGCAGCACCTCCTGCGGTGTGACGCCCGGCAGCAGGATCTCCATCGGATCCGTGTG
>DATJSR010000245.1:0-15469 GCA_035504015.1 Steroidobacteraceae bacterium
GGAACGCAACGCCAGCGCCGCCTATAAAGTCGCCGACCTTTCGCTCGCCGACTGGGGCCGCAAGGAAATTTCGATTGCCGAGCACGAGATGCCCGGCCTGATGGCGATTCGCCACAAGTACGCCGCGGAGAAGCCGCTGAAGGGGGTGCGGGTCTCCGGATCGCTGCACATGACCATCCAGACCGCGGTGCTCATCGAAACGCTGAAGGCCCTCGGGGCCGAGGTGCGCTGGGCCTCCTGCAACATCTTCTCGACGCAGGATCACGCGGCCGCGGCCATCGCCGCCACCAGCACGCCGGTCTTCGCCTACAAGGGCGAGTCGCTCGAGGAGTACTGGGAGTTCACCCATCGCATCTTCGAGTTCGGCGAGCGCGGGCCCAACATGATTCTCGATGACGGCGGGGATGCGACGCTGCTCGTGCACCTCGGCTCGCGCGCGGAGAAGGATGCGAGCCTCATCGCCCATCCGGCGAGCGAGGAGGAGAAGCAGCTGTTCGCGGCGATCCGCAAGCGCCTCTCCACGAGCCCCGGCTGGTACTCGCGCATGGCGAAGGAGATCCGCGGCGTCACCGAGGAGACCACCACCGGCGTGCACCGCCTGTATCAGATGGCGAAGGACAAGCGGCTGATGTTTCCCGCCATCAACGTCAACGATTCGGTCACCAAGAGCAAGTTCGACAACCTCTACGGTTGCCGCGAGTCGCTGGTCGATGGCATCAAGCGCGCGACCGACGTGATGGTCGCCGGCAAGATCGCCCTCGTCGCCGGCTACGGCGACGTGGGCAAGGGCTGTGCGCAGGCGCTGCGCGCCCTCTCGGCGCAGGTGTGGGTCACCGAGGTCGACCCCATCTGCGCGCTGCAGGCGGCGATGGAGGGCTATCGCGTGGTCACCCTCGACTATGCGGCCGACAAGGCGGACATCTTCGTGACCGCCACCGGTAACTTCCACGTGGTGACGCACGAGCACATGAAGCGCATGAAGAACAACGCCATCGTGTGCAACATCGGCCACTTCGACAACGAGATCGATGTGGCGGCGCTCGAGAAGTACTCCTGGGAGGAGATCAAGCCGCAGGTCGATCACGTGATCTTCCCCGACGGCAAGCGCATCATCCTGCTCGCCAAAGGCCGCCTGGTGAACCTCGGGTGCGGCACGGGGCATCCGAGCTACGTGATGAGCTCGTCCTTCTCGAACCAGACGCTTGCGCAGATCGAGCTCTTTGCCAATACGGCGCAGTATCCGATCGGCGTCTATACTCTGCCGAAGCGACTCGACGAGAAGGTGGCGCGGCTGCAGCTGACGACGCTCAACGCCCAGTTGACGCAGCTCACCGATCAGCAGGCGCGCTACATCGGCGTCGAGAAGGAAGGCCCGTACAAGCCCGAGCACTACCGCTACTGAGACGATGTCTTGCCGATGACGAGGCGCCCCGGGCAACCGGGGCGCCTTTGTAATGAGAGAGGGGGAAAGAGCTTCTGCAGAAGGCTCGTGCGCACATGATTACACTCGATGGCAAAGCGACGGCCGCGAAAGAGCGGCAGAGGACCGCGCACCGGGCGGCGGAGTTCGCGGCGCGCAGGGGCCGCAAGCCCGGGCTCGCGGTGGTGCAGGTGGGCGAGGACCCGGCCTCCACCGTCTACGTGCGCAGCAAGCGCAAGTGCTGCGGGGAGCTCGGGATCGAGTCCTTCGCGCACGATCTGCCGGCGAGCACCTCGGAGGCCGAGCTGCTCGCCCTGGTGCGGGCGCTCAATGCGGATGAGCGCGTCGATGGCATCCTGATCCAGATGCCCTTGCCCAAGGGCATCGATGCCAATCGCATCATGGATGCGGTCGATCCGGCGAAGGATGCCGACGGGTTCCATCCGATGAACACCGGCCTGCTCGCGCAGAAGCGGCCGCGGCTGCGTCCCTGCACGCCCTATGGGGTGATCCGCCTCGCGGAGGACTACGGTGTGGCACTCGTCGGGGCTCGGGCGGTGGTGGTGGGCGCCTCGAACATCGTCGGCCGTCCGATGGCGCTCGAGCTCATGCTCGCGCGCGCCACGGTCACGGTGTGTCACACCGGCACCTGCGACGTGCGTGCCGAGGTCGAGCGGGCGGAGATCGTGGTGGTGGCGGTCGGCAAGCCGGGCTTCGTTCCGGGAGAGTGGATCCGCGAGGGGGCCGCCGTGTTCGACGTGGGTATCCACCGCCAACCCTCGGGCGCCCTGTGCGGGGATGTGCAGTACGCAGCGGCCGCACAGCGGGCAGGCTGGATCACGCCCGTGCCGGGTGGGGTGGGGCCGATGACCATCGCCATGCTGATGTCGAATACCGTGGATGCGGCCTGCTGGCGCGCCGGGCTACCGCTCGGCCGTTGATTCGCCTTTGGCGCCGCACGGCTAGTCTCCGGCGCACGGGAGCGGCATCATGCGCTGTGGGCGCCTATGCCCCGTGGCGCCGTCCGTGAGGGGATCTATGGGTAGGAAACTGCTCGGAATCACTCTGGCCGTGATCGGCGCGTTCGCGCTCGCAGGCATCGCCCTGCACCGCCACGAGCCGATCAACGCCCTGTGGATCCTCACCGCCGCCGTGTGTATCTACACCCTCGGCTATCGCTTCTATGCCGCCTGGATCACCGCGCGCGTGTTCGCCGTGGATGCCACGCGGGCAACCCCGGCCGAGCGGCTCAACAACGGCCGGGATTTCGTGCCGACGCACCGCTGGGTGACCTTCGGCCACCATTTCTCCGCCATCGCCGGCCCCGGGCCGCTCGTCGGCCCGACCCTCGCCGCCCAGTTCGGCTATCTGCCCGGCACGCTGTGGATCCTCATCGGCTCGGTGCTCGGCGGGTGCGTGCAGGACATGACGGTGCTGTTTCTGTCCACGCGGCGCGATGGCCGCAGCCTCGGGCAGATGGCGCGCGATGAGCTCGGGCCGTTCGGCGGCTTCGCCGCGCTCATCGGCACGCTGCTCATCATGGTGATCCTGATCGCGGTGCTGGCGCTGGTCGTGGTCAATGCCATGAAGCACAGTCCCTGGGCCACCTCGACCGTGGTCGCGACGGTGCCGATCGGCATCCTGGTCGGCATCTATCTGCGGGGCATCCGTCCCGGACGGGTGCTGGAGGCGACCATCATCGGCGTGGTGCTGCTGCTGCTCGGCGTCGCCGGCGGAGGGCTCATCGATCAGAACGCCACCCTGCGCGCCTGGT
Organism: Steroidobacteraceae bacterium; assembly: GCA_035504015.1. Classification (GTDB taxonomy): domain Bacteria; phylum Pseudomonadota; class Gammaproteobacteria; order Steroidobacterales; family Steroidobacteraceae; genus JASHUC01. Next base: position 3,195 of record DATJSR010000245.1, read on the forward strand.
TCGACTGGTCGGCGCCGGCCCTCGCGGGCTTCATCATCGCCTACGGCCTCATCGCCGCGGTGCTGCCGGTGTGGCTGCTGCTCGCACCGCGCGGCTATCTCTCGACGTTCCTCAAGTTCGGCACCGTGGCGCTGCTCGCGATCGCCATCGTCATCATGCGGCCCGAGCTGAAGATGCCGGCGCTCACGCAGTTCATCGATGGCAGCGGTCCGGTGTTCGCCGGCAAGATCTTTCCGTTCGTGTTCATCACCATCGCCTGCGGCGCCGTATCGGGCTTTCATGCCCTGGTCTCGAGCGGCACCACACCCAAGCTCCTCGCCAGCGAGACCGACGTACGCCTCGTCGGCTACGGCAGCATGGCGCTCGAGTCCTTCGTCGCCATCATGGCCATGATCGCCGCCACGCTGCTCGATCCGGGCGTGTATTTCGCGATCAATACCAGCGCCGGCATCGTGGGTGCCACGCCGCAGGCGGCGGTCGCGACCATCTCCGGGTGGGGCTTCCCGGTCACCGTCGGGCAGATGGCATCGCTCGCGCACGACATGGGTGAGCACACGCTCTTCGCGCGCACCGGCGGTGCGCCCTCGCTCGCCGTGGGCATGGCCAGCATCTTCGGCACCACCTTCGGCCGCGGAATACTCGGCGCGTGGTATCACCTCGCGCTGATGTTCGAGGCGGTGTTCATCCTGACCACCATCGATGCGGGAACCCGCGTCGGGCGCTTCATGCTGCAGGATTTCCTGGGGCAGGTGTGGGCGCCGATCGGGCGTACCTCCTGGTACCCCTCCGTGGTCATCACCAGCAGCATCATCTGCGCCGCCTGGGGCTATTTCCTGTACGTCGGCGTGATCGACCCCAACGGGGGCATCAACATCCTCTGGCCGCTCTTTGGCATCGCCAATCAGATGCTCGCCGCCATCGCGCTCTCGGTGGCGACGGGTATCCTGGTGAAGTCGGCCAAGGCGCGCTATGCGTGGGTCACCGGCCTGCCGCTCGCCTGGCTCGCCATCGTGTGCACCACCGCCGCGTGGCAGAAGGTCATGAGCCCGGATCCCAAGCTCGGCTTCTTCGCCGGTGCGAGCGATCTCGCCTCCAAGCTCGCCACCGGCTCGCTCGCGCCCGATCGCGCCCACGTCGCCTCGCAGCTCATCTTCAATCAGCAGCTCGACGGCTGGCTCACCATCCTCTTCACGCTCATCCTGTGGTTCGTGATCGTGGACATGGCACGCATCAGCTGGCGCTGCTTGAAGGGGCTGCCGACGCAGACCAGCTCGGAGGCGCCGCGGCAGGTATCGCGCCTGCAGACCGCAAGCGGCGGCGGTGCCTCGTGAGCGGCGGGGCTGGCCGCTGTGCGGCCGCTGGGGGCGGGGCCCTGCGCCGCATGCGGGCGCTGTGGCGCTTCGTGCGAGCGCTGTCGGGCGATGATGCGTACGAGCGCTACCTCGAGCATCACCGGGCCCGGCACGGCGGCGCCGCGGTGCTGAGCGCACGCCAGTTCTACGCGCAGGAGCTACAGCGCAAGTGGAGCGGCATCAACCGCTGCTGCTGATAACGTAAGCTACTGGTGGTGTCCGCCGAAACCGTCGGGAACGGTTTCGGCAAAATGAACGAGCGAGGGTGCGATGGCAGCGGATGTGACGAGTGCGGAGGATGCAGGGGAGGTGGTCGACGACAGTCGGCGCAAGCTCCTGCTGACGGCGACGACGGCGATCGGTGCACTCGGTGCTGCGTTCGCGGCGGTGCCTTTCATCGAGTCCTGGCTGCCTTCCGAGCGCGCCCGCGCACTCGGGGCGCCCACCGAGGTCGATCTGTCGAAGATCGAGCCGGGCCAGATGATCATCACGGTGTGGCGGCGCAACCCCATCTTCGTGGTTCATCGCACGCAGACCATGCTCGCCTCGCTCGGCAATCACAACAATCTGCTGAAGGATCCGGGCTCGGCGGACTCGAACCAGCCGGCGTACTGCAAGAACGAGATCCGCGCGCGCGAGGGCGAGTATTTCGTGTGCATCGGCACGTGCACGCACCTCGGCTGCCTGCCCAAGCCGCACTTCGACGTGGCCGATCCGGTCCTCGGCGCCTACTGGCCGGGAGGCTGGTTGTGCCCCTGCCACGGCTCGCGCTTCGATCTGGCCGGACGAGTCTTCGACGGCTCCCCCGCCTCGATCAATCTCAACATTCCCTCGTACGCGTTCCAGAGCCCGATCAAGCTCGTCGTCGGCGTGGACGATGCGAAGGCGGCTGCCTCACAGGGAGCTTGAGGCCGGGTCGTGCTGCAGGAGATGCTCGGCGATCTGCACGGCATTGAGCGCCGCGCCCTTGAGCAGCTGATCCCCGGCACAGAAGAGCGCGATGGAGTGGCCGCTCGGGTCACTCAGGTCCTGGCGGATGCGCCCGACGAGGATCTCGTCCTGACCTGAGGCATCCTTGGGCATCGGGAAGTAGTTGTTCGCCACATCGTCCACGAGGCGCACGCCCGGGGCTGTCTGCAGGAGCTTGCGCACCTCATCGGGCGTGACCGCGCGCTCGCACTCGACATTGAGCGCGACGCAGTGCGCGCGCAGCACCGGCACCCGTACGCAGGTGGCGCAGATGCGCATCTCGCGGTCGCCGAAGATCTTGCGCGTCTCGTTCATCACCTTCGTCTCTTCCTCGTTGTAGCCGCTCGCCGGATCGATGCGCGTGTTGTGGCTGAAGACGTTGAAGGCGTAGGGGTGAGGCAGCACGGTGTGCCGGAACTCCCGCCCCTCGAGGTGCGCCCGCGTGGCCTCGCGCAGCTCCTGCATCGCAGCCGCGCCGGCACCGGAGGCGGCCTGATAGGTGCTGATGATCAGGCGGCGAATGCGGTTGCGCTGGTGCAGCGGCCACAGCGGCACGATCGAGATGATGGCCGCGCAGTTGGGATTGGCGATGATCCCGCGGTGCTCTTCGAGCCGTTGCGCATTGATCTCCGGCACCACCAGCGGAATGTGCGGGTCCATGCGAAACGCCGAGGAGTTGTCGACCACCACGGCACCGCTCGCCACCGCAAGCGGCGCGAAGCGCTTGGAGATGCCGCTGCCGGCGGAGAAGAGCGCGAGGTCCACACCCTGGAAGCTGTGCTCGGTAAGCTCCTCGATGATGAGGGGGCGGCCGGCAAAGGGCAGGCTCTTGCCCGCCGAGCGCGCCGAGGCGAGCAGCCGCAGCTGGGCCAGGGGAAAGTGCCGCTGCTGCAGGCAGCGGATCATCTCCACGCCGACCGCACCGGTGGCACCGACGATCGCCACCACCGGGCGCGCCGCAAGCCGGGCGCCGAGGCGAGCCGTGCCGTCGCCCGTACGACTGTCCTCGCGAGCCGGTGCCGCCGTGGCTTGGGGGGGCAGATCGAGCGTCATGATCATTCTTTCCGGGTGGGGCGCGCCACGCTAGCCGAGCACACCGGAGCTGTAAAGCGAAAGGCTCACGCGATGCGTGTGCACGCCAGCGCTCGCACGTCGCGGTGCGGGCGAGGGATCTGCAGCGGCGGGACAGCGCCGGGCCCGCGGCCCGTGCGCGCCTAGCTCATCAGCCGGTCGAGCGTGCCGCCGGCGAATTGCTGTGTGGCGGCTCGCGTCCGGAGGCGCGGCGCCGATAGGCCTTGGTGCGCGAGGACTTGGCGTCGGCGATGGCAGTGATGGGAGCGGAAGGCGGGACGATTGTGATGCGAGAGATCAGCGAGTTGCTGCCACAGACGGGGCAGCGGTGCGCCCAACCCGGACACTCCCGCTCGCAGTCTCCACAGATCCGCGCGTGCTCGATAGCCATACCCAACTCCTTTTTGTGCCGCACGACGGGGTTCTGGCCCGAAGCGCGGGCCGCAGAGTTTAACGGATCTGAGCGGCGCCGACGAGCGTCCTTGCGCGAAAAGCGTTCAGGACAGCAGCGCTTTGCCCCAAATTGGGGCAAAGCCCGGGTATTCTGTCACGTCCCTGTCATCGTAGGCCGCGGCCCGCGGCCGCGATACCATGCGGCCGTGGTCACGCGCCCGCCCAGTCTCGGGGTACGCCTGCGGATCGACCTCGGCGAGGTGAGCTCGCTGGGACCCGGAAAGATCGCCCTGCTCGAGCGTATTCATGCGAGCGGCTCGCTCTCGCAGGCGGCCCGGGAGCTCAAGATGAGCTATCGCCGCGCATGGCTGCTGCTCGATGATCTGAACCACGCCTTTGCCGAACCGGTGAGTACCTCGAGCATCGGGGGCGCGGGCGGCGGCGGGGCGCGCCTCACGGAGTTCGGTCGCAGACTCGTCGCGGCCTTTCGCGAGGTGGAGCGCGCGAGCCGCGAGCTGGCGAGCGCGCAGCTCGGGTGGCTGGCGGCCTGCGCGGTCGGCCATCCGCTCGTCGTGCCACGCAAGTCGATCGCTCGGCGCTCCGCCGGAGCGGCCTCGACGGGTCGCGCCGCCGAGCGGGGAGCGACCCGCGATCGACAGCGCAGAGGCTGAAGCGTTTGGCCCTGCGTGACGTACCGCACACTTCGTGGCGCTGCGTTAAGATAAGTTAACGACTGGTCGCAGCGGGTCGTCAGTGTCCGCAACGCCGGCCAAACGGGGGCGAGCCGCGCCCACGCGACGCACCGCGTGGGACGACGGCAGATGCCAAACGGGGGGTAGCTCCACCAGCGCGAGCGCACGCAGATAACGTGCGCGCCTGGCGACACCACGAGGCTGCCCCTGAATCCGCAAGCTCCACCGACGCTCGATCCGCAGCTGCTCGTGAGCCTGGAGCAGCGCGCGCTGCAGCTGGCGCGCCTTGCCGGAGCACGCATTGCCGCGAGCCTCGGGGGTGAGATCCGCGTCGACTTCAAGCCGCCGCGCGCGGGCAGCGCGCCCAACTCCAATCCCGTGAGCGAGCTCGATCGGCAAATTGAGCAGCTGCTGCGCGCGGAGCTCGAGCGCGCCCATCCCGAGCATCGCATCATCGGGGAGGAGCTCGGTGCCGGCCCGAGCCGCTCGGGCAGCATCACCTGGGCGCTCGATCCCATCGACGGCACGAGCAACTTCATCAACGCCGTGCCGCTGTGCGCATCCTCCGTGGGTGTGCTCTTGGAGGGCTGGCCGCTCGCCGGGGCGATCTGGTGTGCCACCACGCACGCGCTGCGCCCGGGTGTCTATCACGCACACCGCGGTGGCCCACTGTGCTTCGAGGGCGCACCGCTCGTGCGACGACCCGCTGCGCTCTGGCGCGGTCTCGCCGCCGAGAGCGGCGGGGTGCCACGCTTCGGGCAGCACTGGGATACCCGCGTGTTCGGCTCGGCGACCCTCGAGCTCGCCTTCACGGCGGCGGGACTGCTGCAGCTTGCGCACCTCTCGCGGCCGAGCCTGTGGGATGCGGCGGCGGGCCTCGTGCTCATCGAGGCCGCAGGCTGCGAGGCGCTCACCTTCGAGCGCGGCGCCTGGCAGGGGCTGCGCCGGTTCGCAGTCCCGGCGCCGGGCGACCTCGGCGAGTGGTGTCAACCGGTGCTGGCCGGTGAGCGCGCCGCCCTCGAGCGCGCGCTCGATCTCAAGCGCTGAGGATCCCCGCACGCGCTTCGGCGCCGCACACGCAGGACCCCGAGCGCTGCGAGCAGCGTGAGCAGCGTGAGCGTGCCGCCATCGAGGGCACCGCCGCCCCCGGAGCTCGCGCGCGGCGCGGCGGCCGCGAGGCTCACCCGCACAGTGTCGGAGGAAGCCGAGACGCCGAAGCTCGATACCGCGCTGATGCTGAAGGTATAGCTCTGCCCGGGCGTGAGCCCGGACACCACGGTGGAGGTGCCCGTGATGCCACTTTGCACCGGCGTGGCCGAGAGCGTCCCCGAGGGGCCGCCCTGGTAGACATCGTAGCTGCTCGCGAGCTGATCGACCGTCCAGCGCAGCGTCACGCTATCGGCGCCGGGGATCGCCGTCAGACCGCTCGGGGGTGCGCGCGATTGCACGGCGCTGACGAGCGTCGCGCCGTTGATGCTGCCAAGGCCGCTCGCGCGGTCGAACCCTGGCCCCGCGACATAGGCCTGGGCGCCGCTCAACTCGATCAGGCCCGTCGCCTCTCCGGTGCTCGCCGCGCACACGGCAGCGGGCGAGCTGCCGCTCGCATCGAAGCTCGCGACGTTGCAGGGCACGTCGTTGTTGCCGGCCGTCACGTCGTAGAACACGCAGTCGGCGCCGATGCCGTCCCCGAGGCTCGCGTTGCAGCCGGTGAGGGTGCTCGGCGAGGCGTACTCGACGCTCGCGAGCGAGTACAAGAGCGGATCGATCAGTCCCTGGCGGGCGTTGCCTGAGCCCGCCGCGATCTGCGACTGCTCGAGCAGCGCGAGGATGCTCGCGATCGCAGCCGCACCCGCGGAGGTGCCGTTCGAGACCTTGACGGAGGAGCTGCTCGGGTCGCAGGGCGAGGTGTCGTAGGAGCACAGGATCCATCCCGTGGCGATCACCGACACATCCGGAAGCACCCGTGCCCCCGCGGTGCCGAGGCCCGGCACGCCGCTCTGCCAGCTGGGCTGCAGGTAGCCCCCGGTGCAGGCGCCCTCGGCATCGAGCGCAATGCAGCTGCTCACGCCCCCGCCGCTGGCGGCGACGTCAATGAAGGGGTTGGCATGTCCCTCGAGGCTCGTCGCGCTGCAGAAGCCGAGCAGGTCCGCGCCGAAGCCGTAGAACTGCGCCCACTGCGGATCCGCGCAGGTGCTGTTCCAGACCATCTCGGGAATGTGCGACAGCGCCGTGGCCAGCGTGCCCGCCGCGGGCGATGAGCTCCAGTTCTGCGGCTGCGTGGGATCGAAGCCCGTGCCTCCGACCGCCAGATCGTAGGGCGTGGAGGCGATGCCATTGACCGCGTAGCCGGTGTGCGCGAGCACCCCCGCGGTCCCGCCGGTGTTCTCGCAGCCGCTCACCCCATCGTCCCCGGTGGCGACCGTGACCGTGATGCCCTCGCTCGCTGCTTGCTCGAAGAGCGCGCTGGTGCTCGCATTCTGCGCCGGCATGTCCGCCTCGCAGCTGGCGAAGGAGATGCTGAGCAGCGGGGCGAGATTCTGATCGATCACGTATTCGGCCGAGCGCAGCACGTTGGTATCGCGCACCAGCAGAATGTGCGCTCCCGGCGCGATGCCGCCGGCGACCTCCACATCGAGGTAGGCCTCCTCCTCGTTCAAATCCTGGGTCTGCCCCGGATCATCACCGCCAGGTACCGCCTCGGAGGTGAGCTGCGGTGGCGTGATGCCGACGCTGCTCCAGAAGCCATTCGCCACGCTCGGCGCGATGTCGCTCTGTCCGCCTACCGCGATCGTGATGCCATCGCCGGTGATCCCCGCACGATAGAGCGGCAGCAGGTTATAGATGATCGCGAAATCGGTCGGACCGACATAATCGTCGCCACCCTGGTAGAGCAGCTGCGGAGCGGGCGAGACCAGCGGGCGGGGCACGAAATCGTTGAGGCCACGTACCTCGCGTACCAGGGGAGCGAGCGCGGCGGGCAGCTCGGGGTCGCTCACGTTGCTGTAGTGGCGTCGTGCTCGAACGAGAAATGAATGTATCTGCGTGTGAAAGGCCGCCTCGAGCTGCGCGGTGCTCGCGCGAAAGGGCAGCCGCGCGCCACTCGGCGGCGGGGACTGCACGTCGATCCCATAGCTTTGCAGGTAGCGCGTGAGGGCGGCGATGCTCGCCGCGCTCGCACCGAAGCGGCGGCCGTACTGCGCCGGTGTGAGCCAGTGGTGATACTGCGCCGCGCGTGGATTTTGCTGAGCGGCGATGAGCTCGTCGAGCGCGCGCTGTTGGGCGGGCTGCGGGGCGAGCTCGAGCTCGAGCCCTTGCGGCTGCAGCGAGCTCGGCGCCTCACCGGCGTCGAAGCCCCGCTGCGCGAGCGCATGCACGTGCCCGGGCAGCGCGGTGAGCTCGGGTGCGCCGCCGAAGGCCAATGCCTGCGCAGCGCCCGTGAGCGCTGCGCAGCCGAGCCATCCCGCGAGCGAAGCACTGCACAAGCAGCGCCGCGCGCGGACTCCTCGCCGCATCAACCTCGCTCGGCCCGACCCACTGCGGGCGCGACCCCCAACCTTCCCTGTCCGCATGCTCCCCCCTCGCCGCGACTCCAGTCGCGCCGGCCGCCCGCGGGCAGGATATCGGATTTCGAGTAGACTCTCGCCCTGGCCGCTCGCGTCCGGCCAGTACGAGGCACCACCATGAAAAGCAAAGCCGCCATCGCGTACGCCGCAGGAAAGCCGCTCGAGATCGTGACCGTGGATCTGGAGGGTCCGAAGGCCGGCGAGGTGCTCGTCGAGATCAAGGCGAGCGGTGTGTGCCACACCGATGAGTTCACCCGCTCCGGGGCAGATCCCGAGGGCCTCTTTCCCGTCATCTTCGGTCACGAGGGCGCGGGCATCGTCGTCGATGTGGGCAGCGGGGTGAGCTCGCTCAGGAAGGGCGATCACGTGATCCCGCTCTACACGCCCGAATGCCGGCAGTGCAAATCCTGCCTCTCGCGCAAGACCAATCTGTGCACGGCCATCCGCGCCACCCAGGGCAAGGGCGTCATGCCCGACGGCACCAGCCGCTTCGCGCTGGGCGGCCAGATGGTGCATCACTACATGGGCTGCTCCACCTTCTCCAACTACACGGTGCTGCCCGAGATCGCGCTCGCCAAGATCCGCGAGGATGCGCCTTTCGAGAAGGTCTGCTACATCGGCTGCGGAGTGACCACCGGCATCGGCGCGGTCATCAACACGGCGAAGGTCGAGCCGGGCGCGAACGTCGTGGTCTTCGGCCTGGGCGGTATCGGGCTCAACGTCATCCAGGGCGCGCGCCTGGCGGGTGCCAACAAGATCGTCGGCGTGGACATCAACCCGCGCCGCAAAGCCCTGGCCGAGCGCTTCGGCATGACGCACTTCGTCAATCCGAAGGAGCTCGGCGGGGATCTGGTCGCGCATCTGGTGGCACTCACCGACGGCGGCGCGGATTACAGCTTCGAGTGCGTCGGCAACGTCGATCTCATGCGTCAGGCGCTCGAGTGCTGCCATCGCGGCTGGGGCGTATCGGTGATCATCGGGGTTGCCGGTGCCGGCCAGGAGATCAAGACGCGGCCGTTCCAGCTCGTGACGGGGCGGGTATGGAAGGGCACCGCCTTCGGCGGTGCGCGCGGGCGCACCGATGTGCCGAAGATCGTCGACTGGTACATGGATGGGAAGATCAACATCGATGACCTCATCACTCACGTGATGCCCATCGAGTCCATCAACCGCGCCTTCGACCTCATGCACCAGGGGGAGTCCATCCGCTCGGTCGTGACGTTCTGACGCGCGGCACTTGCCGCCCCGCGGTGCGGGCGCGGTTCCAAACTCCAGGAGAACACTCATGCCGATCTCGATACATCCGGCCGTCGACAACGGTGTGCGCCCGGGCAACGCCAGCTTCGCCGGCGGCACGCTCACGTGCCAGTGCGCGCAGAATCCCGTGACCGTGAAGCTCGACGCCAACGTCGCCTTCGATCACGTCTGCGGCTGCAGCAAGTGCTGGAAGCCGAAGAACACCCTGTTCTCGCTGGTGGCGGTGGTGCCGCGCGACAAGCTGCGCGTCAGCGCCAACGAGAGCAAGCTCAAGGTCGTCGACGCCAATGCGCCGATCCAGCGTCATGCCTGCACGGGCTGCGGCGTGCACATGTACGGGCGTATCGAGAACAAGGGCCATCCGTTCTTCGGCTTCGACTTCGTGCATCCCGAGCTCTTCAAGGAGCAGGGCTGGGCGGCACCGGAGTTCGCAGCGTTCGTCTCCTCCATCATCGAGGCGGGCTTTTCGCCGGCACGCATGGGGGAGGTGCGCGCGCGGCTGCGCGAGCTCAAGCTCGAGCCCTACGACTGCCTCTCGCCCGCGCTGATGGATGCGATCGCGACGCACGTTGCCAAGACGAAGGGCGTGCTGGCGGCGTGAGCCGCGCCGAGCGGCGCCTTCGGCAGGTGCGCGTCTCGGACTAGCGCTGCAGCGAGCCGAGCTTGTGCTCGAGCAGATCGCCGATGCGCTCGATCGTGAGATCGGCTGGCGCGTAGGCACCGAGCATCTGCGGATCGTGCGCGTAGTGGCCCTGGCGCGGCATCACGGTAAAGACGCGATCGCGCCAGGCGCTCTTGACCGCCGCGAGGATGCGCAGCTTGTCGTCGATCAGCACGTAGCGCTGCGCCGGGAAGCGCTCCTCGACCGTCGCGAGCTTCGTCTCCTTGTGGATGAAGATGAGCACGCGCCCCTCGACGGCGTCCCACAGACCCGAGCGCTGGATCTTGCGCGGCTGAAACACCACATCGCCGTCGGAGAGGATCACGGTGGGTCCCCAGCGGGAGAGGTGCTCGATCACCTCGAGCGCCTCCGGGAACAAGCGCTCGCGAAACGGGTAGTCGACCAGGAATGAGGACAGCTTGAGCAGGCTCGGCTCCTCGTCCTCGTGCTCATCGCGATACTGCTGAAGCGCGCCCAGGTAGTCGACGTAGCCGAGCCGGGCGCGCACCTGCTCGAGGATCTGCGAGTAGCGCTCGCGGTTCGCGGCGCCGTACTCGTGCTCGAGGTGCTGCATCAGATCGCGGATCAGCGCATCGTTATCGAGCAGCGTGTTGTCCACGTCGAGCAGGAAGACGAGCGGGGCATACTCGCGGGCGCGGCGGCTCATGAGAGTCTCCGGTGGGCGGGCCCCAATATACCGGCGAGCCGCGGGGCTCGGCCAGCCCACCAGCGGCGTCGTCGTACAGCAGCAGGGGCGGCTGTCCTACACAGGGAAGCGCCCACCCGCCGATGACGCCGGCTCGGCCCTGGCCTCATGCTGGCCTCACTCGAGAGAGGAGAACCGGCATGCTGTACTACGCACTTGTGTTCTTCATCATTGCCATCGTCGCCGCGGTGTTCGGCTTCGGCGGCATCGCGGCCGGCGCCGTGAGCATTGCGAAGATCCTGTTCGTCATCTTTCTGGTACTGACCGTCATCAGCCTGATCGCGAACTACACACGGCGCGTCTAGACCGAGGCTATCGAGTCCCCGGGGAGAGCGGCAGGCGCGGGCTCAGGGATGGCCCGCGCCGCCCGCCACACGGGGACGCTGCCCCGGGACGAGCAGATATCAGCGGTAGGGGACGAGAGGCCGCGGGATTGCGGCCTCTTTTCTCGTGCCCGTGGGAACTGCCGCTGCGCAGCGCGCATTGAGCGGCTGCGGAGCACTTTGCTGCCGCCAAGTCCGAGGCTGGCCCGATGCCGCTGCCGACTGTGCTGATCGCGGGAGCCGGTCCCACGGGGCTCGCCGCGGCGCTCTTTCTCACCCAGCGCGGATTGCCGGTACGGCTCATCGACCGGGCGGAAGCCCCGAGCAGCACCTCGCGCGCGCTCGTCGTCAATCCTCGTACTCTCGAGCTGCTGGAGTCGACGCCCGTCACGGCCCGCATGCTTGCGGCGGGTCGCCCGCTGCTGCGGGTACGCTTCTATCAGCAGTGGCGGCCGCTCGCGCAGATCGAGTTCGGGCGTGTCCATGCGCGCTACGCCATGCTCGTGCTCTCGCAGGCGAGGAGCGAGCAGTTTCTCGCCGAGGCGCTCGGCGAGCTCGGTGTCATCGCCGAGCGTGGCACGGAGCTGGTGGCGCTGGAGCAGCGCGCGAGCGGTGTGGATGTCGAGCTTTGCCTGGCCGGCACCGCTCGGGAGCGGCTCTCGAGCGATCTGGTGTACGGCGCGGATGGCGTGCACAGCCGCGTGCGCGAGAGCCTGGGCGTGGGCTTCGAGGGCTCGAGCTTCCCCGAGCCCTGGACACTGCGCGACCTCGAGCTCGAGACCCCGCTCGATCTGGAGAGTGCCCACGTGAGCTTCTCGGCGGACGGACTCGTGTTTCTGCTCGCCTTGCAGACGCAGCGGTGGCGCGCGCTGGGCAACGTGCCGCAGCTGCTCGAGCAGCTGCCACCGGGCAGCCGGGCGGGGCAGAGCCTGTGGGAGTCCTCGTTTCAGATCGCCCATCGCGTGGCGGGCGCCGCCGCTCGCGGCCGCGTGGCGCTCGGTGGTGATGCCGCCCACGTGCACTCGCCGATCGGGGCGCGCGGCATGAACCTCGGCATCGAAGATGCCTATGTGTTTGCCGGGCGCGTGCAAGACAGCATCGAGGCGGGTGCGCCCGCGCTGCAGGCCTACGGGCGCACGCGCCACGCCGTGCACCGTCAGGTGGTGCGGCGCGTGGAGTTGCTGACGAGGATCGGGCGGGGACGCCGCGCCCCGATGCGCGTGGTCCGCCGGGTGCTCTTTCCGCTGGCGGCCGGCTGGCCGCCCACCGCCTCCCTGATGGAGCGCGC
>DATJSR010000246.1:0-26608 GCA_035504015.1 Steroidobacteraceae bacterium
GCGTGCGAGGGCGCGCTGCTCGTGGTCGATGCCTCGCAGGGGGTCGAGGCGCAAAGCGTGGCCAACTGCTACACGGCGATCGAGCAGGGCCTCGAGGTGCTGCCGGTCATCAACAAGATCGATCTGCCCTCGGCCGATCCCGCCCGCGTCGCCAAGGAGATCGAGGACATCATCGGCATCGAGGCCCAGGATGCGGTGCGGGTGAGCGCCAAGACCGGCGAGAACGTGCCCGAGCTGCTCGAGCGCATCCTCTCGCGCATCCCGCCGCCCCGCGGGGACCCGCAGGCGGCTCTGCAGGCCCTCATCATCGACTCCTGGTTCGACAACTACGTCGGGGTCGTCTCCCTCGTGCGCGTGGTCAACGGCACGCTCAAGACGGGCGACAAGATCCGCATCATGTCCACCGGGCGCAGCCACAACGTCGATCGCCTGGGGCGCTTCACGCCGAAGCCGCTCCCCGAGCGCGAGCTCGCCGCGGGCGAGGTCGGCTTCGTGGTCGCCGGCATCAAGGAGATCGATGGGGCACCGGTCGGGGACACGATCACCTCCGAGAACCGTCCGGCGAGCGCGGCGCTGCCGGGCTTCCGGCAGATCAAGCCGCGGGTCTTCGCCGGGCTCTTTCCGGTCAACTCCGAGGACTACGATGCCTTTCGCGATGCGCTGGCGAAGCTGCGCCTCAACGACTCGGCGCTGCACTACGAGCCCGAGGTCTCGAGCGCACTCGGCTTCGGCTTTCGCTGCGGCTTTCTCGGGCTGCTGCACATGGACATCGTGCAGGAGCGGCTCGAGCGCGAGTACCACCTCGACCTGGTCACCAGCGCCCCCACGGTGGTGTACGAAGTCGCCACCACCTCCGGTGCGGTCCTGTACGTCGACAACCCGGCGAAGCTGCCCCCTGCCAACGAGATCGAGGAGATCCGCGAGCCGATCATCACGGCCAACATCCTCGTGCCTCCCGATCACGTCGGCGCGGTCCTGAAGCTCTGCAACGACAAGCGCGGCAAGCAGAAGAAGATGCAGTACCTCGGCACGCAGGTGTCGCTGCAATACCAGCTGCCGCTCGCCGAGGTGGTGCTCGATTTCTTCGATCGGCTCAAGTCCGCAAGCCGCGGCTACGCCTCCTTCGACTACGAGTTCAGCCATTTTCAGGCCGCGCCGCTCGTGAAGCTCGACATCCTGATCAACGGCGACCGCGTGGATGCCCTGTCGATCATCGTGCACCGGGAAAGCGCCTATCAGCGCGGCCGCGAGCTGGTCGACAAGATGCAGGAGCTCATTCCGCGGCAGATGTTCGAGGTGGCCGTGCAGGCGGCGATCGGCAGCGCGGTGATCGCGCGCGCAACGGTGAAGGCGCTGCGCAAGAACGTGCTCGCCAAGTGCTACGGCGGTGACGTATCGCGCAAGCGCAAGCTCCTGGAGAAGCAGAAAGAGGGCAAGAAGCGGATGAAGCAGCTCGGACACGTCGAGATTCCGCAGGAGGCCTTCCTCGCCGTCCTGCAAGTCGGTCGCAAGTCCTGACCGCCGCTTAACAACAACGAGGAACGCGCATGTCGCAACTGTGGTCGCTCCTGGCCTGGGTGGAGACTCCGGCCTCCTGGCTCGCCATTCCGGTGGCGCTCGTGTGTGTGGTGGACGATTGGTTCCTGCGGCCGCACCGGCAGATCGCCGCGGCGCCACAGCCCGTGCGCGATCCGCCACTCGTCGCCGCCTGCTACTTCATCCTGCCGATCCTGCTGATCCTTGCGGTGCTGCGCATGCTCGGGGCCGAGAAGCTCGACTTCAGCCTGGTGCTGCTCATCATCTCGGCGGTCACGGGTGTGGTGTGGCTCATCGATGCGGTGCTGCTGCAGGGGCAGCGCGCGCGCGCCGCGCGGGCGGCGGGCAAGGATCCGGGCGTGGTGAGCGAGCCCGGCACGGTCGATTACGCCCGCAGCTTCTTCCCCGTGGCGCTGATCGTGCTGTTGCTGCGGGCCTTCGTCTTCGAGCCCTTCCGCATTCCCTCGGACTCGATGATGCCGACGCTGCTCGATGGGGACTTCATCATCGTCAACAAGTACGACTATGGGCTGCGTCTGCCGATCCTCGACAAGAAGATCGTGCCGATCGGCGAGCCACAGCGCGGCGACGTGGTGGTGTTCCGCTGGCCCCCGGACCCTTCCATCAATTACATCAAGCGCCTGGTGGGCCTGCCCGGCGATCGCGTCGCGATCCAGAACGACAAGCTGATCATCAACGGCCAGCCGGTCCCGACGGTCGATCGCGGGCTCTACGACGATGGCTGCTACGAGGGCATGCACCTCGCCCAGGAAGACCTCGGGCGCCACGATCACGACATCCTTTTCTGCCCGACCTCGGGCGATATCGAGGTCGAGCCCTTGCCGACCTGCGGCCGCCACCTCTCCCGAGGTTATGTCTGCCCGGCGACCCCGAGCTATCCGGACCGCGGCGATTGGCCCGAGCACGTCGTCCCCGCCGGTCATTACCTGATGATCGGCGACAACCGCGACAACAGCGCCGATGGTCGCTACTGGGGATTCGTTCCTGAGAACAATCTCGTCGGCAAAGCGACCCGAATCTGGTTCAATTGGGACCTGCAGCGCAGCGGCGGCCCGATGTGGCGCCGCATCGGCATGCGCATCCGCTGAGGGGGCTGCGGGCGACGGGCGATCCGGGGTCGGGGTGCCTTACTGGGACGGAATCATCATGCGTAACAGGCAACGGGGCGTAACCTTCATCGGCTGGATTTTCCTGCTGGTTCCGCTTGCGATGGTCGGCTACACGGCGATCCGCCTGACGCCGCTATACCTCAACTACTTTCGGGTGGCTCGCAGCCTCGATCAGGTCGCCGCCGAGGTGGGCAGCGAGGGGGGCACGGCGGACGGCATCAAGAATCTCGTCGGCAAGCGCTTCGACATCGAGGACATCACCTACCCGGATCCGAAGGACATCGAGGTGCATCACGACGCCGACGGGTGGTCTATCGAGGCGAAATACGACGACGGCAGTCCGCTCTTCGGCAACGTCTCGCTGCTCGTATCCTTCGACAAGGTGGCCCGCACCCCCGCCGGCGGCGGCTGATTCGTGGCGGGGCAATGGCCGCAGCGCTGGGTCCGCGAGACCCTCGGCTACGAGCCCCACGATGCGACGCTGTTCGCCGCGGCGCTGACGCATCGCAGCGCCTCCGGGCCACACAACGAGCGGCTGGAGTTCCTGGGCGATGCCGTCCTCAATCTGCTCGTGGCCGAGGAGCTGTTTCGGCGCTTTCCCGAGGCCGATGAGGGGGATTTGAGCCGGCTGCGCGCCCGGCTGGTGAGCGCCGAGCCGCTGGCGGAGATTGCCGCGCAGCTCGTGCTCGGGGAGGTGCTGGCGCTCGGCTCCGGCGAGCTCAAGAGCGGGGGCTTTCGCCGTCAGTCGATCCTTGCCGATGCCTTCGAGGCGGTCTGTGGCGCGCTCTATATGGATGGCGGCTGGCAGGCGGTACGCCGCGTTCTGCTGCCCCTCATCGAGCCGCGGGTCGCTCTGCTGCCCGATGCCGCCACGCTCAAAGACGCCAAGACGCGCCTGCAGGAGTATCTTCAGTCGCGGGGCCTCGCGCTGCCGCGCTATGCGATCGAGCGCACCGAAGGGGAAGCGCACGCCCAGACGTTCTGGGTCGTCTGCGAGGTGGAGGCACTCGCGCAGCGTGCGCACGGCAGCGGCTCGAGCCGCCGCCGCGCCGAGCAGGATGCGGCCGAGCGCATGCTGCGCGAGATTGCCGAGCCAGAGGATACCGACGCGTCATGACATTCCGCAGCGGCTTCGCCGCTCTGGTGGGCCGGCCCAACGTGGGCAAATCCACGCTGCTCAACGCGCTCGTTGGCGAGAAGTTGAGCATCGTGACGCCGCGCCCGCAGACCACGCGGCATCGGGTGCTCGGCGTGCTGACCGGGGAGGATGCGCAGATCGTCTTCGTGGACACGCCGGGCCTGCACCGCGGCGGCACGCGCGCGCTCAATCGGGCGATGAATCGCACGGCGGCCGCGGCGCTGGCGGACGCCGACCTCGACGTGCTGGTGCTCGAGGCCCTCAAGTGGACCTCCGAGGACCAGGCGGTGCTCGAGCGCATCATCGCGAGCGGGCGTCCCACGGTCGTCGCCGTCAACAAGATCGATCGCGTGCGACCGCGCGAGCGCCTGCTGCCCTATCTCGCCGAGCTGGGCGCGCGGCATGCGTTCGCCGAGCTCGTGCCGGTCTCGGCCACGCGCGGGGAAAGTCTGCCCGGGCTCGCGGCGGCCATCAGCCGTCACCTGCCCGAGGGGCCGCCGCTCTTTCCGAAGGAGCAGCGCACCGATCGTGATGAGCGCTTTCGCATCGGGGAGATCATCCGCGAGAAGCTCACCCTCGCGCTTCAGCAGGAGCTGCCTTACGGCATTGCCGTCGAGATCGAGCGTGCCGTCGAGGAGGAGGGCCAGCTGGTGGTGGACGCGGCGATCTGGGTGGATCGGCCCGGGCACAAGCCAATCGTGATCGGGGCGCAGGGCGAGCGGCTCAAGCAGGTCGGCCGCGCCGCGCGCCTCGAGCTCAATCGGCTGCTCGGGCGGCGGCTGCACCTCACGCTGTGGGTCAAGGTGCGCGAGGGGTGGGCCGACAGCGCCCGCGCCCTGCAGCAGCTCGGCCTCGAGGGTTCATGAGCATGGCGCGCGTGAGATCATGAGCCAGCCGCGGCATCGGCAGCTCCAGCTCGCGTACGTGCTGCATCACACGGCCTATCGCGATACCGGGCGCATTCTCGAGGTGCTCACGCGCGAGCACGGCCGGCTGTCGCTGTTCGCGCGCGGCGTG
This sequence comes from Steroidobacteraceae bacterium, assembly GCA_035504015.1. Classification (GTDB taxonomy): domain Bacteria; phylum Pseudomonadota; class Gammaproteobacteria; order Steroidobacterales; family Steroidobacteraceae; genus JASHUC01. Next base: position 4,822 of record DATJSR010000246.1, read on the forward strand.
CGCGGACCGAAGGCGAAGCTCGCCGCGCTGCTGCAGCCTTTTCAGCCCCTGCTGCTCTCCTTCAGCGGCCGCTCGGAGGCACCGCTGCTCACCGGCGCCGAGCTCGCGGGCGGCTGCAGCGCGCTGCCGCCGCCGGCGCTTCTCGGATGCTTCTATCTCAACGAGCTCATCCTCAAGCTCACCACGCGCCACGATCCGCATCCGCGCCTCTTCGATGCCTATCACGCGACGCTCGAGGAGCTGCGCGCCGGGGCGCTGCTCGAGCGCCGCCTGCGACTCTTCGAGAAGCGCCTGCTCGAGGAGGTCGGTTATGGGCTCGATCTGCACGCGGCCGCGGCGGGCAATGGACTCGACCCGCAAGCCTGGTACCTGTTCCGGCCGACCCAGGGGCTCGTGGCCGCCGCGGCCGATGCGCCGGATGCGATCCGGGGCAGCTCACTGTGCAGTCTGGCGGATGAGCGCCTCGGCTCGACGGCGGAGCTGCAGGATGCGCGGCGGCTGCTCTCGGCAGCGCTCGCGCATTGTCTGGAGGGCCGACCCCTGCGCACGCGCGCCGTGGCGCGTGCCATGCTGCCACGGGAGACTTCCGCATGAGGCCGATCGCGCTCGGCGTCAACATCGATCACATCGCCACCTTGCGCCAGGTCCGCCGGGCACGCTATCCGGACCCGGTGCACGCGGCGCTCGCCGCCGAGCAGGCCGGCGCCGACAGCATCACGCTGCATCTGCGCGAGGATCGCCGCCACATCCAGGACGCCGACGTGCGCACGCTGCGGGGTCTGCTGCAGACGCGCATGAACCTCGAGATGGCGCTCACGGACGAGATGCTGGCGATCGCCGCCGAGCTCCTCCCGCAGGATGTGTGTCTGGTACCCGAGCGGCGGGCCGAGATCACCACCGAGGGCGGCCTGGACGCCGCGGCACAGCTGCCGCGGCTGCGCCCGGCCTGCGCGGCGCTCGCCGCGCGCGGTGTGCGGGTTGCGCTCTTCATCGATCCGGATGCCCCCCAGGTCGAAGCCGCCGCGCAAAGCGGCGCACCGGTGGTGGAGCTGCACACGGGTGCCTACGCCGAAGGCGAGGGCGCGCGCCAGGCCACCGAGCTCGAGCGGCTGCGCTCGGCCGCGCGGCTCGCCGCCAGCCGGGGACTCGAGGTGCATGCCGGGCACGGCCTGCACTTTCACAATGTGCAACCGGTGGCGGCGATCCCCGAGATCGTCGAGCTCAACATCGGGCATGCGCTCATCGCGCAGGCGCTCTTCGAGGGCCTTGCGCAGGCGGTCGCGCGCATGCGGGCGCTGATGCAGGCGGCACGCAGCTGATGCCCGCATGATCTACGGCATCGGCGTGGACGTGCTCGAGGTCGCCCGCATCTCGCGCACGCTCGAGCGCTTCGGCGCCCGCTTCCTCGAGCACCTGCTGATGCCCGAGGAGCGTGCGCAGCTCGCGCGCAGCCAGCGCCGCGAGCGCTTCGTGGCGATGCGCTTTGCCGCCAAGGAGGCCATCGTGAAGGCCATGGGAACGGGCTTCGCGCACGGGGTGTGGATCCGCGACGTGGGCGTGGTGCAAAACACCTGGGGCAAGCCCGAGGTGGTGTTCTCCGCGCGCGGCGAGGCGCTGCGCCGCCGTCTCGGCGTGGGAGAGGGGCACGTGACGCTCACCGATGAGGCGGGACTGGTGGTGGCGGTTGCGGTGCTGCTGCGCGCAGTCGGCGATGCGGCGACCCGGGTGGTCGCGGAGCCGCACGCGTGAATTCCCTGGTGTTCGATCTCGAGACCATCCCCGACGTGGAGCTCGGCAGGCGCCTCTACGGGCTCGAGGGGCTCGCCGATGCGCAAGTGGCGAGTGCGATGTTCTCGCTGCGCCGACAGGCGAGCGGCAAAGAGTTTCTGCCGCACCTGCAGCAGCGCATCGTCGCCATCTCCTGCGCGCTGCGCAGCCGCGACGGCCTGAAGCTCTGGAGCCTCGGGGAGCCGCACGCGCCCGAGCAGGAGCTCATCACGCGCTTCTTCGACGGCCTCGAGCGCTATGCGCCGGTGCTCGTGAGCTGGAACGGCTGCGGCTTCGATTTGCCCGTGCTGCATTACCGCGCCCTCAAGGCCGGTGTGCAGGCACCGCGCTACTGGGAGACGGGTGATGAGGATCCTGCCTTTCGCTACAGCAATTATTTGAATCGCTACCACTGGCGTCACGTCGATCTGATGAGCGTGCTCGCCGCGCACCAGGTGCACGCCCGCGCTTCGCTCGCGCATACGGCGGCGCTGCTCGGCCTGCCGGGCAAGCTCGGCTTCGATGGCGCCCGCGTCTGGGAGGCGTGGCTCGCCGGGAACATCGTCGGTATCCGCCGCTATTGCGAGACCGATGTGCTCAACACTTACCTCGTCTACCTGCGCTTCGAGCTGATGCGGGGGCATCTCACGCCCGAGCGCCATGCCGAGGAGCTCGAGCGTGTGCGCCGTCTGCTGCGGGAGGGCACCGAGCCGCATCACCGCGAGTTCCTGCAGGCCTGGGAATCGGCGGGCGGGCTTGGCGCGGGCGGGCCCGGCGCGGGCGGGCCGGGCACGGACGGCTCGAGCGGCTCGAGCGGCGCCGGCGGCTCGCGCGACGCAAGCGACGCCGGTCCGTGAGCGGGGGCGCAGCGGGCGGTGCGGCCGAGGAGGTGGGCCGCGTCGATGCCCTGACTCACGAGGCCGAGGGCGTCGTGCATGCCGGCAAGACCGTCTTCGTCGCCGGCGCACTGCCCGGCGAGCGCGTGCGCTTCCGGCGCGTACGGCGGCGCAAGCGCCACGATGAGGCCGTGCTGCTCGAGGTGCTCGAGCCTGCCGCGGGTCGCACTGTGCCGCGCTGCGCGCACTTCGGCGTGTGCGGCGGTTGTGCTCTGCAGCACCTCGCTCCCCCGTTGCAGCTCGAGGCCAAGCAGGCCGAGCTGCGCGACAGTCTGGAGCGGCTCGGGCGGGTGCAGCCGGCCGCCTGGCTCGAGCCGATTGCGGGCCCGGTGTGGGCCTATCGGCGCCGGGCGCGCCTCGGGGCGCGCTTCGTGCCGAAGAAAGGTCGCGCACTCGTCGGCTTTCGCGAGCGCCTGGCACCCTACATCGCCGCGCTCGAGGGATGCGAGGTGCTCGCCGAGCCGGTGGGCCGGCTCATCAGCCCGCTCTCGGCACTCATCACCGAGTTGAGCGTGCGCGAGCATCTGCCCCAGATCGAGCTCGTCGTGGCCGATAACGCCACGGCGCTGGTGCTGCGATTACTGCGCCAGCCGAGCGCAGCCGATCTCGAGCGACTCACGGCCTTTGAACTGCGTCACGACGTGCGCCTGTACGCGCAGTCGGGCGGGCCAGGTTCCATCACGCGGCTGCGACAGGTGGCGGACGAGACGCCGCTGCGGTACCGCCTCGCGGCGTTCGAGATCGAGCTCGAGCTTGGGCCTACGGACTTCATCCAGGTAAACGGCGCGGTCAATGCGGCTCTGGTTGAGCGCGCCGTCTCACTTCTGCAGGTCGGACCGGATTCGCAGGTGCTCGACCTGTACTGCGGGCTCGGCAATCTGACGCTGCCGCTCGCGCGCCGGGCCGGGCAGGTCGTGGGCGTGGAGGGCGAGGCGAGCCTCGTCGAGCGCGCAAGACATAATGCACGCCTCAATCAGCTGCCGAATGTGGGGTTCGTGACGGCCGATCTGTCCCAGCCGCTCGATCCCGGCCTGCCCTGGCTGCAAAACCCTTTCAGCCACGTACTTCTCGACCCGCCGCGCGTGGGTGCACGCGACGTAATGCGGACCATTGCACGAATTCACCCGCGACGCGTGCTGTATATTTCCTGTCACCCGGGCAGTCTCGCTCGCGATGTGGGAATTCTCGTTCACGAACACGGTTTCGTTCTCGAAGCCGCCGGGATCGTGGACATGTTCCCGCACACGACGCACGTCGAGTCGTTGGCGCTGCTCGCGCCGGGGGCACTTTAGGGAGACGCGCGGCACATGAGTCTGGGGCCGCTGATGATCGACTTGGCCGGTCCCGAAATCGACGCGGAGGAGCGCGAGCTTCTGCGGCACCCGCTCATTGGCGGGGTCATTCTCTTTACGCGCAATTTGCGTGACTCCCGGCAGCTCGCGGCGCTGGTCGCCGCCATCCACGGCGCGCGTACGCCACCGCTCATCGTCGGAGTCGATCACGAGGGCGGCCGCGTGCAGCGCTTTCGTACCGGCTTCTCGCGCCTGCCGCCCGCGCGGCGCATCGGCCAGGAATACGAACTCGATGCGCGCGCCGGCCTCAACCTCGCGCGCCGCCTCGGCTGGCTGATGGCCGCGGAGCTGCGCGCGCACGGCATCGATCTGTCCTTCGCCCCCTGCGTGGATCTCGACTACGGGGTGAGCGAGGCGATCGGCGATCGCGCCCTTCACTCCCGGGCGGACGTCGTCGCGCAACTCGCCGTCGCCTACATGCACGGCATGCGTGATGCCGGCATGGCTGCGACCGCCAAGCACTTTCCCGGACACGGCGCAGTACGCGCCGACTCGCACGTGTCATTGCCGATCGACCGGCGCGAGCTCGCCGACCTCGAAGAGGATCTCACCCCCTACCGGCGCCTGATCGACAACGGCCTGCCCGGCGTGATGGTCTCGCACGTGGAATTTCCCGCCGTGGATGCGCAGCCCGCCAGCGGCTCGAGCCGCTGGGTCCGCGGCATGCTGCGCGGGCAGTTGCACTTTCAGGGAGCGGTCTTCACCGACGATCTGTCCATGGGCGCCGCTGCCGCGCTCGGCGATACGCTCGAGCGCGTCGAGCGCAGCCTCGCCGCGGGCTGCGACATGCTGCTCATCTGCAATGATCGCCCCGCCGTGCTGAGCCTGCTCGAGCGGCTGCACCTCGCACCCGATCCCGTCTCGCAGGTGCGCCTCGTGCGCATGCGTGGCCGCGATGGCCACGCCTGGGACGAGCTCACGGCCTCGAACGAATGGCAGCAGGCGCAGGCGCTGCTCGCACAGGCGGCAGCCGCGCCTGCGCTCAATCTCAGCTCGGGGGCTTCATGAGCGCGGAAATGCTGCTGCCGGAGATACTGACACCGGAGCTGGCGCCCGACCTGCCGCCGGTCGGCACCTCCGATGACACGCTCAACGGCACGGCGAAGCTCGATGTCGGCGCCGCCGCATCCGAGCTGGCGGTGCAGCGGGTGCTCGAAGGGGACGCGCCCAAGGAGCGCGCCGGCGACAGCGAGCCGCAGCCGGCCGAGCCTGGCAGCGGCCTCAGCGGGGCGGCCGTCGAATGCTGGCGCGACATCGTCAATGCCTCCCCGGAGGGGGTCGTCGTATGCGATGCCACCGTTGCGGATCATCCGGTGGTATACGTGAACCAGGCGTTCGCGCAGCTGTGCGGGCATCCGGTGAGCAGCCTGGTAGGTGCCAACCTGCGCGTGCTGCAGGCAGCCGATCGCGATCAGGACGGGCGTCATCGGCTGCGCGAGGCCCTCGAGCGCGGGGAGTCCTGCCGCGTGCTGATGCGCAACTACCGCGCCGATGGCTCGCAGTTCTGGAACGAGATGCTGATCCAACCGGTGCGCGATGCGCAGGGCCGTATCCTGCAGTGGGTGAGCTATCACCGCGATGCGGGCGAGCGGCTGCGCTCGGCCGAGCAGCGCCTGGTGGTCACGCCGGGGCTGCCGGCGTGGATGCGCGAGGATCGCCTGACGGGCCTGCACTCGCGCGCGTATTTCGAGGAGCTGCTGCAGAGGGACTGGCAAGTCGCGCAGCGCGACTCGCACGAGATCGGCCTCACGCTCTTCGACATCGATGATCTCGGCACCTACAACGACACCTTCGACAAATCGGCAGGGGACGCCTGCATCCGCCGCATCGCGCGCGCCGTCAGCAGCGCCTATCGGCGCGGCGGGGATCTCGTGAGCCGCTGGGAGGGCGGCACTTTCGCGGTGCTCACCCAGGGGGATGCCTCCGCGAAGGCGAGCGAGTACGCGACCGTGGTCGTGCAGCGCGTGCGCGAGCTGCTCATTCACAATCCACGCGCCGGCAATGGCGGGCGCTACATCACCCTGAGCGCCGGCGTTGCGACGCTCGTGCCACCGCGCGAGCTCGAGCTCGGTGCCTTCGTTGCCGCCTGCCTCGCCTGCTTGAAGCGCGCGAAAACGCTGGGCAAGAACAACGTCTGCTCGGCCGAGGCGCGGGACTTTCGCTAGCGAGCCCGGCCGCCGCTCGATGAGGCAGCCGTCTGCGAATCCCCGGCGCAGCTGCGCCTTGCCTAGCGGCCGGCGTGAGTGCCGCCGGCCGGCCTGACCATCGCGATCACCCCGAAGGCCGGATGATCGAAGTAATTGCGCTCGTAGAAGCGCACGCGGTGATTCTGATTGACACTGAAGACGGTGCCCGGCGCGGCGCCGAGGCCCGCTGGCGGGTTGGCCATGGCGTAGTTCAGCATCAGCGCGATGTGCAGGAACTGGCCGCGCTCGAGTGCCACCGAGCCACTGAGCCCGGCGGCGTCGATGCCGAGACGCTGCACCGGAATGCCGACCGGGCTGCCCCACGGGGATGCGGTCTGGGACCACGCCACGTGCGCGACGGGTGAGTACGCGCCGCTCGCGCGCAGCCGCGCCTCGAGATCATCGAGCTGAAACTCCGCGCGATCGAGCACTCGCAGCAGCGGCCCGCCGCCGGCAGTGGCGGTGGCTGCGCCGGCAGCAGCCGTGGATGCCTCGGCAGCGCTGCCCGCGACCCCACCAGCGGCACCCGTGGGCGCAGCGGCCGCGCCCTCAGCATCGCTCGCGGCAGCCGCCCCCGCGCCGACCTCCGCGGCCCAGTCCTCGGGGCTACCGAGCGCGGTGTTGGCGCGAAAGACGATCATCTCGATGTTATAGACCGGCGCTGAGGCGTGCGCCGCGGGTGTCGCCGCCTGCGTGCGGGGCGCGCCGGCCGCCGGCGCGGGCGCGGGGGCGGGGGCGGCAGCCTGGGGCGCCGGCTGTGCGCCTGCCGGCCGTGAGGGCTGCTGCGCATCCCCCGACGCAGCGGCGAGGCTCAGGGCGAGCGCGAACGCGAGGAGATCCCCTCTCATGCAAACTCCGGCAGCAGCGACCGGCTCATTCTACCAGCCCTGCGCACGACGGCCGCAGGCCGCTTTGCCGGTTGCACTAGCTGCGCTCACCGAGCCTCTGCAGCAACTCGGTCGCGAACTCGAAGCGCTTCGCCTCCGGCGTGAGCGCTCGCGAGATGCGCAGCCGCGCGCCCTCGAGGCGGTACTCGCGCGCATGGCGCTGAATGAGCCGCACGATCACGCGTGGGTCGATCGTATGCTGCGGCTCGAAGAGCACATAGCCACCTTGTGCTCCCAGGTCGAGCCGGCGAATGCCGAGCGCGCGGGCGTGCAGCTTCAGGCGCGCGATACGCAGCAGGTGCTGCGCGGCGGAAGGCAGCTCTCCGAAGCGGTCGACCAGCTCGGCGGTAAGCTCATCGAGCGCGCTGCTGTCGGCAGCGGCGGCGATGCGCTTGTAGAGCACGAGCCGGACGTGCACGTCGGCGACGTAGCCGTCGGGCAGGAACGCCGGCACGTGCAGCTCGACCTCCGTGGTGGCGGCGAGCGGCTGATCGAGCGCCGGCTCACGTCCCTCCTTGAGCGCCTTGACGGCGCGCTCGAGCATCTCGAGATACATGGCGAGGCCGATCTCGGTGAGCTGACCGCTCTGGGACTCCCCGAGCAGCTCGCCTGCGCCGCGGATCTCCAGATCGTGCGTGGCCAGCGCGAAGCCCGCGCCGAGCTCCTCGAGGGATTCGAGTGCCTCGAGCCGCTTGACCGCATCGGCGCCGAGCTCGCGCCGCGGCGGCACGATGAGGTACGCATAGGCGCGGTGATGCGAGCGCCCGACGCGGCCCCGCAGCTGGTGCAGTTGCGCAAGTCCCATGCGGTCGGCGCGATTGATCATGATGGTATTGGCCGTCGGCACGTCGATGCCGCTCTCGATGATCGTCGTACACAGCAGCAGATTGAACCGGCGGTGATAGAAGTCGACCATCAGCTGCTCGAGGTCGCGCTCGCGCATCTGTCCGTGGCCGATGCGCAGGTCCGCCTCCGGGATCAGCTCGCGCAGCTGCGCGGCGAGCTTCTCGATGCTGCGCACCTCGTTGTGCACAAAGTAGATCTGGCCGCCGCGACGCAGCTCGCGCAACGCCGCCTCGCGCAGCGTCGCGTCGTGCCACTCGGTCACGAAGGTCTTGATCGCAAGACGCTCCTCGGGCGGGGTCGCGATCAGGGAGAGCTCGCGCAGGCCGCCGAGTGCCATGTTGAGGGTGCGCGGGATGGGCGTGGCGGTGAGCGTGAGCACGTGCACCTCGGCGCGCAACGCCTTCAGACGCTCCTTGTCGCGCACGCCGAAGCGATGCTCCTCGTCGATGATGATGAGGCCGAGGTCCTTGAAGCGCACATGCGCGTGCAGCAGGCGGTGCGTGGCGATCACGATGTCGACGCGCCCCTGCTCGATGCCGGCGATGATCGACTGGCTCTCGGCATCGGAGCGAAAGCGCGACAGCGACTCGATGCGCACCGGCCAGTCGGCGAAGCGATCGCGGAAATTGCCAAGGTGCTGCTGGGCGAGCAGCGTGGTCGGCACCAGCACCGCCACCTGCTTGCCGCCCTGCACGGCCACGAACGCAGCGCGCATCGCCACCTCGGTCTTGCCGAAGCCGACATCGCCGCACACGATCCGGTCCATCGGCTGGGGCTTGTGCAGATCCTCGAGCACCTGGCGAATCGCCTCGCTCTGGTCGGCCGTCTCCTCGAACGGAAAGCCCTGCGCGAAGGCTTGATACTCGGCCTCGCGCAGCGGCAGCGACAGACCCTGGCGAGCCTTGCGCTGCGCGTACAGCTCGAGCAGCTCCGCCGCCACGTCGCGAACCTGCTCCGCCGCGCGCTTGCGCGCCCGCGCCCACTGGTCGGTGCCGAGCTTGTGCAAGGGCGCGCTCTCGGGCGCGGCGCCCGTGTAGCGGCTGATCAGGTGCAGCGCGTGCACGGGCACGTAGACGCGGTCGCCGTCCTGATACTCCAGCACCAGGAACTCGCCCTGCTGGCCCGCGACCTCCATCAGCTGCAGCCCCACGTAGCGGCCGACGCCGTACTCCTCGTGCACGATCGGCGCACCGGGATTGAGGTCCATGAGCTCGCGCAGGATCGCCTGAGGGTCGGCACTCGAGCGCCGCCGCCGCCGCTCCTGGCGGGCGCGCGCACCAAACAGCTGCGACTCCGAGAGCAGCGCGAGAGGCGGATCGAGCAGCTGCAGGCCCTGCACATCGGGAGCGACGGCGATCGCGAGCGGTGCATCGCCCTCGGCGAAGCTGCGCCAGTCGGGTACGATCGCGAGCTGGTGGCCGTGATCGTGCAGCATCTGCTGCAGCACCTCGCGCCGCCCGGGAGAGTCGGCGCCGATCAGGATGCGCCCCGGGAACTCACGCCGCAGGGCATCGAGCGGTGCCAGCGGCTGCTCGGCACGCGCATCGATGCGCAGCTCCCGGGGGGCGCTGGTCGGGAAGTTCACCACGCCCGCGGCTCCCCCCGTATCGGTGTCTGCCTTGAAAGTCTCGAGCGCGATGCTGGCGAAGGGCTCCGCGCGGGTGGCGAGCTCCTGCGGATCGAGGAACAGCTCCGGAGGTGCCAGCACGGGACGCTCGATGTCGTGGCGGCGCTCCTCGTAGCGGGCCTCGATGTCGCTCCAGAGCCGCTCGAGCGAGGCCTGCGCGCCGCTTTCATAGACCAGCACCGCATCGCGTGGCAGGTAGTCGAAGAGCGTCGCGGTGGTGTCGAAGAACAGCGGCAGATAGAACTCGATTCCTGCCGGGGCGAGTCCCTCGCTCACGCCACGGTAGATCGCCGACTGCAGCGGCTCGCCCTCGAAGCGCGTCCGGTAGCGGCGGCGAAAGCCGCGCACCGCCTGCGGATCGAGCGGCAGCTCGCGCGCGGGCAGCAGCCGCACGCGCTCGATGGCATCGAGCGAGCGCTGCGTCTCCGGATCGAAGCGGCGGATCGCCTCGATCTCATCCCCGAACAGGTCGATGCGCAGGGGCTCGGCGGCGCCCATCGGAAACACATCGAGCAGCGAGCCGCGCACGGCGTACTCGCCCGGCGCCGTCACCTGGCTCACGTTCGCGTAGCCCGCCTCCGCCAGGCGCAGCCGAAAAGCCTCGAGCCCGAGCGTGGTGCCGACCGCGAGCTCGAAGGCGCGGCCCTGGATGTACTGGGGCGGCGGCAGGCGCTGCAACAGCGTGTCGGCCGCCACGATGAGCAGTCCACTGTGCGTGTGCGGCAGCTCGTAGAGCGTGCGCAGCCGCTGCGAGGTGATGTCCGGGTGCGGTGAGAACAGGTCGTAGGGCAGGATTTCCCAGTCGGGCAGGGTGAGCAGCCGTGCAGCGGCGCCACCGAAGAAGCGCACCTCGGCCGCCAGGCGCTCGAGCTCGCGCGCTCCCGGCGTAACGACGAGATAGAGCCGCCGGTCGAGGCTCACGGCTTCCGCGAGCGCGAGCGCAGCGGCGCTGCCGTAGAGCTGGTGCCAGCGCAGGTGCGGCCGCTGCGCAGTCGGAAGGGAAGGCTTTAACAAAGGCGCCATGATGAGGGTGCGCCGCGAGCGGGCGCAAAAGGCGCAAGCTTACCGGCGCGGCGCCCGATGACAAAGGGCGCGCGCGGAGGCGGGAGTTCAGCCGCTGGGCGAGGAGGCGGTGTCGGCGGGTGCGCTGGTGGCGCCGGCAGCGGCCGCGGCTTGGGCGCGCTGCACGGCCTTGGAGCCCGGCCGCGGAGCGCCCTCAGCCGCAGGCGCGGAGGACGCATCGGAAGAGGAGGCCGGCCGTTGCGCGCTGCCGGCATCCGAGCTCGAGGTGGAAGTGGCGCCCGCAGCATCGCTCGGGGCCGCGGGGCTTGCGGCATCACTCGGGGCAGCGGGGCTCGCAGCATCGCTCGGTGCCGCGGGGCTCGCGGTATCACCCGCGGCCGGCGCCTGGTCGGCCGGTGCGCTCGCGGCGTGCCCGTCCGTGACGACGGCATGAATCACGATGTCGCGCTCGAAGAACACGGCAAAGGAGGGGTAGTCCCAGCGGGTGATGGGCGGATCGCCCACGGCCGCATGGCGCGTCGTCGGCGCCCCGAACGAGTGCTCGACGGCATCCATGTGCATGCCGCGCATCGGCCGCGCGATGTTCGACTCGCGCACGCTCACCTTGTCGTCGACGACCACGGTCTCGGCGAGCGCCGCATGGCGCACCATGCTCGCGCTCAGCACGAGGACGAGGAGAGCCCCACCGGCAAGCCGCATCCGCATGATCCCTCCGGGAATGCCCGGCATGAGTCCGCACTGACTATAGCTCGGCCGCGGTATGTCAAAGTCGCACGCGGTGCGATCTGTGACACAGGTCCTAAATTGCCTGTCAACCCGCGCGGTTGTGGTTAAATCGCGGCGTGTTTCATCCCCTGTCGCTTTATGTCGGGCTGCGCTACGTGCGTGCCCGCACCCACAAGTTCTTCGTCTCCTTCATCACCTGGGTGTCGCTCACGGGGGTGTGCGTGGGCGTTGCGGCGCTCATCGTCATTCTCTCGGTGATGAACGGCTTCGAGGGCGAGCTGCGCGATCGGCTGCTCGCGCTCGCCTCCGATGCGCGCATCGTCGCCTCGCACGGCGCGGCGGAGCCCTCGCTCGCCGAGTGGCGCGCCGTCGCTCAGCGGGTGCGTGCCGTGCCCGGCGTCAAAGGCGTCGCCCCGTATCTCGATGCGCAGGCGCTCGCGGTGCGCGCGCCCGAGATGGTGGGCGTGACGCTGCGCGGCATCGATCCGGCCGAGGAAGGCGCTGCGAGCGAGCTGCCGCATCTGCTCAAGATGGGCTCGCTCGATGATCTTGCCCCGGGCAGCAATCGCGCCCTCGTCGGTGCGGTGATCGCCGGGCAGCTGGGGCTCGATATCGGCAGCCGCCTGACGCTGCTGCTGCCCACCGTCGCCGCAGATGGCACTCCGCAGCCCAAGCTGCGCGAACTGGGCGTGGCGGGTGTCTTCGAGGCGGGCCTGGAGGAGCACGATGCCAGCCTGATCTTCGTCAATTTCGACGACGTGCGCGCGCTCGGCGCCGCACCGAGCGGCGAGGGCCTGCACGTGCGCATGAGCGATCCGCTCGCCGCCCCGCTCATCGCGCCGCGCATTCGCGCGGTGCTGCCGCGCGGGCTCGAGGTGATCGACTGGACCGTGGACGATGCGAGCTACTTTCGCGCCATACGCATCGAGAAGACGATGATGTCGCTCATCCTGCTGCTCATCGTGGCCGTGGCCGCCTTCAACATCGTGGCGATGCTCGTCATGGTGGTGAACGACAAGCGCACCGACATCGCGATCCTGCGCACCTTGGGCGCCTCTCCACGGCGCGTCATGGGCGTGTTCATCACCCAGGGCCTGGTGATCGGCTGGGTGGGCGTGGGGCTCGGGGTGCTGCTCGGGTTGCTGATGGCGCTGCACGTCACGAGCATCGTGCCGTGGCTCGAGCACACCTTCCGCTTCCAGATCATGGACCCCGATGTGTATTACATCACCGCCATCCCCTCCGACGTGCACCGCTCCAACGTGATCGCCATCGCGCTCGCAGCGCTCGCCCTTACCGCCTGTGCCACCGTGTATCCGGCGCTGCGGGCGGCGCGCACCCCGCCGGCCGATGCGCTGCGCTACGAATGATTGCCACTCCTTACGAATGGCTGATCGCCACGCGCTATCTGCGCTCGACTCACCGGCGCGGCTTCGTCTCCTTCGTCGCCAGCATGTCGGTGAGCGGCATCACGCTCGGCATCGCCGTGCTGATCGTGGTGCTCTCGGTGATGAACGGCTTCGAGCGCGAGCTGCGCACCCGCATGCTCGCCGTCACCGGTCACGCCGAGCTCATGGGACTCGATGGCACCCTCAGCGACTGGCAGGCCGATCGGCAGGCCGCGCTGCGCGTGCCGGGCGTGCAGTCGGCGGCTCCCTACATCGAGGAGCAGGCCATGCTCGCGCACGGCCAGCACGTCATCGGCACGATGATCCGCGGCGTGCTTCCTCAGGAGGAGCGACGCACGACCGGCCTCGCGCAGCGCCTGACCGCAGGCAGCATCACGGACCTGACGCCCGGCGCCTACCGCATCATTCTGGGCTCCGCGCTCGCGAGCGAGCTCGAGGTGGGCGTCGGCGACTCGGTGGTGCTCATCGCTCCGGAGGGCACCGCCACGCCGAGCGGCCTCGAGCCGCGCATGCGGCGCTTCTTCGTGAGCGGCATCTTTCATTCGGGGATGTACGAATTCGACAGTGCGCTCGCGCTCGTGGCGATGGCCGATGCCGCGCGCGTGTATCATCTCGGCGATCGGGTGACCGGGCTGCGCCTGGCGCTCGACGATCCGTTTCGCGCGCCCTCGATCGTGCGCAAGCTGGCACTCGCGCTCGGAGGTGGCTTCTACGTGAGCGACTGGACGCGCAGCCACGAGAATTTCTTTCGCTCCATCGAGAGCACCAAGTCGATGATGTTCGTGATTCTGCTGATGATCGTGGCGGTCGCGGCTTTCAATATCGTGGCGACGCTCGTCATGATCGTGAAGGAGAAGCAGTCGGACGTGGCGATTCTGCGCACCCTCGGGGCCGGCCCACGCAATGTGCTCGCCACCTTCGTGCTGCAGGGCGTGCTCATCGGCCTCGCCGGGACTGCGCTCGGTGCCTGGGTCGGGGTGGTGCTGGCGCATCACGTGGAGACACTCGTGCACCTGCTCGAGCGCATCCTGCACACGCACTTCCTCGACCCCCGCGTCTACAACATGAGCGATCTGCCGGCCTACGTGGAGTGGGGGGATGTGCTCAGAGTGTGCGCAGTCGCCTTCGCGCTGTGCGCACTGGCGACGGTGTATCCCGCGTGGCGCGCCTCCACCATGGCGCCGGCGCAGGCGCTGCGCCATGACTGACCCTGCCCTCGAGCGCATGGCCCTGCCGATGCCGGGGCCGGGCCCCGAGCGCGCCACCCCGCCGGTGCTCGAGGCGAGCGGCATCGAAAAGAGCTTCCGGCAGGGGCCGGTGACGCTGCAGGTGCTCTGCGGAGCGAGCGTCAGCATCGCTCCCGCCGAGCGGCTCGCGATCGTCGGTGCATCCGGCTCGGGCAAGACCACGCTGCTGCAGATCCTGGGCGGCCTCGATCGTCCGACAGCCGGCCGCGTGCTCATCGGGGGCGAGGACATCCATGCGCTCGGGGAGGATGCGCGCGGGCGGCTGCGCAATCGGGCACTCGGCTTCGTCTACCAGTTCCACCACCTGCTACCGGAGTTCTCGGCCCTCGAGAACGTGGCCATGCCGCTCTTGGTGCGCCGCGTGCCCACTTCCGAGGCGCGCGCCCGCGCAACCGAGCTGCTGCGCCGGGTCGGCCTGGGGGAGCGTCTGAGTCATCGCCCGCACCAGCTCTCCGGGGGTGAGCGGCAGCGCGCCGCGGTGGCCCGTGCGCTCGTCACGCAGCCGAGCATCGTGCTGGCGGATGAGCCCACGGGCAACCTCGACGGCGCGAACGCCGAGCAGGTCTTCGCGCTCATGCTCGAGCTCAATCGCGAGCGTGGCACGAGCCTGGTGGTCGTCACGCACGATACCCGCCTGGCCGGGCGCATGGGCCGGGTGCTCACCCTCGAGCGCGGCCTGTTGCGTGAGAGTTAGGCGGGGGTGGGGCGGCGCGGGCGCTGGGAGCGACGGGCGAGCACCCGCCAGCGCCACAGCAGCTCGAGCCCGAGCCAGCCGAAGACCCCCGCGAGCATGCTGCAGGCGAGACAGCCCACGAGGAAGGGCTTCCACATGGGGCCGAGTCCGTGCTGCAGCCAGTCCCAGCTCGGGCGGAACCAGAACGCATGCGCAGGCACACCGGTAAGCAGCGCCCCGACCCGATAGGCCACGTAGTAGATCGGCACCATGGTGAGGGGGTTCACGTACCAGACCGTGGCGAGGGCGACCGGAATGTTCAGTCGCCAGGTGATGGCGGCCGCGGTCGCGAGCGGCATGTGTATCGGCAAAGGCATGAAGCCGATGGCGAGTCCCGCGCCGAAGGCCCCCGTCACGCTGCGGCGCTGCAGGCACCACAGGCGCGGGTCGGCGAGGTGCTTGCCCAAGCCGCGCAGGTACCATTTGGTGGTGAGCGCCGCCGGCTTTCTGGCGGCGATCTTCTTGAGCAGATCCCGGGGCATGGGTCGGCGACTGTAACAGATCGCCGGCCTCACCCGCTGGCGAGCGGTCACGCTCTGGCTGTGCATGGCGAGGCCGGCATGCCGGGAGCTGCCAAGTGCGACGCCGCGCGCCTTGAGCAGGGGTCCATGTCCGGTATGATGTTCAATTAACGGTCGGGGTCGAGGCAATCCAACGGATGTGGGAAATCGTACGGGCCGGCGGCCCGTTCATGTGGCCGATCATCCTGTGCTCCATCGGGGCCGCGGCCATCATTCTCGAGCGGTTGTGGACGCTGCAGGAGAAGCGGGTGCTGCCGCGCGACCTGACGCAGCGCGTCTGGCAGCTCGTCGAGACCAACCAGATCACCGACAAGGTGATCGCTGCGCTCGAGCAGAACTCCCCGCTCGGCAAGGTGCTGGCGGCGGGGCTCGCCACCCGGCACCGCTCGCGCGAGATCATGATGGAGCGGCTCGAGGATGCCGGGCGGCACGTGGTGCACGAGCTCGAGCGCTTCCTCAATACGCTCGGCACGATCGCGAGCATCTCGCCGCTGCTCGGCCTGCTCGGAACGGTGACCGGCATCATCAAGGCCTTCAATGCGCTGCAGGCGGGTGCGGCGGGCGATCCGCGCATGCTCTCGGGCGGCATCGCCGAGGCGCTGATCGCCACCGCCGCCGGCTTGTGCGTTGCGATTCCGGCGCTCATCAGCTACCGCTACCTGCGTGGACGCGTCGAGCGCTTCGTCATCGAGATGGAGAAGGATGCGATCAAGCTCGCCGACGCGGTCGAGGCTGCCCGCACCGATCATGGCCCGGCCCGCACGGAGCATGCCCAGGCGGCCCGGTCGGAGCATGCGCAGCCGGCCCGCGCCGACCTCGCCGCGGCGGCCCGCCCGGAAAGCCATGAAGCGAGTCGCGCGGATGCCCTCAAGGCCGCCCGTCGGTGAACCTGCGGCCCCGTCGCGTCGAGGATCCCGAGATCAACCTGGTCTCGCTCATCGATGTGGTGCTGATGATGGTCGTGTTCTTCATGCTCTCGAGCTCGCTCGTGGACGAAGGGCGCATCCGCATCCGCCTGCCGCAGGCGAGCGCCGTACCGACCTTGCGCCCGCATGCGGAGGCTCTCGTCATCGCGGTCACGCAGCAGGGCAGCTATCGGGTGAACGACCGCGAGCTGATCAACGCCAGTCCCGAGACGCTGCGGGCGGCGCTGCTCAAGGCCGTCGGCAACGACCGCAGCATGCGGGTGACGCTGCGGGCGGATGGGCGCGCCACCCATCAGTCGGTGGTCACGGCCATGGACGTACTGGCGCGGCTCGGCTTCGCCGAGATCAGCATCGCCACGGTCAAGGAAGAGCCCCAGGCCGCGGGCGCGCCCTGAAGAGTCTCGCGCGAGCGCGGGCGAGAGGTGCCAGGTGGCGCGGCTCGAGTCACTGACACAGCAGCAGCTGGCCGCCGCCCCGGTGCCCGCGACCCCGACGGCGCTGCAGACCTACCGGCGGCTGCTCGGCTACGTGCGGCCCCACGCCGCGATGTTCTCACTCGGCCTCGTGGGCGTGCTCATCTACTCGGCGAGCATGGTGAGCTTCGCCAAGTTCTCACAGACCTTCGGCAACAGCATCGAGTTCGCGCACCGCGATCCGCATACGCTGCGCTGGCTGCCGGTCGCGCTCGTCGGACTGTTCATGGTGCGCGGCCTGGGGGATTTCACCCAGACCTACTGCATGGGCTACGTCAGCAGGCACGTCGTGAACCGCCTGCGCGGGCAGCTCTTCGAGCGCGTGCTGCGCCTGCCCATCGGCTTCTTCGACGGACATTCCTCGGCGACGCTGCTCTCGCGCCTCACCTACAACACCGAGCAGGTGGCCCAGGCGACCACCGATTCGGTGGTCGTGATCTCGAGCACCGCTCTCACGATCACCGCCCTCATCGGCTACCTGCTGTGGATCGATCTGCGCCTGGCCGTGCTGGCGCTCATCATGGCACCGCTCGTCACGTACCTGGTGACGATCGTGAACCGCTACTTCCGCCGCTACAGCCGCCGTATCCAGGACTCGATGAGCGATGTCACGCGCATCGCCAAAGAGGGCTTCGAGGCGCCCCGCGTGGTCAAGGTCTACAACGCCGAGGAGCACCTCGCGCGCCAGTTCGACGAGGTGAACGAGCACAATCGCCGCTCGAACATGAAGCTCATCCTGATCCGCGGCCTCGCCAATCCGATCGTGCAGTCCCTCACCGCCATCGGCGGCGCCGTCATCCTCTCCTACGCCATCGCCGGCGCGATCCGCGGCCAGATGACCATGGGGGATCTGCTCGGCTTTCTCACCGCGCTCGGCATGCTCGCGCAGCCGCTGCGTCAGCTGATGGGCGCCTCGGGTCCGCTGCAGCAGGGCATCGCCGCCGCTCAGAGCCTCTTCGAGCTGCTCGATGAGCCGGCCGAGAGCGCGGGCGGCGACTACCGCGCGCAGCGCGTGCGCGGCGAGGTGCAGTTCGAGCACGCGGGCTTTCGCTACCCGCGCGGCAATGCCGCGGCGCTGCGCGAGGTGAGCCTGCAGGTCCGCTCGGGCGAGAACGTCGCGGTCGTCGGCCGCTCGGGCAGCGGCAAGTCGACGCTCGTGAGCCTGTTGCCGCGCTTCTACGATGTGAGCTCCGGCTGCGTGCGCATCGATGGCCGCGATGTGCGCGACTACGAGCTGCGCAATCTGCGCCAGCAGATCGCGGTCGTCTCGCAGGAGGTCGTGCTCTTCAACGACACGATCCGGCGCAACATTGCCTTCGGCCGCGAGATCGATGCCGCTGCGCTGGAGCGCGCAGCCGAGGCCGCACACGTGCTCGAGTTCACGCGCCTGCAGCCGCACGGGCTCGATACCCTGGTGGGCGATCGCGGCGTACTGCTCTCGGGCGGGCAGCGCCAGCGCATCGCCATCGCGCGGGCGCTGCTGAAGGATGCCCCGATCCTGATCCTCGATGAGGCGACCTCGGCGCTCGACACCGAGGCCGAACGGCACATTCAGGCCGCGCTCGCGCAGCTGGTGCGCAACCGCACGACGTTCGTGATCGCACACCGGCTCTCGACGGTCGAGCAGGCCGATCGCATCGTGGTGCTCGATGCAGGCGCACTGGTCGAGAGCGGCACTCACGCCGAGCTCATCGCGCACGGCGGGCTGTACGCGCAGCTGCACCGCCTGCAGTTCAGCGATTGATCCGCACGGTCCTCGAGCAGCGCCTCAGCCAGCTGTGGTACGGCGGCAGTCCGTGGGCGTTTCTGCTGCGACCGCTCGCTGCGCTCTACGGGGCGGCGTTGCGCTTTCGCCGCGGTGCCTACGTCTACGGCTGGCTGCGCAGCTGCCGCGTGCGCATTCCGGTGGTGGTCGTCGGCAATCTCACCGTGGGGGGTACCGGCAAGACACCGCTGGTGATCTGGCTCGTCGAGCAGCTCGCGCTGCAGGGGCTGCGACCGTGCGTGCTCTCGCGTGGCTATGGGCGCGCCACCGAGCACCCGCGAACCACTGCGGCCGCTCAGCAGGATATGCTCGAGGCGCAGGATGTGCTGCACGTGGTGCATAGCGACTCGAGCTGGGAGCAGGTCGGCGATGAGCCGCTGCTCATTCACCGCCGCACCGGCTGTGTCACGGTCGTCGGTCCCGATCGGGTGGCGGCGGCGCGTGCCGCGGCCGATTTCGGCTTCGACGTGCTGGTTACCGATGATGGCCTGCAGCACCTGCCGCTCGCGCGCGACTGCGAGATCGTGGTCGTCGATGGCACCCGCGGCTTCGGCAACGGGCGCCTGCTGCCGGCAGGGCCGCTGCGTGAGCCCGCCAGCCGGCTGTCCTACGCCGATGTGGTGGTGGTCAACGGCGAGGCGGAGCATCCCTCGCTGGCGCGGGCGTTGCGTACCTGCGCCGCCCCGGTGCTGCACATGAGGCTCACGGGCAGCCACGCGGTGCGCGTGGATCAGATCGGAGCGGAGCGCCCGCTCGAGGAGTTTCGCGGCGAGCCGGTGCATGCCGTTGCAGGCATCGGTCACCCGGAGCGCTTCTTTCGTACCCTGCGTGCGGCCGGGCTCGAGCCGATCGAGCACCGCTTTGCCGATCACCACCCCTTCACACCGCAGGAGCTCGCCTTCGCCGACGGCTACCCCGTGCTCATGACCGAGAAGGACGCGGTGCGCTGTCGCGCGATTTCGAGTCCACGCCTGTGGTACCTGCCCGTTGCGGCGCAGCTGCCGGCGGCCGATGCGGCCGTGCTGCTCGAGCACGTCGCGCGGGCCTGTCGTGCGCGCGGGGCGTCCGCGCGCTAAAGTCATCCAATGGACACACGCCTGCTCGAGATCCTCGCCTGCCCCATCTGCAAGGGCCCGCTGCAGTACCGGCGCGATCAGCAGCTGCTGCTGTGCCGCCTCGACCGTCTCGCCTACCCGATCCGCGACGATGTGCCGGTAATGCTCGAGGAGGAGGCGCGCCAGCTCGCCGCCGACGATCCGTTGCTGGAGCGCTAGGGTGAGCGCCGTGTGTCTCGTGCTCGGCGCCCGTTAGCCCGCATGTTTCGGGTGGTGATCCCAGCGCGTCACGACTCGACGCGGTTGCCGGGCAAAGTGCTCCTGCCCCTCGACGGCAAGCCGCTGCTGCAGTGGGTCCACGAGGCCGCGCGGGCCTGCCGTGCCGAGGAGGTGCTGATTGCGACCGACGATGCGCGCATCGAGAGCGCAGCACGGGACTTCGGCGCACAGGTGGTGCTGACGGCACGCCATCACGCCTCGGCCACCGACCGCATCGCCGAGGTCGCCTGGCGCCGCGGCTGGAGCGATGCGCAGATCGTCGTCAACCTTCAGGGTGATGAGCCGCTCATGCCGCCCGGGCTCATCGAGCAGTGCGCCGAGCTGCTCGAGAGCGAGCCGGCCGCGGGCGTCGCCACGCTCGCGAGCCCGATCGGCTCGCTCGCGGAGTTCCTCGATCCGAATGTGGTCAAGGTGATCGTGGACGGCACGGGTCGGGCACTGTATTTCAGCCGTGCACCGATTCCCTGGGATCGGGATGCCGCGCCTGCGGGGCTCGGCAGCCAGCGCAGCTTCGCGGGTGCGAGGCGCCATTTGGGCCTGTACGCCTATCGCGTGGGAGCGCTGCGGCGCATCGCGGCGCTTGCCCCGAGCGCGCTCGAGCGCACGGAGCGGCTCGAGCAGCTGCGCGCGCTCGAAAGCGGCATCGCCATCCTCGTGGGGGATGTCACCGAGCGGCCCGGGCCCGACGTCAACACGGCGGAGGATCTCGAGCGCGTGCGTGCCGAGCTCGCTGCCAAAGCCGGCCGCTGAGCAGGGCGCGGCGCTCCCCCCGTATCGCTACTTCGCGAGGTTGTAGACGGGTGCCGCGCCGCCGTTCTGAATGAAGGTGCAGGTCGCCTTGCCGTTCGGCCCGCACACGCTCGCCTGCATCTTGATGGTCTCGAGCTGGATGAACTGCTCTGGCGAGAGGTGCATCGCCTCGCGATAGGCGTTGTCGGCGCTCGCGCGGCTCTGCTCGGCGAGCATGCGCTGATCCTCGGCGAGCTTCACCTGCTTCTCCGTCTGCACGCGCTGCTCCTGGGCGGCGGTCTCGATGCGCTGATTCTTGATGGCATCCGGTGGATTCGCGCGCCCGATCGTCATCGTCACCAGTCGCACCGGCAGCTGCTTGTCGCGGATGAAGGCGAGCAGATTGTCGCGGATCTCGCCATCGATGGCATCGAGCGCGGTGGTGCTGATGGCCGTCTCGTTCATGCCGCGCTTGCGCACCGCCTGGCGCACCATGGTGGAGAAGGGCTGCTCGACGTTGTTCTCGTACCAGGAGGGACCGAAGTCCTTGATGAGCCCGACCGAATCGGTCACCTGCAGCACCACGATCGCGTGAAAGCTGATCGGTACGCCATCGGAGGTCATGGTATCGGGCAGGTTCACCTCGAACTTCTGCGGCTGCATGTACACGTCCACGCCCTCGGTGGTGATGGCGGCGAAGGTGCGTCCGGTCTTCACCGGATCCGCATCGACCCCGCCGTGGCCGAAGAACCAGGGCTTCTCGATCAGCACGATCTCGTGGCCGGCGTCGGGCGCGTAGTTGCTGCAGGCCGCGAGCAAGAGCATCACGGCGAGGAAAGCGGCAGAGCGCATGTCGAGTCTCCTTCGGGAGCGCCTTCTCGATTGCCCAAGCTTGCGTCCTGGCTCTGCCCGTGTCGACGGCGGGTCCCGAAAGCTGTGGTTTGCGTCCCATGCACAGCGTTGCTAGCGTCTTGCTCTCAACGGCAGCCTGCGGAGACGGCCTCGATGGCTCAGGATGAGTTCGGCGTGCTTTTCGTCTGCCTGGGCAACATCTGTCGCTCGCCCACGGCCGAGGGCGTCTTTCGCCTGCTCGCGCAGCGAGAGGCGCCCGAGCTCAGGCTGCGCATCGCCTCCGCCGGGACGGCGCAATACCACGTGGGCAACCCTCCCGATGCGCGTGCCCAGGAGGCGGCGCGCAGGCGCGGCTACGATTTGTCCGGGCTGCGCGCCCGGCACGTCGAGGCCGGCGACTTCGAGCGCTTCGACTACATCCTGGCCATGGATCGCTCGGTTCTGGCGGCGCTCAGCAGGGCAGCGCCGGGCACGGCGCGCCAGCGGGT
>DATJSR010000247.1:0-3984 GCA_035504015.1 Steroidobacteraceae bacterium
ATGAGCTTGACGCGGGCCGTCGTCCTGAGGACCTCGTGCATCACCACCCACATTTCGAGCTCGAAGCGCAGCTCTCGCGGCAGGATGGACACGAGCGGCGGATCGATGGCTATCCCGTATTGACACACCCCGATGCCAAAGCCGGCGCGGATGGCCGCGAGCTGGCCGAGATCGCTGTCGCAGCGAAACGCAAAGCGGTCGCGCCGAATGGCCGGCGGGAGATTGAGGGGCCGCGATACCGACGGCGCGCTGTCGAAGCCGATCAGCGGGTGGCGGTCCAATTCCTCGATTCGCCCGGGCACGCCGTGAGCTTCGACATACTTGCGGGACGCGTGCAGCCCGAGGACGGTCTTGCCGATGCGCCTCGCAACGAGAGCCTTCTGTGTCGGCCTGACCATGCGAACCGCGATGTCGGCGTCCCGTCGCAGGAGGTCCGCGGTCTGATTCGACAGGGACAATTCCACCACCACGCCGGGATGCCGCTCGCGGAAGTCGCTGACCAGGGCCGGGAGCACTTCGGTGCCCATCACCTCGCTCGCCGAGATGCGCACGGCGCCGCTGATTGCGGTCTCCTTCGCCGAGGCAGCTCTGAGCAGGGCGCCTGCCGCGGCGGCGATCGACTCCGCGTAGGGACGCAGCTGGACTGCCGTTTCGGTCGGCAAAAGACCGGAGCGATGGCGGGTGAACAATGCCCGGCCGCCGAGGCGCTGCTCCAGGGAGGCGATGTGCCGTCCCACGGTCGGTTGCGTGAGCCGCAGCGCCCGGCCGGCCGCCGACAGGCTGCCGGTGCGCAGCACCTCGAGAAACGATCGATACAGGTCCCAGCCGGGCTCGGAATCTACCATGCATAAATGTATAGCATACATTCTGCATCAGCTAATTCCATTTATCGCTTCCATACCCAAAACTGCCCCCAACGCAAACGTCGGAGGCTGCAATGAACACGAACTCTCGAACGGCTCTGGTCCTCGGCATCACCGGCGGAATCGGCGGCGAAGTCGCCCGCGCGCTGCTCGCCCGCGGCTGGCGGGTGCGGGCGCTTCACCGCAGGCCCGGTGCGGTCGTGGGCGCGACAGGCCTGGGAGATGCGGTCGAGTGGATCCAGGGCGACGCCATGTGCCGCGACGACGTGACGAAGGCCGCCGCCGGCGCATCGGTCATCGTGCACGCGGTGAACCCGCCCAAGTATCACGACTGGGCCGGCCTCGCGCTGCCCATGCTCGAGAACACGATCGCCGCTGCCACAGCGCACCGCGCGCGAGTGCTCTTCCCGGGCACGATCTACAACTTCGGCGCCGATGCGCTCCCCAGGCTGAGCGAAGCGTCGCCACAGAACCCGCTCACCCGCAAGGGCCGGATTCGGGTGCGAATGGAGGAGCGGTTACGGACGGCTGCGAAGCAGGGCGCCCGGGTACTGGTCGTTCGCGCCGGAGACTACTTCGGACCGCGCGCGGGTAATACATGGTTCAGTCAGGGCCTGCTCGCGAATCAGCGCAAGGTTCGCTGCGTGCTCTACCCTGGCCCGCGACACCTCGGTCATGCCTGGGCATACCTGCCGGACCTCGCCGATGCCATGGCCAGTCTGCTCGAGCAGGACGGACGCCTCGCCGACTTCGAGGTTTTCCATTTTCGCGGTCACTGGTTGGCGCGGGGCGCCGACATGGCGGAAGCCGCCTGCCGCGCTGCCGGCATCTCCAGGCGCAGGATTTACCCGTTTCCGTGGTGGTGTGTGCGGCTTGCAGCACCCTTCGTGGAGGTGTGTCGCGAGATGCTGGAGATGCGTTACCTGTGGAATACTGCCGCCGAGCTGGAGAACACCAAGCTCTGTCGATTCATCGGCCCGGAGCCGCATACCCCCCTGGATGAGGCGGTTGCACGATCCCACGACTGGTCGGCGGGGGGCTCCGAGGCGGATGGCGCGATTGAGACCAGGACGAAAGCCGCGGGGCAGCACAGTTGACACTTCTCGAGAGCGCTACCGCCGGAGCGGACGCAAGTCGCGCAGCCGAGACTGAGCATCGGCTGCGCCTTGCGGATGGGCGCACGCTCGCTTGCCTGGAGCTCGGCGATCCCTCCGGGCCCCCGGTGCTCTACTTTCATGGCTATCCCGGGTCTCGTCTCGAGGCACGCGTGGCTGCCGCGGCGGCAGCGCGGCTCGGCCTCAGGCTGTTGTCCGTCGATCGGCCGGGGTTCGGACAATCGACGTTTCAGCCGGGCCGGCGAATCGGCGATTGGGCGGCGGACATCGGTGCCCTGGCGGATCAGCTCGCGCTGCAGCGTTTCTCGATAGTCGGCGTTTCGGGCGGCGGCCCGTACGCGCTAGCGTGCGCCGCCCGGTTGCCGGATCGCCTGGCTCGCACGGCCCTGGTCTGTCCGCTGGGCCCGCTGCAAGTGGCCGGTGGAAAGGAGGGAATGCTGGCGCAGGACCGGCTGATGTTGGCGCTGGCCGCTCACGCGGCGCCACTTGCCCGGGGTGTCGTCCACATGTTGGCGCACTGGATGCGGCAGGACGCTGATCGGTACGTCAAGTTCATGATGGGCGGCATGGTGTCGCCCGATCGCGAGCTGTTCGCCGACCCCGGCTACCGCTCGCTGGTGCAGCAGAGCACGGCCGAGGCCCTGCGGCAGGGCGGGCGGGGCGCCGGTTGGGAGCTGACACTGATCGCGCGCCCGTGGGATTTCCGGCTGCAGGACGTGCGCCTGCCGGTCAGCCTCTGGCAAGGCCTGGCGGACCAGATCCTGCCTGCCGCGATGGCGCGGCGTCTGGCCGCAGCCCTGCCGGCGTGCAATGCGCGCTACTTTCCGGGCGAGGGGCATCTCTCGCTGGTGGTGCGACACATCGGCGAGGTGCTGGCAGGGCTGCGGCCGTGACCGTGCGCGGTCCTATTCTCCCCGGAGGAAGCACCCGGTCACTCACGGACTTCCCGACTCGGCGCAGCGCAGAATCGACTCGATGGCCTCGGCCGCTACCGGCTTGGCGAGGTGATGATCGAACCCCGCCTCGTAGGCGCGACGGCGATCCTCGCTCTGCCCCCATCCGGTGACGGCGACGAGCAATGTGCGCCGGCCCCAGCTCGACTCGCGAATGTGTTTCGCCAGGGCGTAGCCGCTCAAGTCGGGCAGACCGATGTCGAGAAGCACCGCGTGCGGTCGAAAGCCCTCGGCCAGCTCGAGGGCCTGGCGGCCGCAATAGGCTGTCTGAACGTGGTGTCCCGAGAGCTCCAGGAGCGCCGCGCAGGTATCGGCGGCATCCCGGTTGTCATCGGCAACCAGGATGCGCAGGCCGATACCGGCGGCAGCGTCCTCCACATTGCCGAGTTGTGGAATCTCGACGACGGGCTCGCTCACGGGGAGCCTCACGACGAACTCGCTCCCGTGCCCCGGTCCCTCACTGTGGGCGCGCACGGTACCGCCGTGAAGCGCGACGATCCCCCGGACCAGCGCAAGCCCGACACCGAGGCCGCCTTCGGTCCTGTCGCGGACGCCGTCGGCCTGAGCAAACATGGTGAACAGCCGCGGCCTCATCTCGGGCGCGATGCCGATGCCGTTGTCCCGCACCGATATGACGACGTCATCGCTCTCGCGGCGAGCGCTCAGATGAATCTTGCCGTGCGGATCGGTGTATTTCGCCGCGTTGATCAGCAGATTCGAGAAGACCTGCGCCAGCCGCACCGCATCCGCCTCCAGCCGCATCGCCTCGTTTGGAAAATCCAGTGTCAGGGTGTGATGCTTGCCATCGAGCACGGGCCGGGCCGTCTCGATTGCCGCGCTCAGCACCGAGGTGAGCTCGGCCGCAGCCTTCTTCAGCTCGAGAGTCCCGCGCGTGATTCGCGAGACATCGAGCAAATCGTCGAGCAGTCGGCTCATGTGCGCGACCTGCCTCTCCATGATCTCGTCCGCCCACTTTCTCTGCTCCGCAGTCCGATCGGCCTTGCGGTTGGCGGCAAGCGCATACCGGATCGGCGCGAGCGGGTTGCGCAGCTC
>DATJSR010000248.1:0-14732 GCA_035504015.1 Steroidobacteraceae bacterium
GACGATGCCGGCTTTGGCGCCGAGTGGCGCAAGATCAAGGCGGCCAACAAGCGCGAGTTCGCGCACCTGGTGCGCGCGCGCACCGGCACCACGGTCGACCCGGAGTCGCTCTTCGATGTGCAGGTGAAGCGCATCCACGAATACAAGCGCCAGCATCTCAACATCCTGCACGTGATCGGCCTCTATCATCGACTGCGCTCGGATGCACGCTTCGAGATGCAGCCGCGCACCTTCGTCTTCGGCGGCAAGGCGGCTCCCGGCTATCACATCGCCAAGCTCATCATCCGGCTCATCCACGCGGTGGGCGAGGTGATCGAGCGCGATCCGGCCGTGCGCGGCCGGCTGCGCGTGGTATTCGTGCCGAACTTCAACGTGAGCACGGGCCAGCGCATCTATCCGGCGGCCGACCTCTCCGAGCAGATCTCCACGGCAGGCAAGGAGGCCTCCGGCACGGGCAACATGAAATTCGCGATGAACGGCGCGCTCACCATCGGCACACCGGATGGGGCGAATCTCGAGATCGCCGGCGAGGTGGGCCCGGAGAACTTCTTCATGTTCGGACTTTCCGCCGCCGCGATCGACGCGCTGCGTGCCGAGGGGTACCGCCCCGGTCGCTGCTACGAATGCGACCCGCAGCTCGCCGGCGTGCTCGACCTGCTGCGCGAGGGCTTCTTCTCGCGCGGGGACCCGCAGGTATTCGCGCCGCTGGTCGAGGGGCTGCTGCGCTGGGATCCCTACATGGTGCTCGCCGACTATGCGGCGTACGCGAGCTGCCAGGCGAGCGTGAACGATGCGTTCGCAAGCGCGGCGCGCTGGACGCGCATGTCCATTCTCAACGTCGCCCGCTCGGGCCGCTTCTCCTCCGATCGCGCCGTGCGCGAGTACGCACAGAGCATCTGGCGCGTACCGCACGTACCCATCCGGCTGCTGTCCCAGCGCGATCTCGCGCTGGTGTCGGCACGCTAGGCGCGCACCGAGCTTCGCAGCACGCGCACGCGGCGTCGCTTGACGGCTCGAGGGGGCCGGCATAGCGTTGGGCGCCCGCGAAGCTCTCGCGCCCGACGAATCCACTCATGCGTGCAGCGCTCTATCATGGACGCCAGGATCTACGTCTGGCTGAGGTGCCCGAGCCGGTGGCCGGCGCGGGCGAGGTGAAGCTCCGGGTGCTCTACAACGGCATCTGTGGCAGCGACCTGCACGAGTACTACGACGGGCCCATCACCACCCGGCAACGCGCTCATCCGCATCCCCTCACCGGCATTTGCAACCCGGTCATTCTCGGTCACGAGCTGAGCGGCGAGGTGGTGCAGGTCGGTGCAGGCGTCGAGGATCTCGAGCCTGGGGATCTGGTGGCCGTGGAGCCCGTGGAAAGCTGCGGGCACTGCCTCTACTGTCGCTCGGGACGCTACAACCACTGCGGGATGCTCGCCTTCCACGGCTACAACCGCAGCGGCGGCGGTCTCGCCCAATACACCGTCGTCCGCCGCTCGATGGCTCATCCTCTGCCGGCTGGCATGGGCGGCATGGACGGGGCGCTGATCGAGCCGATGGCGATTGCGTGGGCCACAGCCGAGCGCTCCGGCCTGGAGGCGGGCCAGACCGCCGTCGTGCACGGCGGGGGACCGATCGGCATCGGCGTCTACTTCACGCTGCGCCGCCGGGGCGTCGAGGTGATCATGGTGGATCCAGCGCCCGCGCGGCGCGCAGTACTCGAGGGGATCGGCGCGCGCCAGGTGCTCGATCCTGCCGCCGGCACCGTCGTCGATGCCATCAGAGACCTGACGGGTGGCCGCGGCGCGCACGCATCGATCGATGCGGCCGGCGTGCCCGCCGCGTTTCAGGCCGCCCTGCACGGGACGGCAGTCGATGGTCGCGTCGTAGTCGTCGCCATCCACGTGGCACCGCTGACGGTGCAACCGATGGACATGCTGATGTCGGAGACCTATATCACGGGGGTCGCGCTCTCGTGCAACGCCTTTCCTGCCGTGATCGCCGAGATGGCGGCAGGCGCCTACCCGCGCGCAGGGTGGGTGGAGACGATCGCCTTCGAGCGTCTGATCGAGGACGGCTTCGAGCGGCTGCATCGGCAGGAAGGCACCAAGATACTGGTGGACGTGGCGCAATCCGCCTGCGAGGCAAGGTGAGACATGGCCGTTACCTTCAGCGACAACCCGATGATGAAGCGCTTCGGCACGCCGTTCCGTGCCGAGGTGGACATCCGCGATTGCGAGGTCGAGGGAGAGGTGCCCGCAGAGCTCCGCGGATGCTT
This sequence comes from Steroidobacteraceae bacterium, assembly GCA_035504015.1. Lineage (GTDB taxonomy): Bacteria > Pseudomonadota > Gammaproteobacteria > Steroidobacterales > Steroidobacteraceae > JASHUC01. Next base: position 2,270 of record DATJSR010000248.1, read on the forward strand.
CTATCGGGTCGGGCCCGATTTCCAGTACCCGCCGAAATACCCGAACAACATTCCGTTCGACGGCGAGGGCCACGTCGCGTGCTTCTCATTCGCCGACGGTCACGTCGATTTGAAGACCCGTTACGTGCGCAACCAGCGTTTCAAGGCGCAGGAGAAGGCGCGGCGCGCGCTCTTCGGCATGTATCGCAATCCCTACACGGACGATCCGGAAGTCAGGACGCTGAGCCGCGGCACGGCGAACACCCACGTCGTCTTCTACGCCGGTAAGCTGCTCGCGCTGAAGGAGGACAGCCCGCCGGTCCTCATGGATCCGCGCACGCTCGAGACGCTCGACGACTACCACACCTTCGGCGGCAAGCTCACGAGCCGCACGTTCACGGCACATCCGAAGCTCGATTCGGTGAGCGGGGAGATGCTCGCCTTCGGCTATGAAGCGCGCGGTGAAGGCAGCGACGATGTGGCCGTCTACGGCATCGACCGGCGCGGCCGCATCACGTGGGAAACCTGGTTCAAGGTGCCTTACGTGGGGATGCTGCACGACTTTGCCGTCACCGACCGCCACGTCGCCTTCCTCGTCATCCCGATGGCCCGGAACGAGGCGCAGATGAAGGCGGGCGGCGTGCACTTCGCGTGGGACTCCACGCTGGCGACCTGGCTCGGCGTGCTGCGCCGGGGCGGCGAGGGGCGCGAGATACGCTGGTTCAAGGGCCCGGAGCGCTGCGCCACGCACGTGATGGGCGCCTTCTCCGAGGGCGAGCGCCTCTTCGTCGACATGGATATGGCGCACAAGAACCAGTTTCCGTTCTTTCCGAATGCGCACGGGGAGCCCTACGATCCGCGTGCCGCGGAGGGCCGCGTCACGCGGCTCAGCGTCGACCTGTCCTCCCGCGGCGCCGATCAGTACAGCCAGGAGGTGCTGTATCCGCACCCCGGTATCCTGCCGCGTCAGGACGACCGCTATCACACGCTGCGTTACCGCTACGGCTTCATGCCGACGCTCGATGCCGCACGGCCCTTCGATCATCGACTGGCCAAGACGCTCACGCAGCCGGTGAACTGCTGGACGCGGTTCGATCATGCCGAGCGCGCCACCTCCACCTACTTCGCCGGTGACTCCTCGAGCCTGCAGGAATGCGTCTTCGCCCCGCGCGGCAAGGACGCCCCGGAAGGGGATGGCTATCTGCTCGGCATCGCGACGCGCCTGCTCGAGGGACGCTCCGACCTCGTGATCGTCGACACGCGCCGCATGGAAGAAGGGGCCGTAGCGACGGTCAAGCTGCCCTTCAAGATCAGCTCGGGCATCCACGGCTCGTGGGTACCCGCCGCAGAGCTCGCTTCGGCCTAACGGCGTGCCAACCTGAGCAGCCGCGGCGAGCGGCCGCCCGCCGGGCGGCGGCGCTGAGTCGTCCGCTCGGCTTCCTCGGCCTCGTCGTCCTCCTCATCCTCCTCGTCATCCTCGTCATCCTCATCCTCGTCCTCATCGATGTCATCCTCATCGATGTCATCCTCGTCCTCGACCTCCTCGTCGTCCTCCAGCTCCTCCTCGAGGTCATCGTCTTCATCCTCCTCGGCCACGAGCCGGGAGTCGGCCGCGCTGAGCAGCGTGCGCTTGCGCTTACCCATCCGCTCACCCAGCGCCTCGAGATCCAGCTCCGTGTTCTGGACCCGCGGAAAAAGCAGCGTCTCCTCCTGACGCAGGTGGTGTCGGAAATACTCGCCCATCACGCGCACCGTGGCGGCGAACAAGGCGTATCCCTCCCCGGAGCTCTGCAGCCGGCTCACGAGCTCGCGGTCGGTCGCATGCTCGACCGCCGCATCGTCGAGCAGTCGCTCACCCAGCGGCCCCAATGCCTGGCGCGCAGCCGGATAAAAGAGCTCCTCCTCCACCTGTGAATGCACGGTGAGCAATCGACAGATCCGTGCCGCGAGCACGGCCTGCTCATCCGCCTCCGCCTCGTCGAAGTGCTCGAGCAGCCGGACGACTTCCTCGTGGTCCTGAATCAGCATGGTGATCGCATTCATGGTGCTCACGCCTCGGCCCGCCTCGGGCCCCAATCGCAACGAGACTCGAACGACGCAAGGCGCATGCCGCTGCGCGCGCCGCGGCCGGTGCGCACTACCCCGGGCTCAGGGTTCGGCGAAGGCCTGCTGCAACAGCCGTGCTGGGAGGCCGGACTCGAGTGCGCTGCGGAGCCAGTCGTTCACCGCTGCGCGCAGCGCGGGGTCCGGCGCCAGCAGAGCCACCTTCTCGGCACGGGTGAGCACGCCGGCAAACGTTCGGCACAGCTCCGGGTGGCGGCGGTGCTGCAGCTCGGCCTCGAAGTCGTCCGTGATCATCGCGTCGGCGCGTCCGGAGCGGATCTCCTCGAAAATCGTGGTGTTGTCCGGATAGATGCGAATCTGAGCGTGACGCAGCGCGGCGCGCACGAATTGCTCGTTCGTGCCCCCCGGGTTGACGATCACCCTCACTCCCGCATGGTCGAGATCGGCGAGTGTGGCCCAACGCCGGGCATCTGCGCAGCGAGCGAGGATGGTCTTGCCTCCGGAGAGATATCCGATCGAGACCGTGCCCGCGGCACGCCTCGCAGGGGTGTCGGCGATACCGCTCATCGCCAGATCGAAGCGATCGCCCCCGAGATCGGCGAGCAGGGAGGGCCAGCTGGTGCGGACGAACACGGGCTCGAGGCCGAGCCCTCGCGCGAGCGCGCGCGCGAGCTCGATGTCCACACCGCTCAGATGACGCTGCCGGACGCTGCTGAAAGGCGCGTAGTCACCGGTGGTCCCGATGCGCAGCACGCCTGCGGCGCGGCTGCGCGCGAGTGTCGCGGGCGCCAGGAAGCGCGCCGCGGCGAGTATCCGCCCGAGTACCTCGCGCGAGGCGTCCGGTAGCCCGGGCAGCGCGCCCGACAGGGCCGCATCCGTGGTCGCGCCGTGGCCCAGCGCGGGCACGGCCACGTACAACGCACGCAACTGCGCTTCCGTCAGGCGATCGAGCGCAGGGCGTATCACGGCCGCGAGATCAGGAACCGGGCCGGGATAGTTGAATCCGCCGTGCTGCCATTGCGCTTCGCATGCCGCCTCGAGGCTACGCGCGGCGGCGATCTGCCAGTCGAAGAGCTGCCGAGCCGCCCCGGGCTCGAGCCCCATGGCACGCGCGCGCTCCGCGGCATGCTCGACCACGACGCGCTCTCGTGCCGGATCGGCGATCGCGACGCGATGCTGCCATTTCCAGGCGGCAACCGCGGGCATCCAAGCGAGGCGCTCGGCGATGAGCCGGGCCACGTGCGCGATACTGTCCCGATCGTCGAGCAGTGCCTCGCCCGCCGTCGCCTCAACGGGGACTGTGGCCGTTGCCGCTGGCGTCGGCGTCGACGAGGGGATGCAGGGACTCGCGGCGCGCGCAACTCCCGCCAGCCACAGCCACAGCAGGCCAGCTGTCGCGGCCTGCGCCAACGCGCGCCCGCGCCCGGCTGCGGGGCCCGATGGCACCGATGAGCTCACTGGGTCCGCAAGCTCAGCCCTGGCCAGGAAGGGGTCCGCTCGCCTCGAGCGGCACATCCGGCAGCCAGTGCAGATCGTTGAAACCGCGGAACAGGTAGCCGCCCTTGGAAAAAGCCTCGCCCTGATAGCCGAAATAGGCATAGGCGAGCGGTGAGGCGTAGAGCGTGCTCAGGGTCTGGCCACGCAGCATCTGGAAGAAAGGACCCGACTCCACCGCCCGAAGTGCGGCCACGCGTGCCGACTCCGGAGCCGTGGCGAAGCCGCTACCGAGGCGCGCGATGCCCTGGCGCAGCAGCTCGAGCGTGCCGGCATCCTGGGCCGCGGCGCCGTCGACCGTGCGGACGACCACGGCATAGGCGGCGTCCTCCAGGCGATCGTGAGGCGCGATCGTGCGTGCCGCGGCCATGACCGCCGTGCCCTCTTCGCTCGTCAAGGCGTGCAACTCGAGGGCCCAGGCGCGGCTCGGTGCAACCAGTGCCAGCGGACTGCCGGCGGCCAGCAGCCCTGTCAGCAGCCCGGTGGTTTGGATGAACTGCCGCCGCTGCAGCACGGGTATGTCGGAAGGCAATGAAGGACTCCTGGCCTCGGAGCGCTTCATAGCACGCGCCCCGGTTCGCCGTCACGCCCCGCGCCGATCGCATCTTGCGCAGCGGCCGCCATCAGGCGCTGCGCGAGAGATTCTCGGGAAGCTCGCCCGTCGGTCCGTCGGCGTCAAGTGTGCGCCACTGCGAAGGCAGCCAGCCCTCCGGCAGGCTCTCTCCCGTAGTGGCGTTGAGCCATTGGACGCCGGCAAGCTGTGGGTCGTGGCGGCACAACACGTTGATGACAATCCGCCCCGCACCGAGCTGAATGCGCGCCTCGACCACGGTCTCATCCGACGGCAGACGCTCGTTGACCGAGATCCAGCCGGCGGCCGCCTCGGCGCGTACGGCGTCCCAGAGCGCGTGACACGGGCGATGAAATCGCAGCGAGGCGGCGCTCGCGGTGAGCTCCAGCTGAATCTCGAGCTCGGTCTCGCTCGAAAGAATAGCGGCGCCGCACAGCTCGCAGGGCGCACCCGTACCGGTACCGCCCCAAGTGCGCGCGGCCTTGGCGCGCGGCAAGTGGCCTTCGCGCAGCAGCAGCCGCGCCCGCTCCCACAGCGATTCGATATCTTCTGCTTTCGGCTCGCCCATGCCGTTGTCCTACAAAGGCGGCCCCCAAACCGTCAAGCTCGGACTATGCGCCGGGCGTGAGCTCACGTCCAGCCGCTGCGATATAGTGCCCCTGGCTGCCGCGCGAGCAGTCCGCCCTGACCGCACTCCGCATGGAGCACATGTCGAATCCCAGCGATCCCGGGACCCAGGGGCACTCCGAGGCCGTCAGCGACGGCATACCGGGCCGCGCGGCCGATGGCCATCGCGATGATCTGCTCGACCGCGCATTCAGCCGCGCCACCGGCGCGGAGCTCTCGCTCGGCAACGGTCTGCGACTGCTCAAGGATGCCGAGCAGAACTATCCCGCCTGGCTCGAGGCCATCGCGGCGGCCAAGCGCAGCATCCTCTTCGAGAACTACATCATCTACGAGGATCAGGTCGGGCGGCAGTTCGCCACGGCGCTCGCGGACATGGCCCGCTCCGGCGTGCAGGTGCGGGTCATCTACGACTGGATGGGCTGCTTCACACACGCCTCCGGGCGCTTCTGGCGCACGTTGCGGGCTGCCGGGGTGGAGGTGCGCTGCTTCAATCCGCCACACCTCGCGCGCCCCCTCGCATCCCTGCATCGGGACCATCGCAAGATGCTCGCCGTGGACGGCGTCGTGGGCTTCGTCACCGGGCTGTGCCTCGGGCGCATGTGGGTCGGCGATCCTGCGCGCGGCCTGGCACCGTGGCGGGATACGGGTGTGGAGATCCGAGGGCCGGCGCTGCGCGACATGGAGTCCGCCTTCGCCCAGGTCTGGAGCGCCATGGGCCCGGCACTGCCGGATACGGCACTCACCGATCCGCAGAGCATGAGAGCGGCGGGGGAGTCTGCACTGCGCATCGTCGCCAGCCGCCCGGGGCTGCTCGCGGTGCTGCGGCTCGATGAGCTCATCGCGGCAGCGGCCTGCCGCACGCTGTGGCTCACGGACGCCTATTTCGCCGGGATCCCGCTCTACGTGCAGGCGCTGCGCGCGGCGGCCCAGGATGGTGTCGACGTGCGGCTGCTCGTACCCGGCTCGAGCGACATCCCGCTGCTGCGCCCGCTGTCGCAGGCGGGCTACCGGCCGCTGCTCGAGGCCGGCGTGCGCGTTTTCGAATGGAAGGGCACGATGCTGCACGCCAAGACCGCCGTCGCGGACGGACGCTGGGCGCGCGTAGGCTCGAGCAATCTCAACGTGGCCAGCTGGGTCGGCAACTACGAGCTCGATGCGCTCATCGAGGATGCCACTTTCGCCGGCGAGATGGAGCGGCTGTACCTCGAGGATCTGTCGCAGTCCACCGAGATCGTGCTGCGCAGGCGCCGCGCGCGCCTGGCGAGCGCGGTATCACGGCGGCTGCACGTGCGGCCGCGGGCATTGCGGCAGCGCGCGATCATCGCACTGCGCGACGCTCCGCATCCACGCGCCCGGCGGCTGGGCGCGAGCGGCAGCGCCTCGCGCGCTGCGGCCGGGGCATTGCGCATCGGTCGCGCCGTGGGAGCTGCGCTCACCGAACAGCGCGTGCTGGCAGCGACCGAGTCGCGCATGGTGGCGCTCGTGGGCGTTGGCGTACTGCTGCTCACCCTTGCCATCGTGCGCTGGCCTTACGTGGCCGCCATACCGGCGGCGGTGGTGCTCGGCTGGATGACGCTGGCGCTGTTCACCAAGGCGCTCGATCTGCATCGGGAACGCCGCCGTCGTGGTATGCCGCGCCTGAGCCTCGAGCGCACGCGTAGCTCGCACCCGCAGCCGCCGGAGATCGAGGCGCCACAAGCCGCGGCGCCGCTGCGGGAGGATCGCGGCTAGCAAGCACGACCGCCGGCGCGCTCCCCGCGCATCAGCTCGTCGGTGCCGCCCCCCCGAGCGCGAGCAGCAGCTGCGTCGTATCGAGGTACTGCTGCGCCTGGGCGCGCACCACACCGAGCTGCGCCTGCAGCAACAGGCGCTGGGCATCGAGCACCTCGAGGACTCCGCTGTTGCCGGCGGCGTAGCTCTCGCGGGCAAGCTCCACACTGCTGCGCGCGGCCGCGAGCGCGTTGGACTGTGCCGTGAGCAGCTCCGCATCGTGGCTCAACGCATCGAGCACGTCGGCTACCTGCTGGAAGGACTCGAGCACGACCTCCTGATAGCGCGCTGCGCTCGCCCGCAGCTCATCGAGTGCCGCTCGACGGCGCGCTCGCAGCGTGCCGCCGTCGAAGATCGGCTGCGTGAGCCCCGAGATCAGCGTCCAGGCAGTGTTGCCGCTCGAGAACAGCGGCGCTCCGGGGTTTGCCTGATAGCCTCCGCTCGCCGTGAGCGTGATCCGCGGGTACAGGTCGGCAGTGGCGATGCCCACGGCAGCCGTCGCGGCATGCAGTTGCGCCTCGGCGGCGAGGATGTCGGGGCGGCGGTGCGCCAGCTCCGAAGGCAGGGTGAGCGGTAGCTCGCGCGGCAGTTTGAGCTCGGCGAGCGTCAGCTCGGGCAGCCGGCTGTTCGCCGGCGCGCTGCCGGTGAGCACCGCCAGGGCGTGTCGCGCCGTTGCGAGCTGCTGGCGCAGTGGCGGCATCAGAGTGGTGTCGCTCGCGAGTTGGCTCTGCGCCGTGAGCACGTCGACGCGCGACACCGAGCCGTTATCGAAAGCCGTCTGCACCAGGCGCAGGTTGTCGCGGTCCTGATCGAGCAGCTGCGTCACGGCTTGAATCTGCGCCTGCGTCGAGGCCGCGAGCAGCGCCTGCGTGATGACGCTGCCGGTGAGCGCAAGTGAGGCGGCCTGCGTCTCGCTCTCCTGGTACTGCGCGAGCGCGCGCCGCTCCTCGACCGAGCGGGCCACCCCGCCGAGGTAATCCACCGTGTAGCTCACCGAGCCCCCGAGCGCCATGTAGCTGAAGGCTGGCAATGAGAAGGACGGACCGAAGAGCTCCTCGCCGTATTGCTGGCGCCCGACACCGGCATTGAGATTCACTTGCGGATAGCGAGCACCGTTTGCGGCAGCCACCAGCTCCCGAGCCTCGGCGAGCGAGGCGCGCGCCGCCGCGAGCGTGCGGTTCTCGCCGAGCGCCTGCCGTATCAGCCGATCGAGGCTCGCCGACTCGAACAGCGTCCACCACATCGCGGCCGGGTCCTGCCCGAGAAGCAGCTGCTGGGCGTAGGGCGTGGCCGGCGACTCGGTGCCGCTCAGGGCCGCCGCCTTCTCATCGGGCGCCAGGTAGCTCGCCGGCGCCGGCGCACTCGGGCGCTGGAAGGCCGGTCCGACGGTGCACGCGGCGAGCACGTTTGCGAGCGCGGCGAGCGCCGAGGCACGTAAGACGCGGAGATGCGCAAACATCGATATCACCTCGAGCGGATCATTCCGGTGCGACGCTCGCGGCGCTCGCGCGCCCCGAGCGCAACAGCACCAGTAGCGGCATGACGGCGAGGGTGAGCAGCAGCAGCAGCTTGAAGTCGTTGTTGTAGGCGATCATCTGCGCCTGTCGCGTGACGGTGGCATTGAGCGCGGCCAGGCCGTGCGCGGTGCCGAGACCGGGAATCGCGGCGCGCAGCTGCGCGCCGTAGGGCGTGAGGTGCTCGGCCAGGCGGGCGTGCATGATCTGGGTGTTGCGCGTGAGCAGCGCCTGCACCACCGCGATGCCGATGCTGCTGCCGATGTTGCGCAGCAGATTGAAGATCGAGGTGCCCTCCGAGCGCAGCTGCGGTGCGAGCGTCGCGAAGGCGACGGCGGCGAGCGGCACGTACGCGAAGCCGGTACCCACTCCCTGCAGGAAGCCGCTGACGATCACCAGGTGCGAGTCCATCTGCGGTGAGAAGCCGCACATGATCCAGAGGGAGGCCGCCGTGACGCCGAGGCCGATGGCGATCAGCACTCTGGCATCGACGCGCCCGATCAGACGCCCGACGAGCGCCATGGTAAGGAAGCCGCCGACTCCGCGCGGCGCGGTGACGAATCCGGTGGTCACCACCGGATAGCCCAGCAGATCCTGCAGCAGCGGCGGCAGCAGCGCGAGCGTGGCGAACAGCACCACACCGACGATGAAGATGAACACATTGCCGAGCGCGAAATTGCGATCGCGGAACAGGGCGGGACTGACGAACGCGCGCGATGCGGTGACGGTGTGCACGATGAAGAGGTAGAAGGACAGCGCGGCCACGGTCATCTCCACCCAGATCTCGGTGGAGTTGAACCAGTCGAGCAGCTGTCCGCGATCGAGCAGAATCTGCAGCGCGCCGACCGCGAGACTGAGCGAGGCGAAGCCGAAGAAATCGAAGCGGCTGCGCCGCGCGGTGGTCTCGCGCATGTAGCTCATGATGCCGAGGACGGAGAGCACCCCGAAGGGGATGTTGATGTAGAACACCCAGCGCCAGCTGTAGTTTTCCGTGAGATAGCCGCCCAGGGCGGGGCCGATGATCGGTCCGATCAGCACGCCCATGGCCCACAGCGCGGTCGCGCGGCCATGGCGCTCGGGCGGATTGATGTCGAGCAGGACCGCCTGTGAGAGCGGTACCAGCGCCGCGCCGAAAACGCCCTGCAGCAACCGAAAGAGCACCAGCTGCGAGAGCGACTGCGCCATGCCGCACAACGCCGAGCTGATCGTGAAGCCGGCGACCGACACCAGCAGCACTTTCTTGCGTCCGATCTGGCCGGCGAGCCAGCCCGACAGCGGTGTCATGATCGCGGCTGCAACGATATAAGAGGTGAGCACCCAGCCCATCTGCTCGAGCGTCGCGGAGAGGCTGCCGCGGATGTGAGGCAGCGCCACGTTTGCGATCGTGGTATCGAGCGCCTGCAGAATGGAGGCGAGCATCACGCAGATGGTGATGGGTATGCGGTGCAGCTGATCGTGTCGGTCCATGCCAGCCGAAGCCCCGGGGCTCGATGCGCGAGCCGAGCTTCAGATCAATGCGCCTCGGCGGGCACGCGCTCGGCGTCGCCGTCGTCCGGCTGCGCCGCCGCGGCGCTGCCGAAGAGCGCGCGGTGGTACTGCGTGTCCACGCGCACCCAGGCGGACAGGCCCGTGCGCAGCGGCGGCAGCGGCCCCTCGAGCTGCAGCCGTACGGGCAGGCGCTGTACCACCTTGACCCAGTTGCCGGTCGCATTCTCGGGCGGCAGCAGCGAGAACTCCGAGCCGGTGCCGGGACTGACGCTCACCACCCGCGCGCTGAAGCGATGGTCCGGATAGGCATCGATGCGCACGACCGCAGCCTGCCCGGGGCGCATGTGCGCAAGCTGGTCTTCCTTGAAGTTGGCCTCGATCCATACATCCTGGCGGGAGACCAGCGCGAAGGCCGGCGTCGCCGCATTGATGTAGTCGCCCACCTGCAGCTGCTCGACGCGCGTGACGATGCCGTCCATCGGCGCGCCGATCACCGTGTACGAGAGGTTCAGCCGCGCACGATCGAGCTCCGCCTGCGCCTGCTGCACGCTCGGGTGGTGATCGATCTGAATGTCGGGATCCCCGCCGAGGCTCGCGAGCGTGGAGGTGATCTGCTGCTGCACGGCGGCAACGGTCTGCTGAGCCTCGTTGCGGGCGAGCAGCGCACGATCGACTTGCGCCTGCGAGGTGATGCCACTCTTCTCCAGGCGACTCTGCCGCTCGTACTCACGCTGCTGGTACTCGAGCGCGCTCTGCGCCGAGCGCAGGTCCGCCTGCCGCTGGCGATAGGTCGCCTTCAGCGATTCGATGCCGAGCCGTGCGCTCGCAAGGCGCGCCTGCGCTTCCTCCACGGCGATGCGGAAGGGACGCTCGTCGATGCGAAACAGCGTCTCGCCGCGATGCACGCGCTGGTTGTCATGCACGTCCACCTCGCTCACGCGCCCCGAGACGTTGGAGCTGATGGACACCTGCGCCGCGCGCACGTAGGCGTCATCGGTGCTCTCGTAGCGGCCGCCGGTGAGGAATACATAGAGCGCGCCCGCGGCCACGATGAGCGGTCCGGCGATCATGAGCGGCAGGCGCAGCCGCTCGCGCCAGGAGCGCCGCACGGCGCCCGTGCCCTCGAGCAGCTCTGCACTGCTCGGCTCGGTGGCACCGCGCGCGACGGCGCCCTCGGGGTGCTCCTTCACCATGGCGTTCATCGCGGCATCCCCGCGCCCTGTGCCAGCGCCGCGGCCTGCGCGGCGGGCGGGGCGAGCGGCTCGAGCGCGGAGAGCTTCGCGTGCACACGCTCGAGAAGCTCGACCAGCAGCGTGCGCTCGGCATCGCTCAAGCCTTGCAGCGTCTCGGCCCGCGTGTCACTCGAGCGCCGCTGGATCTGCTCGAGGAGCGGCCGTGCCTTCTCAGTGAGGCGCAGGCTGCGCGCGCGCCGGTCCTGCGGATCGGAGCAGCGCTGCACGAGCCCGTCCGCCTCCATGCGATCCAGGATGCGCACGAGGCTCATCTGATCGATTTCGATGAGCTCGGCGAGGCGCTTCTGGCTCACGCCCTCGTTCTTCGACAGATAGGCGAGCGCCTTGCACTGAGGAAGAGTGAGGCCCAGATCCGCCGCGCGCTCCTCGAAGCGCCGCGTGTAAAGCCGGCTCACGTCCTTCAAAAGAAAGCCGAGCGTTGCATGCCGGTCGAGCGTGGTCACTGTTCTGCCTCCCATTCGGTAGGCAGAGCATATCATATCTTTAGTTATTATATCTACATATATGATGTGTGTTATCTATCAAAGAGATAGCTCGGCCGCTCTCTATGCCTGGCGCGGAATCAGGCCTCGCGGCGCCTCAAGGCTTGGCGGGGGCAGTATCCAGGCGCATCCGGATACCGCCGGTCTGGGGATCCTGATACTCGCGGTTACTCTCGCACACGTACTCGAGCATCTTGTAGCCCGGACGACGCTTGTACATCCAGGTGAAGTGCCAGGGCTCTGTCAGGTACACCGGGTCGGTGATGGTGATGTCGTCCCGGAACATGTCCGGGGAGAGCAAGCGAATACGCTCGTCGATCTGCATCTGGTCGCTGTGAGGAACGTCGCGAAAGCGCACGTAGTCCTTGATCCCCACGGTGTTGACCACGAGCGTGTCGCCCTCCCAGTGTCCGACGGAATGGCCCCAGAAGCCCGGCTCGGCATCGGCGATCGGAATCTGCTTCTCGTCGAGGTAGATGCGGCGGACCTGGTTGTACGCCTCCTCGATGATCGTGATCTGCCCCGGTGTCTGCAGCACCTCCAGCGGAAACATCGCCATCATCATCGCCGGCATGCCGTCAGGCAGGCACTTAGCATAGCCGCCGTAGAGCGGCTGTCCGCGCAGATCCGCTTCGTGCGCCGCCTTCTGCCGTGCGGCGAGCTCGGCCTGAAAGCGGGGCTTGAGCGGTGGCGGTGTCGCCTGCACCATCGAGGTGTAGCGCGGATCGAGCTTGTCGTCCCGGCTGGGGTAGCGATCCCACGTACCGGTGAGCCGGTTGTGATCGACCGCCGCAGCGCCTGCGGAGGCGGTGCTCGCAGGACCTGCCAGGGCTGCAGAGGCGAGCGCCAGGCACGCGCTGGCCATACACGCGCTGGCGAGGCACGCGTGGCGCACTCGCACCTTCATTCGATGTTGGCCTTGCCGGCGGGGCCGCCGTTGCTGAACTTGCGCCCGTCCTCGAGGGTTACCTGCTTGAGCAGTCCGCCGGGCTCACCCGTGCGCAGCGGCGCAATGATGGTCGTGATCTTGTCGCCCACCTTGATCATGTTCCACTTCCAGCCGATGCGATCGAGGATCCCGGGATTGGCGCACTCGATCGTGTAGTGACGCAGGGTGCCGGCCGGGTCCGGCGCGTCGAGGCTGATGTAGACGTGCGGGTTGGTCCACTGAAAGCGGGTGACCGTGCCGTTCAGCTTGATCTGATGGTCGTGGTCGAACAT
>DATJSR010000249.1:0-15617 GCA_035504015.1 Steroidobacteraceae bacterium
TGCGGATGGAGGATCTCGATCGCCCGCGGGTGCTTGCCGGGGCGGCCGACGACATTCTGCGCACCCTCGAGGCACTCGGCCTCGAGTGGGATGGGCCGGTCCTTTATCAGAGCACCCGCTCCGAGCACTACGAGGCGGCCCTGGAGCGCCTGCGCGCGCTCGGGGTGACGTTCGAGTGCAGCTGCACACGCCGACTGCTCGCCGAGCTCGGCGAGGATCCCTACCCGGGCACCTGCCGTGCCGGAGCGCGCCGGCCGGGGCCGACCGCCACACGGCTGCGGGTCGATGAGGCGCGCGTGGTGGGCTTCACGGATCGCCTCCAGGGTCCCTGCGAGCTCGAATTGCGCGACCTGGGAGACGTGATCCTCAGGCGTCGCGATGGGCAGTTTGCCTATCAGCTGGCGGTGGTGGTCGATGATGCCGCCCAGCAGGTGACCCAGGTGGTGCGGGGTGCAGACCTGCTGGCGAGCACCGCTTGGCAGCTCGAGCTGCAGCGGCTGCTTGGGCTGCCCCACCCCGGCTATGCCCATCTGCCGCTCGTCGTCGAGCCTGGCGGGGCGAAGCTTGCCAAGTCACGCCGCTCCATAGCGGTGCAGAGCGAGGCCGCCGGTCAGTGGCTGCTCACCGCCCTCGAGCTGCTCGGCCAGACTCCCCCGGCAGCGCTCGCGGCGGAGTCGCCGCGGCGCGTGCTCGAATGGGCGCTATCACACTGGATCCCGGAGCGATCGAGTCGGATACGGATGGTTTCGGCGCCACAGTAGGCACGCTCATCGCGTCAGTGCGGTTTTCTACTGATTGGCCCGCTTGCGGCGTTGTACTAAGGTATACGCAGGGAAAGGGATGCCTCGCCCGCTGGCATCAGTCCGCGGTGCCCACAAAGAAGCACACGTCGGGGGTTGTCATGAGCGAAGCTAGAGTCATCAAGAAATATCCGAATCGTAGGCTCTACGATACGGTCGAGAGTCGCTACATCACGCTGGCGGACGTTCGCAAGCTGGTGGTGGAGCGCATCGAGTTCGTCGTCGTCGACAAAAAGTCGCAAGAGGACATCACGCGCAGCATTCTGTTGCAGGTGATCGCCGAGCAGGAGCACGCGGGAGAGCCGCTGATGAGCAGGGACTTTCTCGCCCAGGTGATCCGCTCGTATGGCGGTGGTGCGATGCAGGGCGTCGTAGGCTGCTATCTCGAACAGTCACTCAAGCTTTTTGCAAGCCAGCAACGCGAGGTGCGCGAGCGGGCAAAGACCGTGGTGGGCGCCGACCCGCAGGATGCAGTCGCCGCGGTAGTGCAGCGCAACTACCAGCGCTGGCGCTCGGTGCAGGATGAGATCTTTCGCGCGCTGATGGGTGCTACGAGCCGCGCGCGCGGCGAGGGCGAGGAGGGCGACGCCGCCACGCACGCCTGAGGCACGCGCCAGAAGCCAGCCTGCGCGTGCGATGGCCGCGCCCGCGGTCCGCGGCGGCCCTTCAGGCCGCGTCTACGTTACGCATCGACAGCCGGATGCGTCCCTGCCGGTCCACCTCGAGTACCTTTACTCGGATCACGTCCCCTTCCTTGAGCTTGTCGCTCACGCGCTCGACACGCTCATCGGAGATCTGCGAGATGTGCACCAGGCCATCGCGCCCGGGAAGAATGGTCACGAAGGCGCCGAAATCCATGAGCCGCGCCACGCGCCCCTCATAGATGCGTCCGACCTCCACGTCGGCGGTGATGAGCTCGATACGACGCTGCGCCTCGCGCCCGGCTGCACCGCTCACCGAGGCGATCTTGACGGTGCCGTCGCTTTCGATGTCGATGGTGGTGCCGGTTTCCTCGGTGATCTGCCGAATCACCGCGCCGCCCTTGCCGATCACATCGCGGATCTTCTCCGGATCGATCTTGAGCGTGATGATCGAGGGCGCCCACTCGGACATCTGCGCCCGCGGCGTGCTCAGCACGCGGTTCATCTCCCCGAGAATGTGCAGCCGTCCGGCCTTTGCCTGCTCGAGTGCGACCTGCATGATCTCCGGCGTTACGCCCTCGACCTTGATGTCCATCTGCAGCGCCGTCACCCCGTCCTGCGTGCCCGCGACCTTGAAGTCCATGTCGCCGAGGTGATCCTCATCGCCGAGGATGTCGGTGAGCACCTTGAAGCGGCTGCCCTCGAGCACCAAGCCCATGGCCACGCCCGCCACGGGTGCCTTGATCGGCACGCCCGCATCCATCAGCGACAGACTGGTGCCACACACGCTCGCCATCGAGCTCGAGCCGTTCGACTCGAGGATCTCGGAGACCACGCGGATGACGTACGGAAAGGTGGCCATGTCGGGCATGACGGCAGCAACGCCGCGCCGCGCCAGATTCCCGTGGCCGATCTCGCGGCGCTTGGGTGAGCCCATCATCCCGGTCTCGCCCACGGAGAAGGGCGGGAAGTTGTAATGCAGCATGAAGGGCTCGCGGCGCTCGCCGCTCAGGCCGTCGATGATCTGCGCATCGCGCGTGGTGCCGAGCGTCGTCGCGACGAGCGCCTGCGTCTCACCGCGGGTGAACAGCGCCGAGCCGTGGGTGCGCGGCAACAAACCCACGCGCACGCTGATCGGGCGCACGGTACGGGCATCGCGGCCATCGATGCGCGGCTCGCCGTTGAGAATGCGCTGGCGCACGATGCTGCTCTCGAGCTTGAAGAACTGAGCGTCCACCTGCTCCTCGGTCCACTTCGGGGACTCACCGCTCACGAGCGCACCGAGCGTCGCCTGCTTGATCTCCCCGATGCGGTTGCGCCGTTGGGTCTTCTCGGTGATCGAATACGCCTGCGCAAGCGCCGCCTGCGCATGCAGCGCCACAGCGCTTGCCAGCTCCGCGCTCTCGGCCGGGGGCTGCCAGTTCCAGCGCGGCTTGCCGGCCTGCGCGACCAGCTCGCGAATGGCGCGGATCGCGGTCTGCATCTGCTGATGCCCGAACACCACCGCTCCCAGCATCACTTCCTCGGACAGGCTCTGCGCTTCGGACTCCACCATGAGCACGGCCTGCTCGGTGCCGGCCACCACCAGGTCGAGCTGCGAGCTCTCGAGATCCTTGGCTGCCGGATTGAGCAGGTACTGCCCGTTGTGATAGCCGACGCGTGCCGCCGCGATGGGTCCGGCGAAGGGAACGCCGGCGATCGTCAGCGCCGCGGAGGCACCGAGCATCGCGGGCACGTCCGAGTCGATCTCCGGATCGACCGACAGCACGGTGGCGACGACCTGCACCTCGTTGTAGAAGCCGTCCGGGAAGAGCGGGCGGATCGGCCGATCGATGAGGCGCGAAGTGAGCGTCTCCTTCTCGGTGGGACGGCCCTCGCGCTTGAAGAACCCGCCGGGGATGCGGCCCGCGGCGTAAGTCTTCTCGACATAGTTGACGGTGAGCGGCAGGAAATCGCGGCCGGCGGCCGCCTGCTGTTGCGCCACGGCCGTGACGAGCACGACCGTATCGCCCATGGCCACCTTGACGGCCCCGTCGGCCTGGCGGGCGAGCTCGCCGGTTTCCAGGGTGACGGTACGACTGCCGTAAGCAAACGACTTGCTGTGAACGCTCACGCTTGGATCCTCACGAAAAAGATTGAATGGCCCTGCGGCCCTCGCGGGCCCGCCGCGCGCCGTGCCAGGGACGCCGGCACGTCGTTCACACTAAGGCTCAGCGGCGCAGTCCCAGGCGCTCGACGAGCTCCTGGTACTTCTGCGGCTGCGTCGCCTTGAGGTAATCGAGCAGCTTGCGACGCTGATTGACGAGCTTGACGAGGCCCCGGCGCGAGGAGTGGTCGCGCTTGTGGGCATTGAAGTGCTCGCCGAGGCCGTTGATGCGCTCCGAGAGCAGCGCAATCTGCACTTCGGGAGATCCAGTGTCGGTGGGACCGCGACGGTACTGCGCGACGATACCGTCCTTCTTCTCGCTGCTTAACGCCATGTGCGCAATATTCCTGAAGCTTCTGTCAATTAGGCTAACTTTAGGGGGGCGCATTCTACTCGCTGGCCATCGCCGGCCACAAGAAAAAACGCCCTCTTCCGCTCATTTCCGCGACATCCGGGCCCACCCGGCAGCCCCCTCCCCCGCCAACGGCGCTGTCGAGCCGCAAGAGCCCCGCCCGTTGCCGCTTATGCATCAGGGGCCGCGAACAGCCGCTTCGGGCGCACCAGGCCCGCCGGATCGAGCTCGCCCAGTCCGAGAAAGCAGCCGCCTTGCTCGTAAAGGCGCACGCGCCCCGGCTCGGCCGCCGCGGCGCCAAGCGTCGTCGCGGCGCCAAGCGCCAGCGCCTGCCCCTGACGCAGCCGCTGCGCGGCCGTGGCAGGCAGGGCGATGGCCGGTATCCCCGCTAGCGCCTCATCCGGGGCGAGCAGACTCGGGGTGGCACCGCCTCGTACGAGCGCCTCGAGTGCCTCGAGCGTGAGCATCGGATAGGCCGCAAAGGGCTCCACATAGCGTCGCCGCAGCTGTCCGAGGTGACCGCAGCTGCCGAGCGCTCGTGCGATGTCCTCACCGAGCGTGCGCACGTAGGTGCCCTTGGAGCAGAGCACCTCGAGGCGCAGCGCCTCGGGCGTAAGCTGCAGCAGGGCGAGCGCGTAAATCTCGATCTGCCGCGGCGCGCGCTCGACCTCGATCCCGGCCCGCGCGAGACGGTACAGCGGCTGTCCGTCGCGCTTCAGCGCCGAGTACATCGGCGGTACCTGCGTCTGGGGCCCGAGAAAGCCGGCGAGCACGGCATCGAGCTCGGGGGCACTGACCTGCGGGGACGCCGCGCGCTCGATCACGGTCCCTTCACGATCGCCGGTATCGGTGCGCGCGCCGAGCTGCAGCGTGAACTCGTAGCATTTCCTGCCGCCGAGGATCTCGCCCGCGATCTTCGTGGCCTCGCCCACGCAGATCGGCAGCATGCCGGTCGCCAGCGGATCCAGGCTGCCGACGTGTCCGGCCTTGGGCGAGCCGAGCAGGCGTCGTGTGCGCTGCAAGGCGTGGTTCGAGGAGAGCCCCTCGGGCTTGTCGAGCAGCAGCACCCCGCACGGCTTCATGGCGGGCAGAGCGTCCTACTCGCGCCGCTGGCCGTTCGCTCGATCGATGAGCTCGCTGAGGCGGGCCGCTCGGTCGAAGCTGTCATCGAACTCGAACGCGAGCCGCGGCGCATGCCGCAGCGCGAGCCGCCGGCCGGCCTGCCCACGCAGAAAACCCGCCGCGTGCGTGAGCCCCTCGCGCACCGCTTGCACATCCGCGCCGGAGCCGAACGGCACGAAGAGCACGCGCGCCGTGGCGAGATCGGGGCTCAGCGAGACGCCCGTGATCGTGACGTTGCCCACGCGCGGGTCCTTGACCTCGCGCGCCACGAGCTCGGCGAGCACGCGCTGCAGCTCCGACTCGATGCGGCGGTTGCGGCTGTCGCTCATGGTGCGCGCTGACTCATTGCACCGTGCGCGCCACCTCGACGCGGGCGAAGCACTCGATCTGATCCCCGACGCGCACGTCCTGGTAGTTCTTCACCCCGATACCGCATTCGGTGCCGGCGCGAACCTCCGCGACATCGTCCTTGAAGCGGCGCAGCGACTCGAGCGCGCCTTCGAAGATCACCACGTTATCCCGCAGCACGCGAATCGGGTTGTTGCGCCGGACGAGACCCTCGATCACCAGACAGCCCGCAACCACACCGAACTTGCTCGAGCGGAACACCTCGCGCACCTGGGCCACGCCCACGATCTGCTCCTTGATCTCCGGCTGCAGCAGACCGCTCATCATCTGCTTCACGTCATCGAGGGCCTCGTAGATGATGCTGTAGTAGCGCACCTCCACGCCGGTCTCCTTCAGCGCCTCGCGCGCCGCGGAATCCGCGCGCACGTTGAAGCCGATGATCCGCGCCTTGGAGGCGGCCGCGAGCTGCACGTCGGAGACGGTGATGCCACCGACCCCGCTCGCGATGACGCGTACCTCGACCTCGGCGGTCGAGAGCTTGCCGAGCGAATCGCGCAGCGCCTCGACGCTGCCCTGAACGTCGGCCTTGAGCAGGACCGCGATGACGCCCGCCTTCTCGCCCTCGAGCTGGGAGAACACGTCCTCGGCGCGTGTCGCCTGGCGGGCGAGCTTCACGTCGCGGAACTTGCCCTGCCGGTAGAGTGCCACCTCGCGCGCCTTGCGCTCGTTCTCGAGCACGAGCAGCTCATCGCCGGCGTTCGGCGCGGCCGAGAGCCCGAGCACGGCGACGGGCATCGAAGGGGTTGCCTCCTGCACCGGCTGACCCGCCTCATCGAACATGGCGCGCACCCGGCCAAACTCGTTGCCGGCCAGCACCGCATCGCCCATGTGCAGCGTGCCCTTCTTGACGAGCACGGTGGCGACCACACCGCGACCCTTCTCGATGCTCGATTCGATGACGACACCGCTCGCGAGTCCACCGCGCGGTGCCGCGAGCTCGAGGACCTCCGCCTGCAGCAGAATCGCCTCGAGCAGCGCATCGACACCGGCGCCCGTGCGCGCCGAGACGTTCACGAACATGTTCTGACCGCCCCATTCCTCCGGGATGACCTCGTGCTTGGCGAGCTCGGTGCGCACGCGCTCCGGGTCCGCATCGTTCTTGTCGATCTTGTTGACGGCGACCACGATCGGCACGCCCGCGGCACGGGCATGCTGAATGGCCTCGATCGTCTGCGGCATGACGCCATCATCGGCGGCGACCACGAGCACCACCACGTCGGTGACCTTCGCACCGCGCGCGCGCATGGCCGTGAAGGCCGCATGGCCGGGGGTGTCGAGGAAGGTGATCGTGCCCTTGGAGGTCTCGACCTGATAGGCGCCGATGTGCTGCGTGATGCCGCCCGCCTCGCCCGCCGCGACCTTGGCACGGCGGATGTAGTCGAGGAGCGAGGTCTTGCCGTGATCGACGTGTCCCATGACGGTGACGACCGGCGGGCGCGGCTCGAGTGCGGCCTCCTCGGTGACGGCCCCCTGCAGATCGGCCTCCATTTGATTGGCCTTCTGCACCTTGGCCGTGTGGCCGAGCTCCTCGACGACGAGCAGCGCCGTATCCTGGTCGATGGGCTGATTGATGGTCGCCATCACGCCCATGTTCATCAGCACCTTGATGACCTCGGGGGCCTTCACGGCCATCTTCTGGGCGAGCTCTGCCACGGAGATGGTCTCCCCGATCGACACCTCGCGCTTGACCGGCGCGGTCGGCATCTCAAAGGCATGGCGCGCATCCCCTGCGACGGCGAGCGGCCGGCCCTTGATGCGCTTCTTCTTCTTGTAGCGCGAGCTGACATCGGTCGCGACGTGCAGCTCCTCGCGCCCGTAGCGCGTGCGCTGCTTCTCCTCGGCGGTCTCCTCCACCACCGGCTCCTCCTCGGGCTTCTCGCGCTCGCGCGCGGGCTCGGTACGGCGCTGCTGCTCGCGCTCGCGTCGCTCGGCCTCCTCGCGCGCCTGCAGCTCGGCGAGACGCCGCGCATCCTCCTGGGCGCGCTTGCGGGCCTGCTCCTCCTCGACGCGCCGACGGTTCTCGGCCTCGATGCGCTCGCGCTCGCGCCGCTCGGCCTCGAGCCGCTCGCGCTCGCGCGCGGCAGCCTCCTCCGCCTCGCGCTTCTTGGCATCGAGGTCCTCCTGCTGGACCCGCGCCCGCTCCTCGAGCACGTCGCGCTTGATGTACTTGCGGGTGCTGCGCACCTCGACGTTCACCAGGCGCGCCCGGCCCTGAGAGCTCGCGACCTTCAGCTCGCCCTGGGTCTTGCGCCGCAGCGTGATCTTGCTCGGCGCGCCACCGTCCGAGCCGGCCCCATGGCTGCGGCGCAGGTGCGTGAGCAGCTCGAGCTTCGCCTCATCGCTGATTCGATCGTCCGGGCCTGCCACCTTGATGCCGGCCTGATCGAGCTGCACCAGCAGCCGATCGACGGGCACCTTCAGCACCTGCGCGAACTGGGAAACGGTTACGTCGGCCATGAGCTACAACCTCGCGTGCATGCCGGGCATGCGCGCTGTCAAAACCACCATCGCGTGCCCTCAGCGGCCCGCCTCGAACCAATGCGCCCGAGCTTTCATGATCAGGCTGCCGGCCTCCTCGGCCTGCAGCCCCTCGATATCCGAGAGGTCATCGATCGACTGCTCGGCGAGATCCTCGCGGGTGCGTACCCCGCGCCGGGCGAGCGCGAGCGCCAGATCCGGGCTCATGCCCTCGAGCAGCAGCAGATCATCCGCCGGCATCGACTGATCCAGGCTCTCCTCGCTCGCGATCGCCTGCGTGAGCAGCACGTCGCGCGCGCGGTTGCGCAGCTCCTTGACGATGTCCTCATCGAATTCCTCGATCGACATGAGCTCGGCCTGCGGCACGTAGGCGACCTCCTCGACCGTGGAGAAGCCCTCCTGCACCAGGATCGTCGCCACGTCCTCATCCACGTCGAGCTGCTTCATGAAGGTCTGCACCAGCTCGCGCGCCTCGCTCTCGCTCTTCGCCTCCGCATCCGACTCGGTCATGACGTTGAGATCCCAGCCCGTGAGCTGGCTCGCGAGGCGGATGTTCTGGCCACCCCGTCCGATCGCCTGGGAGAGCTTCTCCTCCGCCACGGCGATGTCGATGCTGTGCGAGTCCTCATCGACCACGATCGACATCACCTCCGCGGGCGACATCGCATTGATCACGAACTGCGCGGGGTTCTGGTCGTAGGGAATGATGTCCACGCGCTCCCCGGCGATCTCGTTGGAGACCGCCTGCACGCGCGAGCCGCGCATGCCGACGCAGGCGCCGACGGGGTCGATGCGCGGATCGTTGCTGCGCACGGCGATCTTGGCACGCACGCCCGGATCGCGCGCGGCGCCCAGGATCTGGATGAGACCCTGGCCCACCTCGGGTACCTCGAGCTTGAACAGCTCGATGAGGAACTCCGGCGCCGTGCGCGTGAGGAACAGCTGCGGGCCGCGCGGCTCCGAGCGCACCTCCTTGAGGAAGGCCTTGATGCGATCCTGCGGCTTCGCCTGCTCGCGGGGAATCATGTCGGTGCGCGGCACGAAGCCTTCGGCGTTGCCGCCCAGGTCGATGTAGATGCCGTTGCGGTCGACGCGCTTCACCACACCGCTCACGAGCTGCCCGACGCGATCCTGATAGGCATCCACCACCTGTGCGCGCTCGGCCTCGCGCACCTTCTGCACGATCACCTGCTTCGCCTGTTGCGCGGCGATGCGTCCGAAGGCGACCGACTCCATCGGCGCCTCGACGAAGCCGCCCGGTTGCGCCGCCGGATCGAGATCGAGCGCGTCCTCGAGCCGCAGCTCGCGCTCGGGCGCTTCGAGCTCGGTCGAGTCGTCGGCGAACACTTTCCAGCGGCGGAAGGTCTCGTAGTCCCCGCTCTTGCGGTCGATGGCGACACGCACGTCCAACTCCTCGCCATGCTTCTTGCGCGTGGCGGAGGCGAGGGCCGCCTCGAGGGCCTCGAAGATCACTTCTTTGTCGACGCCCTTCTCGTTGGAGACGGCATCGACCACCATCAGGATTTCCTTGTTCACAGCTCAACCCTCGCAAAAGTCTATGTCGGCGCGAGCCTCGCTCTGCCGATCTCGCCGAACGGCACGCTCACGCGCTCGCGATCCACCTCGAGCACCACGCCCTCATCGGCCACGGAGTGCAGCGTCCCTGTGTAGCGGCGGCGCCCCTGGCGCGGTGCCGTGAGCTCCACGTGCACGCGTGAGCCGACGAAGCGATCGAAGTGGGCTCGGGTGCGCAGCACCCGGTCGTCCCCCGGCGATGACACCTCGAGGGTGTACGCGCCGGGGATGGGGTCCTCGACATCGAGCAGCGCGGACACCTCGCGGCTCGCGCGCTCGCAATCATCGAGGCCAATGCCCTGCGGGCGGTCGATGAACAGCCGCAGCAGCCCGCGCCCACGCGCGGGTACATACTCCAGCTCGACCAGCTCGTAGCCCAATTGAGCCAGTAGCGGCTCAATGAGGGCGAAGAGCCGCTCCCGCAAGGCCGCCGCCATGAGCCCAGCTCCCCCAAAAATAAAAAAGGGCCCTAAGGCCCACCACTTCCCGCATCGCGCGTGCGCGCCGGCGGCACAAGGTCCCAAGCCCTTGCGGACCCCCAAAAAAAGAAAAGCCCCTGCGGGGGCTTCACCAGCATCGCACACCCGTGCGAGCCCCGTTCCGGGCCCGCGCCGGCGTAGGTTCGGAGTGCTCGCGGCACCCCGCCCACCGAGGGCGCGCATTCTACGGCACCCTTGACAGGGCGTAAACTGCCCCGTGGCCATGAACAAGAGCCGCGCCTGTCACGTGCCATTCCCTGCAGGGGGGATACCGCAGTTCTTCCTGTATGGCGAGCCTCCACGCCATGCCCCGGAGGGCTTCCTGCATGCCGAGACCATTCCGGAGCGCAGCCGGCTGCACGACTGGAGGATCGGTGCCCATGCCCACGCCGACCTGCATCAGCTGCTGCTGGTGAGCGGCGGGCGCGGCGAGCTGCGGCTCGAGGGCTCGCGCGAGCCCTTCGAGGCTCCCGCCGTGCTCATCATTCCAGCCACCCGCGTCCATGCCTTTGACTTCGAGCCCGACACACGAGGTTATGTCATCAGCCTGGCCGAGGCGGCGCTCGAGCCGCTCGGGATGCGCGAGCGCGCCCTCCGCAGGCTGTTCGCTGCGCCGCGGTGCCTGGCACTGAGCGCCGAGGCGGCCGCGCGCGCCGAGCTCGAGCTCGATGCCCAGCGGCTGCTCGGAGAGCTCAATACGCAAGCGCCTGCGCGCGGACTCGCCGCGGCGGCGCGCCTCACCACGCTGCTCGTCGGGGTGCTGCGGCAACTCAGCGGCGATGACGGTGTCATGGAGCTGCGCGACGCAGCCGGCCCCCGAGGGGTGCTGGTGGGGCACTTTCGCGCCCTCATCGAGCGGCGCTTCCGCTCGGGCTGGCGGCTCGAGCAGTACGCGCGCGAGCTCTGCGTGAGCGGCAGTCGGCTGCGAGCCGCCTGCCTCGAGGTCACGGGCAAGCCCCCGATACGGCTGCTGCACGAGCGTGTGCTGCTCGAGGCGGAGCGGCTGCTCGCCTACGGCGAGGCGAGCATCGCCGAGGTCGCCTACGCGCTCGGCTTCACCGATCCGGCGTACTTCTCGCGCTTCTTTACCGTGCGCGCTGGGGAATCCCCCGCGGCCTTCCGCCGCCGTAGGATCGCCTAGCCGGCGATCCGGCGCCGGCAGCGTGTCTCGCTGGCGCCCCCGCGGTGGGCGCGTTGGCCGCGGCCCGAATCGGGAATTGCGGAAGCGCGCTGACCGGCAGAGGACGCCGAAGCAGCCGCTCGATGTCGCGCAGCAGCGGCCCCTCCTCCGGCGCAACGAGCGAGACCGCACAGCCGCTGCTGCCAGCCCGCGCGGTGCGGCCGATGCGATGCACGTAATCCTCGGGCACCTGCGGCAGCTCGTAGTTGACGACCTGCGGCAGCTCCCTGATGTCGAGTCCGCGCGCGGCGATCTCGGTGGCGACGAGCGCCGTCACCTTGCTCGCCTTGAAGTCCGCGAGCGCACGCGTGCGCGCCGCCTGGCTCTTGTTGCCGTGAATGGCTGCCGCGCGGATGCCGCAGGCCTCGAGCTGGCGGGTGAGGCGGTTGGCACCGTGCTTGGTCCGGGTGAACACCAGCACCTGCTGCCAGTTACCCGCCTCGATGAGATGCGCGAGCAGATGCCGCTTGTGATCCTGCGGCAGCCGATAGATGTGTTGCTCGATGCGCTCGGCCGCCGCGTTGCGCGCGGCCACCTCGATCGCCACCGGCTCCTTGAGCAGCGTCGCCGCGAGAGCGCGGATGGGCTCGGCGTAGGTCGCCGAGAACAGCAGATTCTGACGCTGGGGTGGCAGCAGCCTGAGCACCTGGCGGATATCGCGGATGAAGCCCATGTCGAGCATGCGATCGGCCTCATCGAGCACCAGCGTGCGCACCGCGCGCAGGTCGCAGGCGCCCTGGCCCGCCAGATCGAGCAGCCGGCCCGGTGTCGCCACGAGCAGGTCGCAGCCCGCGCGCAGCATGTCGATCTGCGGGTTGATGGTGACGCCACCGAAGACGACGCTCACGGACAGGGGCGTGTAGCGGCCGTAGAAGCGCGCGCTGTCGGCAACCTGTGCGGCGAGCTCGCGCGTCGGCGCGAGCACCAGAGCGCGCGGTGCCCGCCCGCGCGGCAAAGTAGCGGCCCTCGGTGCACTCGGTGCGCCCGCTGCGGGCGCCGTGCCGGCGAGCAGTCGCTGCAGGATCGGCAGCGCGAACGCGGCAGTCTTGCCCGTACCGGTCTGTGCCCCGGCGAGCACGTCGCGCCCGGCGAGTACCGCCGGGATGGCCTGGATTTGAATGGGGGTGGGTTGCGTGTATTTTTCCGTGACGGCACGCAGCAGCTCGGGCACGAGCCCGAGATCGGCAAATGACATAGTAATTGAAAAGCCTTTGGTTGACTCGCACGGGGCGCCAGGCGCCACCGCGGTCAGGAGCGAGGAGTGATGGAATTTCGAGGCGAGTCGGTAGACTGCAACTGCGAGCGGACGGGGCGCTGACCGCGCAACCCTCATTCAGCGCGGCGGACTATACGGCAAGCCCCTGCCGCGCGTCCAATCGAATCGAGGAAGCATGACGGTCTTCACGCTACGCAACGCCGAGCTCGCCTTCGGGCACGTGCCGCTTCTCGATGGAGCGCAGCTCGTGCTGCGCCAGGGCGAGCGCGTGGGCCTCGTCGGGCGCAACGGCGCGGGCAAGTCGACGCTGCTCAAGCTGATCGCGCGGCAGGTGGCGCTCGATGACGGCGAGGCGCAGTGGCGCGCCGGCCTGCGCATCGCCTATGTCGAGCAGGAGCCGCAGCTCGTGCCGGCCGCGAATGCGCGCGCGAGCATGCTCGCCGGAGTGCTCGCCGCGCGCGGTGTGCCCACGGAGGGTGCGCTCGATGCGGACGAGCTCAACGCGCTGCGAGCGCGCATCGAGAGCCTCGCGCACGCGCTGCAGCTCGATGGCGCGCGCAGCCTCGCGCAGGCCTCCGGTGGCGAGCGCAAGCGCGCCGCGCTGGTATGCGCGCTCGCGCAGGAGCCGCAGCTGCTGTTGCTCGATGAGCCGACCAATCACCTCGACATCCCCGGGATCGAGCGCCTCGAGGAGCTGCTCGAGCTGGCGCCGACCGCGCTCATCATCACCCACGACCGCCAGTTCCTCGATCGCGTGACCACGCGCATCGTGGAGCTCGATCGCGGCCTGCTGCGCTCCTACGCCGGCAATTTCGCCTACTACGCCGAGCGGCGCGCCGCGGAGCTCGCCGCCGAGAGCGCCGAGCGGCGCCGCTTCGATCAGTTCTGGGCACAGGAGGAGGTCTGGATCCGCCAGGGAGTGGAGGCGCGACGCACGCGCAACGAGGGACGGGTACGGCGCCTCGAGCAGCTGCGGCGGGCACGCGCGGAGCGGCGCGAGCGCCTCGGGCGATTGCAGCTGAGCCTCGATGAAGGCATGCGCTCGGGTCGCCTCGTGGCCGAGCTGCAGCACGTAAGCAAACGCTGGGGCGAGCTGCCGCTGATCGAGGATCTGTCTTTGCGCCTGATGCGCGGGGATCGGCTGGGCCTCATCGGCCCGAATGGCGCAGGCAAGTCGACGCTGATCCGCTTGCTGCTCGGTGAGCTCGCGCCCGATAGCGGCAGCGTGCGGCTGGGCACTGCGCTCAGCAGCGCCTATTTCGATCAGCTGCGCGCGCAGCTCGATCCGGAGCGCAGCGTCGCCGAGACGATCAGCCCCGGATCGGACTGGGTGGAGATCGGCGGCCGGCGCAAGCACGTCATGAGCTATCTGGCGGATTTCCTCTTCGCACCACAGCGGGCGCAATCCCCGGTCAGAATGCTCTCGGGGGGCGAGCGCCAGCGGCTGCTGCTCGCGCGGCTGTTCGCCCGGCCCACGAACCTGCTGGTTCTCGATGAGCCGACCAACGATCTCGACATCGACTCGCTCGAGCTGCTCGAGCAGACGCTGCAGGATTACACCGGCACGCTCATCGTCGTGAGCCACGACCGGCGCTTCCTCGATGCGGTGGTGACGCAGACGCTGGTGGCCGAGGGCGCGGGCCGCTGGCGTGAGTACGTGGGTGGCTACAGCGACTGGCTGCGCCAGAGGCCCGCGCCGGCACGCCAGGTCGCGGCGCCGAGCCCGGCGACAGGGCCCGCCGCTCGCGCCGCCGCGCAGGCGCCGCTGCCCCCCAGCGCCACGACGCGCCGTCGGGGGCGCCTCGGCTACAAGGAGGGGCGCGAGCTCGAGGCATTGCCTGCGCAGATCGAGGCGCTCGAGCAGGAGCAGGCGCAGCTCATTGCGCGCATGAGCACGCCCGATTATCACCGCACTCCACCCGAGGCGCTGCGCCGCGAGCGCGCGCGCCTCGATGAGCTCGCCGGCCTGCTCGCGGCGAGCTTCGCCCGCTGGGAGCAGCTCGAGGCGCAGCGCGCCGGGACGCAAGATGCGCCCGGATCCTGAGGCGCCCGGGGCCGATGCCGGCCGTATCCCCCCGGCACTGGATTTGGCGCCGCTCCGGAGCCATGCTATGGGCGGACTACGATACTTCACGGGGCGGGGTCTCTCTCATGTCGATGCGGGCGGGCTGGATCATCTCGACTGTCCTTGCCAGCTCCGTTGCCGTTGCGGACTTCAAGCCCGATTTCAGCGCCGTCATGAAGGATCTCGAGATGATGTCGAGATCCGAAGATCGCATGACTTTCGTGCTTTGGCTTCCGATCGACTTCTGGCGTTTCCAGCTGCAGGCGCAGGCGATGCTCACTCCCAAGGCCATCGATCAAATCATCACCTCCCTCGATCCCTACACGATCATCGCGGTGGTCGATGCTCAACCGGAGGTGGGCGGCGCCTTTACCTACACCGAGGAGGAGAAGCTCGAAAAAATGGTGTCACTCGAGGATCGAGCTGGAAACGGCATCCAACCGCTCGAGCTCGACTCCGTTTCAAACAACGTCAAGAACCTGGTTCAGATGATGCATCCCGTGCTGGCCAATGCCATGGGCAGTATGGGCTCGCACTTCGAGCTGTTCGTATTCCCGGCCAGGGACAAGGATGGCAAGCCCATCGCCGACGCGACCAAGGAAGGCTCGCTCACGGTGCACGTGGGCGATCGAGCATTCCGCTACCGGCTGCCGCTCGGCAGCCTGCTGCCCCCCGCGGTCGACACCAAGACGGGCGAGTCCTTTCCCGGCAACTATCATTTCAATCCCTTCACGGGCAACAAGCTCACGCCCTCTGCGGGACGCTGACGGCGCGGCTGCGGCCGCTCGCCCGGGCTATTCGCGCTCGATCTTGAGCTCGCCGAAGGAGATGCCGAGCTCCCAGCCGTGGCCCTTGCCGGAGAGCGCGAGCGACACCTCGCCCTTGGTCATCACCTGCGCCTGAGCGGAGTTGATCGCCCCTGCCTGCGCCTCGGCGGCCGCATAGGAGCCGAGCACATCGCGCAGGTGCGCGACCGGCGAGAATTGTCCATGCCCCTCTTCCACGGACTTGCCGACCGTCAGCCCGCCGCCTCGCGCCTCGAGCTTCACGTGCAGCGACTCCCCGTTCGAGCAGCGCACGGTGCCGTGACCGCTGGCGGTCTTGTAGAAGGCGGACCAGCCGTGCATCTCGAAGCTCAGCACACATTTGAGCGTG
>DATJSR010000250.1:0-15178 GCA_035504015.1 Steroidobacteraceae bacterium
GCCTCCAGATAGCGATCGAAGCACATGGCGATGTTGCGCAGGAGAAAGCGTCCGGCGGGCGTGGCGCGCAGCTGCCGCGCGTCGCGCACCAGCAGGCCGTCGGCCTCGAGTGCCGCGAGCCGTGGCAAGCTCGAGGCGAAATACGCCTCGAACTCGATGCCGAAGCGCTCCTCGAAGGCGCGCACGTCGATGGCGCCGCGACACATCACCTGCTGGATGAGCTCTGCGCGCAGCAGATCGTCCGCATCGAGCTCGAGGCCGCGCCAGAGTGGCACGCGGCGCGCGGCGAGGGCTCGCTCCCATGCAGGCAGCTCGCGCAGGCTCTGGCTGAAGCAGGAGCCGATGTGGCTGATCGCGCTCACACCCAATGCGAGCAGGTCGCAGTCGGCATGGGTCGTGTAGCCCATGAAGTTGCGCTGCAGGGTGCCGCGCTTCAGTGCGACGGCGAGCTCATCCTCGGGCAGCGCAAAGTGGTCGAGTCCGATGTGCGCGTAGCCTCGTGCCGTCAGGGTCTCGATGGCCAGTCCGAGCAGCGCGAGGCGCGCTGCTGCATCGGGCAGCTCCCCGGCGCGGATGCGCCGCTGCGCCTTGAAGTTCTGCGGCAGGTGCGCATAACCGTAGATGGCGAAGCGCTCCGGGCGGGCGGCGCGCAAGGCCTCCAGCGTGCGGGCGAAGCCCTCCGGGCGCTGGCGCGGCAGGCCATAGATCAGATCGACATTCACCGAGCGCAGGCCGTAGCGCCGACAGCTCTCGATGGCGGCAAGCGTCTGCTCGATGCTCTGCGTGCGATGAATCGCCTGCTGCACCTCGGGCGCGAAATCCTGCACGCCGAGACTTGCGCGGTTGAAGCCGAGCGCGCCGAGCACCGCGAGGTGCTCCTCGGTGACGAAGCGCGGGTCGAGCTCCACCGAGAAGTCGCGCGTGTCTGCGCTGCTCGTGGCGAGGCGCGCGCCGATCCCGCGGATCAGCCGCTCGAGCGCTCGCGGGGAGAGAAAGTTCGGCGTGCCACCGCCCAGGTGCAGCTGCGTGACCGGGCGCCCGGCCTCGAACCAAGGTGCCACCAGATCGAGCTCGGCGAGCAACTGCTCGACGTAGTGTTCCCCGCGCACCAGATCGCGCGTGATGATGCGATTGCAGCCGCAGTAGAAGCACGGACTGGCGCAGAAGGGGATGTGCACGTAGAGCGAGAGTGCGCGCGCCGGCAGCTGCGCGTTGCTCTCGAGCGCCCGAGCGCGCAGCGATTCGAGAGGGAAGTCCGTGCGAAATTGCGGCGCCGTGGGATAGGAGGTGTAGCGAGGTCCCGGTCGATCGTAACGGCGCAGCAGCTCCGGATCGAAGCCCGAGGCGCTCGCGGGTGCATGAGCAGCCATGGGCCACAGCCTAGGGCTTCGGCGCGTGCGCATCTGTAGGTAGCTTCCACAAGGGCGTAGGCAGTGGCGCGCATGGGCGCGTGCGCCCGCTTGCGGAGAATGGGCGCCATCTACCGGGAGCCCCGAGCATGATCAGTCCGCTGTCGAAGACCATCGAGGGAGTGACCCTGCGCCTCAATGCCCGTTGGCAGGAGCTGCAGCGCCGGCTCGCGGCCGTGCAGTCCGATCTGCAGCGCGCGCGCGAGCCCTTGAGCCCCGACTTTGCCGAGCAGGCAACGCAGCGCGAGAACGATGAGGTGCTCGAGTCGTTGCGCCGCGGAACGGAGCAGGAGATGCGCGAGGTGCAGCTGGCACTGCGGCGCGTCGAATCCGGCACCTACGGCAGCTGCTGCAACTGCCACGAGCCGATCGAGCCTTCGCGGCTCGAGGCGCTGCCGCAGACCCAGCGCTGCGCCTCGTGCGCGAGCGTGCCGGGACTGCCGGGCGCTCGCGCCAGCGAGCGCCCGGGCTAGCGCGCCACGATGCGCGGTGGGCTGCGCCGCCTCGCGATCGGCTGCGCGCTGCTGCTGCTTGGCGGCGCGCCATCAGGCGCGCTCGGCGCAGCAGCGATGACGCAGCTCCCGCCCTCGACGGGGTGGCCCCTGTCGGCACGCAGCGCACACGGGGAGCGCAAGGCGCTCGAGGCGCTCTACGCACCGCCCGGCACGGCGCTGCTGTGGAGCGTGGAGCAGCGGCCCACGCCGCAAGCGCGGGCGCTGCTGGCGATCCTGCTCGATGTGGCCGACCTTGGGCTGCGGCCGCAGGATTACGCGGCCGCTGCGCTTGCGGACGCGCTGCGCGTCGCCGACACCGCACAGGCAAGCGGGGCACAGGCGTCCGAAACGTTGCGAGCGGAACTGTGGCGCAGGCTCGATGCCGCATTGACGCTCGCTGCCCTGCGGCTGCTGTGCGATCTGCACTATGGACGCATCGCTCCGGCGGCCGCCGCCTTTCACCTGCCCGAGCGTAGCGATGATCTCGATCTCGCCGTGATGGTGCGCCGGCTGGCCGCAGCGGGCGATGTGCGCGCCGTGCTGAGCTCGGCGGAGCCCGCTTTCGTGCACTACCGGCTGCTCGAGCAGTTGCTGCCCCGGTACCGTGCGCTCGCCGCCCATGCGCCGCGGGCACCCTTGCGCCCGCAACACAGCGTGCGGCCGGGTCAGCCCTATGAGGATGCGGCGGCGCTGCGCGCACTGCTCGCAGCGCTCGATGACCTGCCTGCGGCAGCAGCGACGGCGCAGCCGGGGCTGCTCGATGCCACCCTCGTGCAGGGACTGCGTCACTTTCAAAGCCGCCACGGGCTGCGCGCCGACGGAGTGCTGGGCAAGGACACCGTGACGGCGCTGCAGGTGCCTTTGAGCGAGCGGGTGCGCCAGCTCGAGCTCACACTCGAGCGCTGGCGCTGGCTGCCACCCTTCGAGCAGCCGCCTCTCATCGTCAACATCCCACAATTTCGGCTGTTCGCGTTCCGCTCGACGCTCGATCGGCGCGAGGACATCCTGCAGATGGACGTGATCGTCGGGCGCACCTATGTACGTACGCAGACACCGGTGTTCGAGGCATCGCTGCGCTATGTGGTGTTCCGGCCCTTCTGGGACGTGCCTTACAGCATCACGCACCGCGAGATGCTGCCGAAGCTGCGCGCCGACCCCGGCTATCTCGCCTCACAGCATCTGCAGATCGTGCAGGGCGCAGGCGACGATGCACGCGTGCTGACCCCCACGGCGCAGAGCGTGCAGCTGCTCGCTGCGGGCGGTGCGCGTCTGCGCCAGGAGCCAGGCGCCGACAATGCGCTCGGGCTGGTGAAGTTCATGCTGCCCAATGCCAACAACGTGTACCTGCATGCGACGCCCGCCCATGCGCTGTTTGCCGAGCCTCAGCGCGCGTTCAGTCATGGCTGCATCCGCGTGAGCGACCCGGTCGCACTCGCCGTGCACGTGCTGCGGCAGACACCCGGGGACTGGACGGCCCAGAAGGTCCGCGATGCGATGGCGGCCAGCAGCAGCTCGCGGGTCACGCTCGCGCAACCGGTACCGGTGCTGATTCTGTATGGAACGGCGCTCGCCACCGAGGCGGGCGAGGTGCTCTTCTTCCCCGATCTGTACGGCCACGATCGCCGGCTCGAGCGGCTGCTCGGTCTGCCAGCGGTGTGAGGGGCTTGCCTGGGGTCTGGCGCGCCTACCAGGCGCGGATGCGGCCCGTGTCGACGTGAATGAAATCGGATACGGGGTAGTAGCCGACCCCGCCGCGCCGCAAGTCGAGGGCGATCTGCTGCAGAGCGCTCGTGGCGTAGCCCGGCAGACGGATGTCGATGGCACGCCCCTGCATGTGCAGGCTGTGCTCGGCGACGCCGCGCGAGTGACGGCGCAGCTCGGCATTGGTGCTCGGGCAGCGATAGCCGCTGACGACGGCGAAGGGGGCGCTCTGGCCGGTGCGCACCCGCAGGTCGTGCAGGATGTCGAGCAGGGCAGGGTCGATCGGATGCACGTCCCCGGTACGGAAATCGCGCAGCAGGTAGTCGATGCGTGTCAGCGCCTCGCGCACGTAGTTGCCGTCGCGGTAATAGGTGATGGCCAGATGCTCGCTCGTGTGGGCATGCACCAGCGAGACGGCACGCTGCCCGGAGCTGACTCGTGCACAGGCGATCCCGAGCGGAGAGAGCGTAGTGAGCGCCGCTGCCGCCTGCCCGAGAAACTGCCGCCGTCCCGCTCGCATAGAGTGGCACTCCGTGCCTTGTGTTGCTCGGCGCATATGACCCACCCCGCCCCGATTGACATAGTCATGCTAGCGCACCGCGGGTGAAGCTGCAGTTAACCTATCTCACACTTCGGCAGGGCGCCGCGCGCAAGGGGGCACGGTCGCGGGTGTGTCGCGCCGCGCGCTCAGTCGGGCGCGGGCTCCGTGGCCGAGTCATCGAGGATCGCCGGCAGGATCAGGGTCGGGGACTCATCCTCCCAGACCTCCTCGGCGCTCGGCGGCGGGGGCATCCAGCCGGTGACCCGTCCGGCGTTGCGCAGGCACTGCAGGGCTTCCTCCGCCTCGATCGGCTCGCAGAAGAAATAACCCTGTCCAAAGCGGCAGCCCATGTCCTGAAGCGCCTGTGCCGCGGCCGGCGTCTCGACCACCTCGGCGATGGCAGTGAGTCCGAGGCTCGAGGCCATGTTCACCATGGCGGCCGTGAGTCCCGCCCCGGTGGGGGCGAGGTTCTGCTCGGCGTGCGGCAACAGCGGTCGATCTATCTTCACAAAGTTGAAAGGAAAGAGCTGCAAGTAGTTGAGTGAGGAGTAACCAGTGCCGAAGTCATCGAGCATGAGCTCGATCCCCAGCGCGTGCAGCTGCTCGAGCACCTCACGCGCCGTGCCTACGTCCGAGATCAGCCCGCCCTCGGTGAGCTCGAACTTGAGCGTGCCGGGAAGTGTGTGAGTCTCTTCGAGCATCGCCGCGACGTAGCTCGAAAGGTCCGGGTCGCGCAGCGCCGTCGCGGAGAGGTTGACGCTCAGATAGAACTCGCGCTCCTCGGGCAGTCGCCGGCGCCACTCGCTCGCCAGCTTGCATACGCGACGCACCGTCCAGCGGGTGATCGGCACGATGAGTCCGGCCTCCTCGGCGATGCCGAGAAAGCGCTCGGGGCGCAATACACCCTCGATGGGATGACGCCAGCGCAGCAGCGCCTCGGCCCCGACCATGCGTCGAGTGGCGAGGTCGACGATGGGCTGGAAGAGCAGCTTGAGCTCGTTGCGCTCGAGCGCCAGGTGCAGATCGGCCTCGAGACTGACGAGCGTCGCTACATCCCCACCCATTGCGGGCGTGTAGAGCACACACGGGGCATCCTCCTGACGCTTCGCCGTCGAGAGCGCGATGTCCGCCTCGCGCACCACGTCCTCGGCACGCTGCGGGCCAGGCTCCGCACACGTGAGCCCGAGACGTGCGCTCACGGTGAGGCGGTGGCGGCGCAGCTCGAAGGGCTCGCGCAGCGAATGCTCGATGGCGCTCGACTGGGCAAGCGCCGCAGCGCTCGAGGCCACATCGAGCAGCAGCAGCGCAAACTGGTCACCGCCCCAGCGCGCGAGCACGCAGCCGCTTGCCGCCGCCGCTCTCTCGAAGCGCCGCGCCACTTGCACCATGAGCTCATCGCCCGCGGTGTGCCCGAGCGTCTCGTTGATCATCTTGAAGCGATCGATATCGACCAGCACGACGCTCAGGCGGTTGCGACGCCCGGTGCGCAGCTCGCGCAGTGCCCGATCGAGCTGATCCATGAAGTAGCGGCGGTTGGGCAGGCCCGTGAACGCATCGTGATAACGGGCGTGCTCGAAGCTTCTTTGCAGGCTGTGACGCTGCTCGATCTCCAGCGCCAGATCCCGGTGGGCCTGGTGCAGCTGGGTGCGGGTGCTCTTGAGCGCATCGCGCAGTCGCTGGTTGCGGTGCGTGAAATCGTGAGCGGCAAAGGCGAGCAGCCAGGCAACGAGGACGAGCAGACCGATGTCGGTCGCGAGGTCCCCGGTGGGGTACCAGCCGCTGCGCGGCTCGATCGCGAGCTCGAGCACGCCGTCCTCGAAGGCGAAGTCCGCGGGGGCGCGCACCGGATGCACGGCGGCATCGCCCCAGTCGCTCGCGCGCGAGGCAAGCAGCGCCCGTGCGGGTCCACTGCGCTCACGCTGCAGCAGAGCAAACTCGAAGCCATGCGCGGCGGCGCTCCCGAGCGGACCGCCGCTGAGCAATTGCTCGAGCGGTGCGTAGACGACCGCCCAGCCCCGGGCGCTATCGGGGGCTGACGGGCGCGGTGCCAGCGCCGCGATCACCCACTCGCTGCCCTCGCGCAGCGGGCCGACGAGGCTGCCGGCCGCGCCCGCGGAGCTGCCGCGCGACTCGTTGGCGATTGCCCGGGCGAGCGCCGGATCGGTGCGGCCGCCAACGATGCGACCGTCGGGCCCCAGGTAGAAGCTGTCGGGCCGGCCCGGCGCGCTGGCGGCGGCACCCGTGGCGAGCTGGCGGGCCCGGGTGGCGAGCTGCTGCAGGCCGCGCTCGAGGTGCGCATCGGCATCGGCGGCGAGTTGCTGGGCGCCGCGGCGCATCTGCTCGGCGTGCGCCTGCACGCTCAGCATCACCAGTCGCCCGCCGGCGCCGAGCACCAAAACCAGCACGATCGCGGTGGGCAGCCAGCCCGAGCCCGAAGGAATGCGCCAGCGGCGGCTCATCTTGGCGGGGCTCGCAAGTGCAGCGTGCAGATCACGGTGAGGGTCCAGCGTCGCGTGCTGGCGTAGTGCGAGGCCAAATCGAGATAGTCCCCGAGGAGGCTCCACTCCACGCGCCGCAAGGGCTTGGCCAGCCCGACGAACCCCTCCTTGTAGCTCGGCGAGGCGCCCACGGCCCCGGTCTGGAAATCGATGACCGCCGGTGCCGCGTGTCCGATGGCGCCGCCCGCGAAGACATTCACCCCGGGGTTGTACAGATCGACTCGGGTGCCGGCGATCTGGGTGTTGAGATTGCCGCCGACCGAATAGGCGTAGTTGACCCCGATCTGCAGCTTCGGCGTCGGCAGCCAGGTGAGCGAGACCTTGGGCAGATTGCCGTGCGTGTTGTCCACATCGAACTGGCGGCTCTCGGCCTGCACGCTGAACTTCGAGGCGAGCGTGCCGCTGGCACCCACCGCGATCACCGAGTAGTCGAAGGGGTGGGTACCGATGTCACCATCCCCCTCGTGGCCCTCGGCGTACACGTCCCAACGGGCCCCGGGCGTACCGCCGCCGTAGGACGCCGAGAGCGAGCCGAAGGACCAGTGGGCATTGGCGAGGGTTTCGTACTCCCCGCCCACGCCGATCGCGGCATCGGAGTTGAAATTGTGGATGTAGCCGAGGGCACCATCCCCACCGCCGCTGGCGTCGCTGAGCGTATAGCCGCTGCCGCTGAGGATGAGCCGGTCGTCTGCCGTCGACACCGGCGGTGCGGCCGCCGGCGCCGGTGCGGGGGAGGCCTGACTCGCCGTCCCGGAGTCCGCCGCCGCGGAGGCGGCGGAGGAGGGTGTATCGCTGCTCGTGGCGGGCGTGCCTGCGGGGGCGGGCGGCTGCTGATCGGCGAGCGCCGCCGGCACGCGCCCGAGCAGCAGTGCGAGCGCCAGCGGCCGTGCCAGCGTGCGCAGCCTCATGATTGACGCAAAGCCGCCGAGCGCGCCGTGACGGTGCCGCTCGCGCCGCCCGCTTCGGCGCGTGCCACGGGCTGAAAGGTGATCACGTAGACGTGCTCGTCCTCGCCGGGCAACGCGACCGCCGAGCTGGTCACCTGGAAGACGCGCGGCACGATCCGCAGCAGCATCTTGCGCCGGCTCGTGAGTCCCGGCTCCCACCAGCGCGAGGGCGCCTCGGGCAGCGCGAGCAGCTCACAGGCATCGGCGCCGATGCGCGCCTCGGCGAAGAGTGCCAGCGCCGGCTTGTTGAAGGCGAGCACGCGATCGTGCGCACCGACCACGAGCGCGGCGTACTCAGAGGCATCGAGGGCCGCGCGCATCGCAAACTGCTCGGTCACGTCCTCGATGAGCACGATCGCGTAGCGGCGCCCACGGTGCGCGAGGTGCTGTACGTGCACCTCGACGAGCCGCATCGCATCGCCCGCGCGCAGGCCGACCTGGCGCGCGGAGCCGCCCTGGCCGCGGATCAGCTCCTGCACGATCTCGGGGAAGGAGAAGCGCACGACCTCGAGCAGATTGCGTCCGAGCGGTGCCTCGGCGCTCGCGCACAAGCTCTGCGCGAGCTGCTCGCTGGCGCACACCACCTGCAGCGTGCCGGCATCGACGAGCACGGCGGGGCGCGGCAGCTGCTCGATGAGGCTGATCCACAGCGTCTGCGCCCGCTCCGCCTCGCCGCGCGCGCTACCCGTTTGGGTGTACAGCCGCTCGAAGACGCTGCCGAGATACTCGGCCGCGAGCGCACTTGCGAACAGCAGGATGCCGAAGACCTCGAGCAGCACGACGAAGTAGCCGCTCGGCGCATAAAAGCCCGGAAAGGGTGCGACGGCCATCGAAGGGGCGCGCTCGAAGAGCCGCGCCAGCAGCTCGCCCACCCCCGACAGCCCGCTTGCGTACCAGCGCAGCTCCGGAGCCTGGGCGAGCGCGCACAGCGTCACCACGGCGAGGGCGAGGATGCTCATGACGTAGGGCTGCCAGCGCGACAGGAACACCGCCCCGATCACCGGCAGGGTGAACACCAGCAGGAAGAGCGGGTTCTGCAACCCGCCGACGTGCAGCCACACGAAGCCGGTGACGATGATGCCCGCGGCATGCAGCGCGCTCAGGGCGCCGCGGCGCCAGCGCTTGAGTGCGGCCGCGGGTCCGGCAAGGGCGGTGAAGCCGAAATGAATCAGCGCGATGACGATGAGGCCGGCGAGGGCCGCGCCCACCCGCACATCCAGTGAGCCGAGAAACCACGGCACGCCCGCGGCGAACAGCATGGCGAAGAGCGCGAGCAGCCACAGGTCATCGAGCAGATGCACGCGCGGATCGCTCCACAGGGGCGTCGCCAGCATCTGCGTGGCATCGAGCGCGCTCGTGCGCGGGGTGCTCGCGGAGGGCTGCATGGGCGTCACTGCGGCTCGGCGCTCGGCGCTCGGCGCGCCACGGTAGCCGCCGCGCTGAAGGAGTTGCCCTCGAGGAAGGGCGCGGCATGCACCGTGTGACCGTCCGGGGCCTGATAGTCCTCGACGTGCAGCGCCAGGGCGTGCGGCTGCACCACCTGGTTGTGACGCAGAATGGGCGAGTCGCCGATCACGTCGATGCCGTTGAAACGCGGCTCGAGCACGATGTTGTCCACCGCCGTGCTGGGACTGCCCGCATTGCCGAGCACGAAGGCCATGCCGTAGGCGCAGCTTTGGATGCGATTGGCGCGAATGAGCGCATTGGCGGAGTTGCGCAGCAGGATGGCGTAGGCGCTGACGCCATCGATCTCGTTGCCCTCGATCACGGTGCCGCGGGTGTTCTCGGCGATGATGCCCATGCCCGCACCGCCGACGATGGTGTTGTTGCGGATCACGGCGCCGGGGCCGACGAGGTGCAGCGCCGCCTCTTGCGCACCGCTCAGCTCGTTGCGCTCGATGATGAGCGAGACGTTGCCCGTGACGATGCCCGTGTGATCCTGCTGGAAGCGATTATCGTGCACGTTGATCGCGACGCTGCCGGTGTCGGGCTCGCTGCGCACGGCCCACAGGCCGGCGTCGCGGCTTGCGTGAAAGGTGTTGCCGGACACCGAGGAGTCGGCGATGGAGCTCGCAAAGCGTACGCCCACCCGATCCTCGCTGAAGCGATTGTGCTCGAGGAGCACGTCGGAGGCGTTCTCGGCGACCTCCACTCCCACGTCGCAGGATTGGATCGTAGTGCCCTGCAGTCGAAAGCGCGCCGCGCGCAGCAGGATGCCCGCGCCCGGGCAGCCGCGGATGAGGAGGCCCTCGATGGTGGCGTTGGGGGCTGCCACGTCGAGAACCGCGCCCGAGCCGAGCGCGTGCGCATCGAGCTCGGTGCCCGCCGCTCGTGCGCTGATGTGAATGCCACGGCCGTTGACGAGCGGTGGCAGGGGGCTCTCGAGGCTCACCTTGGCCACATCGAGGACGATGCTCGCCGCGGCGGGAGCGGTGGCGACGATGAAGAGGGCCTCGCGCAGCGTGCCCGGACCGCGGTCGTTGCCGCTGGTGACGTGCACCGCCACGTTGCTCGAGAGACTCTCGCGCGCGGCATGCTGCTGCTCGTACCAGCGACCCAGCACGCCAAGGGCGGCGAGCAGCACCACGACCACGACGGCAATCAGCGAGCGGCGAGCCATGGTCAGCTCCGGGGTGTGTGCTCGAGCACGAAGAGCGCGTGCCACGAGCGGGCGGCTGCACGCCGACCGAGCAGCGTATCGATCGGGGCAGAAAGCGCCGTGACGAGCCCGAGCAGCGCAACCCCGAGCGCTCGAGGCAGGCGCGGCAAGTGCGGCAGCAGCCAGGTCTTGAAGGGCGCAGGGTCGACCCCGGTGAGCGCGCGCAGCGCGAGCCCGCACTGGGCGAAGAGCTCGAGATACTCAGCGCGCGAGCGCGCCCGAAACACGCTCGAGTTGCAGCGCGCCGCGGGCCGGCTCGGCGCGGCCTCGAGCAGCACCAGACGCCCCCCGGGCGCCAGATGCGAGGCGAGCAGGCGCACGGTGCGGCGCAGAGCGGCGCCATCCAGGATGTGCTGCAGCACCGTGACGCTGAGGATCAGATCGAAGCGCTCCTCGAGCGCGAGGCCTGCGGCATCCTGCACCAGGAATCGGCAGCGGCCCGCAACGCCTGCCTCCTGGGCGCGCCGGCGCGCCTCGCTCACCATCGTAGGGCTGAGGTCGATGCCGGTGACCGCTGCGCCTCGGCGGGCGAGCAGCCGGCTCCAGCGCCCGACCCCACAGCCCACGTCGAGCACCCGCATGCCCGGGCGCACGCGCAGCCAGGGCGCCAGCGCCAGGTGCTGTGCGAAGTGGATCGTGCCGTTGTAGAAGCGCGGCATGCCGTAGGAGCAGACCGCCGCGAGGCCTGCGCCCTCGGTCGCAAAGCGGCGCGCGCGATCCTCCCAGTACACGGCGGGTACGTAGACCGCGGGGGCCGGGGCTCCGCGTGCGCTCATCGCAGCCTCCGCAGCGCCGGACTGGCGAGCGGGCGCGGCAGCTCGCGCGGCTCGTAGTGATCGTGGTAGACCCGACGGCCCCACAGTCGCAGCGCCACCCAGTTGGCAAAGCCGATCGACATGGGTGCGATGTGCACCAGAGCGTAGAACAGGTACAGCGGCACGATCGGTGCGATGTAGGCGCGCTCGGAGCGCGG
The DNA here is from genome assembly GCA_035504015.1 of Steroidobacteraceae bacterium. Classification (GTDB taxonomy): domain Bacteria; phylum Pseudomonadota; class Gammaproteobacteria; order Steroidobacterales; family Steroidobacteraceae; genus JASHUC01. Next base: position 11,223 of record DATJSR010000250.1, read on the forward strand.
CACGCTGGTGTAGAGCGCGGCGACACCGAGGACCAGGTAGCTGCCGATGGCCGCCATGAAATAGTCGGGATTCACCCAGGCGCTGGTGCCGACCCAGCGCGTGAGAAACAGCTCATCGAAGCCGCTCACGAAGCTGGCGAGCAGCAGCACGGCGCTCACCACCTTGAGCAGATGCATGCCGATCGTGAGCACGCCCACGTAGAGGACGAAGTGGTAGAAGGCGAAGGGCGAGCGGCGCGCGATGCGCCAGATCGCCCCGAGGTGCTCGGTGTACACCTTGATGAGGCCGTAGTACCAGCCCACCCGCTGCGAGAACCAGCGCGGCACCGTGCCCGGCCCATCCGTGCTCACCACCAGCCGGCCGTCATAGTAGATCTGCTCGCCGCGATCGAGCATCAGGATGGCGTTCTGCAGGTCCTCCGCATAGACCGACTGGGAGTGCTGGGCGAGGGCCGCGGCGAGCGCATCGCGCCGGTAGAGCGAGACGCCCGAGGTGATGCTGTAGTCCGCGAGGCTCTCGCGGCCGACGCGAAAGGCGAGTGCATACTCGAAGGCCTGGAAGCGGGCGAGGAAGCCATCGGGCTCGATCATGACGCGTGGGCAGGCGGCGGCCGCCCCGGTCTGCTGGAACTCGGCGACGAACTGCTCCAGATCGATGCTGCTGCCGTGGTCGCGGTCGCGGATGCGGATGTCCGGATCGATGACGAGCACCGACTCGATGTGCGCGGGCAGCGTCTCGAGCAGCCGGCGCAGCGCGCCGGGCTTGCGGCGGTTGACGCCATCGTCGAAGCATCGCCAGCCCGCCTGGCGCAGCCGCAGCAGCGTATCGTCCGTCGAGCCGTCGCTGATAAGCCAGACGCGCTCGCGATAGGGTGCATAGGTTGCCAGGAACTCCTCGAGATGCTCCTCCAGGTTGAACACCGAGGCGATGATCGCGTAGGACTGCAGCGGCACGCGGGGCCGCGCCGCCGCGGGAAAGGTGGCGGTGAGATCGACCGATACGTCGAGGCGGGTGAGGGACGGGCGCCCGAGCACGGCGGTGTGGCGCCTGCGCATGTACAGTCGCAGCACGAAATCGAGCGCGTCGGTGTAGACGATGAGGTTGGCGAGCCCGTACACCAGCATGGAGAAGCTCGCCGCCTGCAGGTTCGCGGCCGAGAGCCCGACCCACGCGACGAGCAGCGAGCACACCCCCAGGGGCGCGAGCAGCCCGACCCAGCGTCGCGTGGTCATGCCATGGCCACGGCAGCGGTGGCTGCCTGAGGGCGCGGCAGGCGCGACTCGAGCTCGCGGCGCAACTCCTGCTCCTCGGCGATCGGCAGGCCGACCTCGGCCATCACCGGCAGAGCGCCGAGGATCCACACCAGGGAGCGCAGCCTCGAGGGCAGGTGCGCGGCGCGCAGCTGCAGCTCGGCGAGCATGCGCTCCACGCGCTGCTCGATGCGCAGCACGGCCGCGCGCGTAGCGGGGTCGATCGGCAGAATCTTCGCCGGCTGCGGCCACTCGATCGAGGTGCCGGCCACGCGGCGCCGGGCGTGCACGGTGTGCGGCTCGAGGCGCGGGTCGCGCGCGAAGGCCGCTCCGGAGAAGGGAATGACGTAGGGATAGATGCCGATCTCGCAGCCGCGCAGCACCCAGCGGTACGCCTCGCGCAAGGTCTCTGCCACATCGCTGAGCTGGGATCCGGGGGAGCTCAGAATGAGATCGAGGAAGGGAGTGATCCCCAGCCCGAGCGCCGCATCGAGCACCGGCTCGATGTGCCGGTGAATCTGCGCCTTGTTGAACTCCGCCAGCACCCGCGCGGAGAAGCTCTCGATGCCGAAGCCCAGCACCCGAAAGCCCGCGCGGCGCATGGCACTCAGGCGCTCGCTCGAGAGCGCATCGATGCGGTTGGTGCTGATGAACTGCAGCTCGCGCGGCAGGCGCCCGGCGGCCTTCGCCGCGACGATCGCCTCGCACAGCGGCAGGATGCGCCGATCCTTGGTGAAGACGAAGATGTCATCCTGAAAGATGATCGTGCGCACGGCGGGCTGCGCCGCCAGGATGCGCTCGATCATCAGCAGGCATTCCTCGGTGTCGAGGCGTGCGATCGCGGCGACGCTGCCCTGTGCCTCGTGCAGGAAGTTGGTGGAGGAGCAGAAGGTGCACGCCATCGGGCAATAGTTGAGCGTGATCAGCCGCACGGCACGGATCTCCGCGAGCTGCGCCTCGCGGGCGGCCTTGGTCGGCAGCGCGCCCACGCGATAGGCACGCTCGAGGCGGCTCCAGTAGGCCGCATACGGCATCTGCTCGTAGGGGGTGGCGAGGATCGCCGCGTGCAGCTCGGCGTGGGTCTGCGCACGCTGCGGGTGCCGAAGCACGCGGCCATCGGCGGCGCGCTCGGCCGTGCCGGGCACCCCGTGCAGCGCTGCGCCCCGGCGCAGCCGCTGTGTGAGCTCGATGAGCGGCCGCTCGCCCTCGCCGAGCACGACGAGGTCGAAGGGCCCGAGCTCGAACATCAGCTGTGGCCGGAAGGTCGCCTCCATGCCCCCGGCGACGAGCCGTGCGCCCGGTGCCAGGCGCCGCGCGAGGTGCGCGAGCTCCAGATCGAAGGCGAGCGTCATCCCGGTGGTCGAGACCCCGATGAGATCCCAGGATCTCTGGAACAGCAGCCGCTCGAGTGCGCGCTGCGGGGAGCCCGTGCAACAGTTCGGATCGAACACCTCGGCGTGCACGCCGGCGCTTTGCAGCACGCCCGCGAGGCGCCATACCCCGAGCGGTGGCGCGAGAAAAGTGTACTCGCCGCAGTGCGGATCGTAGGGCCCGATCAGCAGGACGCTCGGTTCGCGTGTCTCCGATGTCGTCATTGGTGTAGGAGACCTCGAGTCCGTACTCAGGCTCGGTCAAGCGCGCGAGCGCGCACGCTGGCGCTCAAGGTCGCTCGCGCAGCAATCGACGTACCCAAGGCGCGGGGCAGGGAGCTTCCGCAAAGCTCGACCTCCGGGCGCTCCCGGGGGCCTCTCGAGCCTGCGGTGCTCAAGGGCAAATCGCCGCGAGGGGTCGCAGCAGGATGCTCGGCGGCTCGTCCGTGACTGTTATCCGTAGTCCCAAAGCCGGCTCCCCTTCCTTGGATCCCCTTCGCGGCCAGCAATTTAACACGGGCCTCGCAGGCCTGGCGATACTGGACGCGCGGCGCAGGATGAGTATAAGGTCGCGCGGCCACGCTCTCGCCCGTGCCCGGCAGTGGAGTGCTGCGAATGAACCTCTCGCCTACGGACACTCCCGCCCCGAGCGCTGCCCTGCGGGGTGCCATACCCGGCGCCGGCGCCTCCCTCGGTGCCACGGAGCTGGCGGCCGTCGCGTGCATCGCGCTGGGGTGGTTCGGGCTCGCGACGCTCGTCACGGACTACGGTGCCTTTACCGTGCGCTTTCACTTCTATAACGCGTGGACGCTGCTCGCGAGCCCCGCGCGGCTGCTCGGCGGCATGCAAAGCGGTGATGGCGCGCAGTCCTTCGCCTTCGGCCTGTTGTGCGTGCTGGCGCTGCTCGGCGTGCTGCTGCCGCTGCGCATCGCGCAGCGCACGGCCTGGCTTGCCTACCTTGCGCCTCTCGCACTGATGCTCGTGTGTGGGCTCGTGCTCTACCACGAGGGCACGCTCGAGCGCTTCGCCGATTCCGGGCGCTACGGTGCGCTCGAGTCCCAGACCGTGCGCCTCGCGAATCTGCTGAACGACCGCATGGCCGGGGCCGTCGCCCGGCGGATCAGCCTCGGGGCCGGGGCCTACCTCGCCTTCGTCGGCAGCCTGCTGCTCGCCGTGCGTGGCGTGCAGCGCTATCGGGCCGGCGCGCCCGCGCAGGCCGCGGCGCTGGACCCCGGCGCCTGAGCCGCGCACGTCCCGCAAACGGGCAAGAAGCCGCAGCCGCCAGCGCCTGTGCGCTAGCATCTGCCCGTGAGTGCAACCGCAACGGCCGAGCGC
>DATJSR010000251.1:0-5706 GCA_035504015.1 Steroidobacteraceae bacterium
TGCCGGGGATCTGACGCGCCTCGGTCGGCGGGTTGTGGACTTCCGTGGTGGTGTCCTGCTCCGCATCGCGCATCGAGTCCTTGAACCCGCGCACGGCCGAACCGAGATCGGAGCCGATCGTCTTCAGTTTCTTGGTCCCGAAGACGAGCAGCACGATCACCAGGATGATCAGCAAGTGTCGCGGTGCAAATAGATCCACAGCTGAGCCTCTCTAACCTTGTTGACATGATACGCCACGCAGGCTCGAGTGGCGATGCACAAGACTGGCTTCTGCCGGTCCCGTCACAGCTGTGACCGCAGGCGCTGGCTGCGCGCCTGCAGCGTCACACTCGTCGCTGTGGCGCTCGTCACGCGCAAGGTGCAGTGAGGCTGCAGCGGCCTTAGGTGCGTGCAGCGTCAGCGTGGCAAACACGCGCAGGCCGTGAGGCCTGCAGGGCCTGCGAGGCCTGAGAACGCGCCGCTGGCCTGGGCGTGTGGGGTTCGTCGTCGGCGACACGCAGGCGCTATCGGGCTTCCGCGGCGTCGCTTCGCTGCGTCCCCGAGGGTACCGGGCGAGCTCAATCGCAAAGATCCTGCGCATGACAGAACATTACGTTATAAATCAATCTATTAGGTTAATTACCTATATCATTTCTACATGTGGCTGTCGTGCCGCTGGTAGCACGGCGGCCGCAGCGCTCAGGAATCGTGCGATGGCGCGCGGGGACGCACGTCGCCGATGGCCTCTTTGAGCGCCGCCAGGGGCTCCATTTGACATTGTATTTTAACCTCGCAGGCGTATATTTCTCATTCCAGAACATTGGTCTGCCGAGTTTCCTTCAACAACAACAATACGATACGTGCGACCCACCGCATCGTTCGAGCCGCGCGTGTCGATCGAGGTCGAGATGAGCAGTGCATGGGAGCGCTTTCACGGCGCCGTGCTCACGCTGGTCCGCTCCGGCGCGATCAAGGACCGTTTGGCCGAGGCTTACCGGGAACATCTGGCCGAGCTATGCGAAGAGGACCTGCCGCGCGAGCTGCGCGAGGAATTCCGCGATCTTCACTGCACGCTCACGCGCGAGCCTGCGCTGCTGCGCGGTGAGGATGCGGTACGGGCTACGTTACGCAAGATGTCCGCACTCGAAGCCGACCACGCGGCCGCCAGCGTGGTGCGGCTATTTGCGGCGTTGCCGCGTGGCGCGGTCAACACGCGGCTCGGCAGCTCTGCGCAGATCGTGCCGCTGTATCTGGCCGAGGCGTAGCGCTCAGTCGAGCTTGAATTCGATCGTATCCCAGCGCGTCGTCTCTTCGTGGCGCGCCTGACGGCGCACGGCGTCCACGAGCGCACGGTCATCCCATTCGATCACCTCATCCGCAAGATCGGTGAGCGCTTTGGGCACCGCGCGCTGCACGCCGAAGGGCTTGAGGAGAATCACCGGCTTCTGCGAAGCCTGGGCGTAGAGCAGCTGGAAGAGCAGCAGATCCTGGTGCCGATCGAAGAGGCTCGAGAGGCCGATCACGGCCTCGCTCGGTGCGATCTGCCGACGCAGATCCTCCTTCAGTGCCTCTTTGTCCCCGCTCGGGCGGATGTCGGGCGTGCTGTGGTTGACGTAGAAGAAATTGCGCGCGCTCTCGAGATACTCGAACACCCTCAGGTAGTCATCCGAGGGCTCCCACACGTGCGTGACGAACAAGCGGATCGGATTCGCCTGAGACATGGCGGCTGCGAGAGTTCGAGCGGCGTACGCAAGTGCACGCCTAGGAAGTCTCGCACAGCTCGCCGCCGGGGCGCAAAAGCCGCGCGGCGCAGTGCGCCCGGCTGCGTTGCGCACGACATACAGTGTGTCGCACCTGGCCCACGCCGGGTGCTGCGCGATAGTAGAATGGGGGCGAGTTCGGCTCAGTCGAAGAAAGTCACCGCATTGCGATTACTCGTCTACAACATTCGGTACGCCACCGGCACCGGACCCGCTTTCCACCTCCCCCTGCCCGGCGCAGGCTACCTGCGCAGCAATCGGCGCATCCTCGCCGGCATCACCGATTTCATCCGCGCCGAGCACCCCGATGTGGTGGGGCTGATCGAGGTGGACACGGGCTCGATCCGCACCGGCATGCTCAACCAGGCCGATCACATCGCGCAGCAGCTGGGTCATTATTCGGCCTACGAGTGCAAGTACGGGGTGAGCTCCATCAACCAGTTCGTGCCCATCGTCCGCAAGCAAGCGAACGCCTTCCTCTCGGCACCGCATGTCTCGGGCGCGCGCTTTCATTACTTCGATACGGGCATCAAGCGGCTGATCATCGAGCTCGAGCTCGAGCACGTGTGCGTGTTCCTGGTGCACTTGTCGCTCAAGTACCGTCAGCGCCAGTCGCAGCTGCGCTCGCTGCACGATCTGATCATGCGCTCACCCAAGCCCGCGATCGTGGCCGGTGACTTCAATACCTTCTGGGGCACGCACGAGATTTACCTGTTCATGCGGGCGACGAACCTCACCAGCGCCAATCTCGCGGGGCTGCCGTCCTTTCCCGCGCGCACGCCGCGCATCGAGCTCGACTTCATCCTGGTGAGCGAGGGCATCGAGGTCACGCAGTTTCGCGTGCCGGACGTGCGCTTCTCCGATCACCGCCCGCTCGTGTGCGATTTCCAGGTCGATCCGGACGCCCTGCGACGCCGTAGGGCCGCCTGATTCTCGAGCTTCGGATTGCCGAAGCGGGTGCCGCCATGACCGCAGCCGACGCAGCGTGGAAGATGGAGCGCGATGCCGACGGGATCGTCTGGCTGAGCCTCGACAAGCCGGGCACCTCGGCCAACGTGCTCTCGCGTGCCGTGCTGCAGGAGCTCGATGCGCTCATCGCGCCGCTTGTGCAGCAGCCCCCGCGCGGCGTGATCGTGCGCTCGGCCAAGCCGAGCGGCTTCATCGCCGGCGCCGATATCAGGGAATTCACCTCGCTGCGCGATGCCGAGGAGGGCTTTGCGCTCGCCCGCGCCGGTCAGCTCGTGCTCGATCATCTCGAGGCGCTCGCCTGCCCCACCGTTGCGGCCATCAATGGCTTCGCGCTCGGCGGAGGGCTCGAGCTGGCGCTCGCCTGCCGCTATCGCCTCGCCGCCAACGATGAGCGACTCTCGCTCGGTCTGCCCGAGGTGCAGCTCGGCATCCACCCGGGCTTCGGCGGCACGGTGCGCGCCGTGCGCCTGCTCGGGGTGCGCGCGGCCATGGAGCTCATGCTCACCGGACGTGCGGTGCGGGCCGAGAAGGCGCAGCGCATCGGGCTCGTCGACCGTCTGGTGCCGCCCGCCGAGCTCGAGAGTGCTGCGCGCGAGTGCGTGCTGCATCCCCCGCCGCGGCGAGCGGCGCCTTTGACCGAGCGGCTGCTCGGGCTGGCGCCCCTGCGGCCTTTGGTGCGCTCGGGGCTGCTGCGGCAGGTGGCAGGCAAGGCAGCGCGCGAGCACTACCCGGCCCCGTACGCGATCATCGAGCTGTGGGCGCGCTACGGCGCGCGCGGCGAGCAGGCCTTCATCGCGGAAGCGCGCTCGATCGCGGCGCTGTTCGGCAGCGAGACGGCCCGCAACCTGGTGCGCATCTTCCTGCTGCAGGATCGGCTGAAGGCGCTCGGCGGCAAGAGCGGTGCCGCCGTTGCGCATGTGCACGTGATCGGTGCCGGTGTCATGGGCGGGGACATCGCCGCCTGGTGTGCGCTGCGCGGCCTGTCCGTCACGCTGCAGGATCGTGCGACTGAATTCATCGAGCCGGCGCTGCAGCGCGCGCAGGAGCTCTTCGAGAAGCGCTTGCGCGATCCGGACAAGGTCGCCGCGGCGCGGGCCCGCCTACGCGCCGACGTAAGCGGTGATGGCGTGCGCGATGCAGACGTGGTGATCGAGGCGATCTTCGAGAGCTTGAACGCCAAGCGCGAGTTGTACGCAAGTCTCGAGCCGCGCATGAAGCCCCAAGCGCTGCTCGCCACCAACACCTCGAGCCTGATGCTCGAGCCGCTTGCCGCCAAGCTCGCCAACCCCGCGCGGCTGGTCGGGCTGCACTTCTTCAACCCCGTGGCGCAGATGCCGCTCATCGAGGTGGTGCAGTCGCAAGTGAGTGACCCGGCAGCGCTGCAGGCGGCCCTGGGATTCGCCCGGCGGCTCGACAAGCTTCCGGTGCCCTGCCGCAGCGCCCCGGGCTTCATCGTCAACCGCGTGCTGATGCCCTACCTCAACGAGGCGATGTACGCCGCTCAGGAGGGCGTGCCACTGGCGCTCATCGACGCGGCGGCCGTGCGCTTCGGCATGCCGATGGGTCCGATCGAGCTTGCCGATGTGGTCGGACTCGATGTCTGTCACGACGTGGGTGAGATCATCGCCACTGAGCTCGGGCGCGCATCGCCCGACCTCACGCGCCTGAAGCAGCTCGTTGCCGCGAAGAAGCTCGGCCGCAAGAGCGGCGAGGGTTTCTATGTCTGGCGCGACGGCAAGCCGGTGAAGCCGCCCGCCGCCGGCAGCGCCCCCGCCGATCTGCAGGACCGGCTGATCCTCGCGCTCGTCAATGAGTCGGCCGCGTGCCTGCGCGATGGCGTGGTCGCCGAGCCCGATCTGCTCGATGCCGCGGTGGTGTTCGGCACCGGCTTCGCACCCTTTCGCGGCGGACCCATGGCCTACGCCAGCTCGCGCGGCGTTGCCGCGGTGCGCGCCCGGTTGCAGGAGCTGGCGCAGCGCTACGGCGCACGTTTTGCGCCCGACCCGGGCTGGGAGCGCTCGCCGGCAGATGGAAATTCGTGAAGGCCGTTCCGGAGCCTGCGAGGCGCTGTGTTAACATCGCGGCAGTTGCGACGCACAAAACGTTGAAATCCAAGGGAAATGGCTGCCGAACGTGAAGCAAGCGTCGAGATCCTGAAGAGCTTCGCGCCCCTCGATGGGCTGAAGCGCGAGAATCTTGCCGCCCTCGCCAAGAAGGTGAGCGTTCGCACCATGCCCGCCGGGCGCTTCCTGTTCAAGGAAGGCGATACCGACAAGCGCACCGTCTGGATCGTCCACGGCATGGTGGAGCTGCGGGAAGGTGAGCGCACCACCGGCATGATCCGTGGCGGCAGCCCCGAGGCCCGCAACCCGCTCTCGCCGCAGATTCCGCGCACCAACAGCGCCCGCGCCATCGACGAGATCGCCTATGTGGCGATCGACAGCGAGCTGCTGGATGTGATGATCACCTGGGACCAGACCGGCACGTACGAGGTGGCCGAGCTGCAGGAGCAGCTCGCCGGCGCCACGGGCGATGACTGGATGACGACGCTGCTGCAGACCAAGTCGTTCCACCGCATTCCGCCGGCGAACATCCAGGCGATCTTCCTGCGCATGCAGCGCGTGCCCTTTCGCGCCGGCGAGGTCGTCATCAAGCAGGGCGACGAGGGCGATTACTTCTACGTCATCGTGAGCGGCAAGTGCCTGGTCACCCGCGAGACGCCGCTCAACAAGGAAGGCATCAAGCTCGCCGAGCTGTCGATCGGGGATACCTTCGGCGAGGAAGCGCTGATCGCGGAGGCGAAGCGCAATGCCACCATCACCATGCTCACCGATGGGGTGCTGATGCGCCTCGCCAAGCACGACTTCCGCGAGCTCATGAACGAGCCGCTGCTGCAGTGGGTGAACTTCGATCAGGCCCGCGAGATCATCGCCAAGGGCGGCAAGTGGCTCGATGTGCGCCTGCCGAGCGAGCACCAGAATCTCGCGATCGACGACTC
>DATJSR010000252.1:0-27677 GCA_035504015.1 Steroidobacteraceae bacterium
GGTGTGTCCCTGCCCGCTTCGCAGCGCGGTTGCGCGCGAGCGCACTGCCACCGGTGAGGAGGGCGCGATCTCGCGCTGCAGCGGGGAGTTTGCCTGCCCGGCGCAGCGCATCGAGCACCTGCGCCACTTCGTCTCGCGCCATGCCTTCGATATCGAGGGCCTGGGAGAGAAGCAGATCACGCTCTTCTATCAGCAGGGCTGGATCCGCGAGCCCGCGGATATCTTCACGCTCGAGGCACGCAACGGCGAGGTGCGGCTCGAGGAGCACGAGGGCTTCGGCGCGGTCTCGGTGCGCAAGCTCTTCGCGGCGATCGCCGCGCGCCGGCGCATCTCCCTCGAGCGCTTCATCTACGCGCTCGGTGTGCGCCACGTGGGGGAGACCACCGCGCGGGCACTCGCGCGCGGCTATGGCAGCTGGGAGGCGCTGCACGAGGCCTGTCTCGAGCTCGCGGGCGGGGATCTCGAGGCGCGCCAGGACCTCGACGCGATGGATCAGATCGGCGATACGGTGATCGAGAGCCTCGCGGCCTACTTTCGCGAGGCACACAACGTCGGCATCGTCGAGCGACTCACCGAGCAGGTGCAGATCGAGCATGCACAGGCGCCGACGCGCCACTCGGCGCTCAGCGGCAAGACCGTGGTGTTCACGGGTACGCTCGTTGAGCTCACGCGCGAGGAGGCCAAGGCGCTCGCCGAGCGGCTCGGTGCCAAGGTGGGCGGCAGCGTCTCGCGCAAGACCGACCTGGTGGTGGCGGGGGCGGAGGCCGGCTCGAAGCTGCGCAAGGCGCAGGAGCTCGGCGTGAAAGTGGCGACGGAGGCGGAGTTCCTGGCGCTCGCCCGCGGCTGAGGCGGCCCGCAACTAAGGAGGCGGCCCGCAAATTAAGGAGGCCGCCCGCAACTCAAAGATGCCGCTCGACCTTCGCACCCTTCAGCAGCTGGTCGGTGTAGGCCCTGAACTTGCGCGCCTGCACGATCTGCTGCAGGCGCGGGCGCGCCTGATCGAAGCTCGGCGGGGTGAGCGGACGGGTGGCCTCGAGCTCGATGATGTGCCAGCCATACGCCGTCTGCACCGGCTCGTGGGTGTACTGCCCGGGCTTCAGGGCGACGACCGCATCGGCGAAGGACTTCGCCATGTTGTTGGGCGTGAACCAGCCCAGGTCCCCTCCGTTGTCCTTGGAGCCGTCCATCGACTCGCGCCGCGCAAGGTCGGTGAAGCTCGCACCCCCATCGAGCTGTGCGATCAGCCGCCTGGCGAAGGGCTCGGTCGCGACCAGGATGTGCCGGGCGTGGTATTCGAGCGGAGGCAGCTGCGCGAGCTGGCTCTGATACTCCGCGCGTAGCTCCGCCTCGGTCGGCGGGCGATCGCGCAGATAACGATCCGAGTCGACCTGCTCGAGCACGTTGAGCCGCGACAGCTCGAGGGTGTCTGCGACGTCGGACTGCACCGGCAGACCCTCGCGCGTCGCCTGCTGCGCCACCAGCTCGGCGCGCACGAGATTGTCGAGGGCCTGCGCCTGCTGCTCCCCAGAGAGCTCGCTGGCGCCGTGCACGCGGCCCTGCGAGACGGTGCGCAGGTACAGATCGAACAGGTTGCGACTGAGCGCAGTGCCGTTGACGACGGCGACCGGCGCGGCGGCGCTGCCGGCGGTGCCGCTCGCGGGGCCGCTGGCCGGGCCGCTGGCGCGGTGGCAGGCGCCGAGCGCGGCGAGCGCCCCGCAGGCGAGGGCGCCCACAGCGCGGGACGTCACGATTCGGGCTTGGAAGGTCATCTATTTACCCTGCTTTGCTGATGTCGATTCATGGGGCGCGCAGGCCTCGATCGCGAGCGCGTGGATGCCGCGGCCCATGAGCGGGTGCAACGCCTCGTACACCTGTCGGTGGCGCTCGAGGGGTGAGCGGCCGCGAAACTGCTCAGACACGATTCGCACCCGAAAGTGCCCACCCTCGCGGGCGCCCGCGTGGCCCACGTGGGCGGCGCTCTCATCGATCACGGCCAGCTCGAGGGGTTGCAGGCGCGCCTCGAGTGCGGCGCGGATCTGCTGGCTGAGGGGACTCACCGCTTCGCTCAGGTCGCTGCCGAAGGATCGTCCGTGGCAGCCGCAGCATCGCCCGAGCTCGTGAGCCCGTGGCGCGACAGCCACAGCACCTGCAGCAGGATGAACACGAAGGTGGCGGCAGTCAGCCCGAAGACCTTGAAATTCACCCAGGTGCGCTCGCTGGCGTTGAAGGCGACGGCGAGGTTCGCTGCGCCGAGCAGCGCGTAGAACGCCACCCACAGCCCGTTGAGACGCCGCCAGCGCGTGGCGGAAACCCGCACCTCCGCGCCGAGCGCCTTGCCGAGCAGGCGCTCGACGAGCGGGCGCTCCCCGATCCAGAACGAGAGCAGGAAGGCGAGGCTCGCGATCCAGAAGAACACCGTGGGCTTCCACTGGATGTAGCGATGATCGTGCAGCAGCAGCGTGGCCGTGCCGAAGACGAAGACGAGGGCCGCCTCGAGGCCGTGCATCGAGCTGATGCGCCGCTGGCGCAGCAGATCGGCACCGAGCAGCGGCAGCATCGCCACCATGAGCGCGCCCGTGCCGATGTAGAGCCCGTAGAGGCGGTAGCCCAGGAAGAAAGCGACGAGGGGGATCAGCTCGAGGACGGCTTGCATAGGCGATGGCTGGCGGGCACGGTGGGCGCAGGGGCCTGCGCAAGGGCCGCGTATGATAGCCGAAATGCGGCGCTGCCAGCCCGCACGGTAGCATCGGGCGGGTGAGCCAGTACTTCGAGCTTCATCCCACGCACCCGCAGATTCGCCTCATCCGCCGCGCGGCCGACATCGTGCGTGGCGGTGGAGTCATCGCCTATCCGACCGATTCCTGCTACGCCCTGGGATGTCAGATCGGGGACAAGGCCGCGCTCGAGCGTGTTCGGCGCATCCGCCAGGCCGACCGCAACCATCACTTCACGCTCGTCTGCCGCAGCGTCGGTGAGAGCGCGCGTTTTGCCCGCATCGACACGCCGCAGTTTCGCCTGCTGCGGGCCTGTACCCCGGGTCCTTTCACCTTTCTGCTGCCGGCGACGCGCGAGACACCCCGGCGCCTGCAGCACGAGCGGCGCCGCACCATCGGCATCCGCGTGCCGGATCATCCCGTGCCGCTCATGCTGCTCGAGGAGCTCGGGGAGCCGCTCATGAGCTCCACGCTCATGCTGCCCGGGGATCAACTGCCGCTCACCGATGCGCACGAGATCCGCGCGCGCCTCGAGCACCAGGTCGATGCCATTCTCGATGGGGGTAACTGCGGGGTCGAGCCGACGACGGTCATCGACCTCGCGGTATCCCCGCCGGCCGTGGTGCGCCGGGGGAAGGGGGATTTGACGCCGTTCGGCCTGGAGTCGGCGGCTCATCTATAATCGCCGGACAATTCATGAGCTCCAATCCACAGACGCGGCGCGTGCTCTCGGGGATGCGCCCAACCGGTCCCCTGCATCTCGGGAACTACCACGGGGCGCTGCGCAACTGGGTCGACCTGCAGTACCAGTACGAGTGCTATTTCTGCGTCGTCGACTGGCACATGCTCACCACGGGCTACGAGGAGACGAGCCACCTGCCCGAGTACGTGCACGCCGTGCTCGTCGATTGGCTGGCCGCGGGCTTGAATCCGGGCGTCGCCACGCTGTTCGTGCAGTCGCACGTGCCCGAGCACGCGGAGCTGCACCTGCTGCTCTCGATGATCACCCCCTTGGGCTGGCTCGAGCGGGTGCCGAGCTACAAGGACCAGCAGTCCGAGCTCAAGGAGAAAGACCTCGCCACCTACGGCTTTCTCGGCTATCCGCTGCTGCAGAGCGCGGACATCCTGGTTTATCGAGCGGGTTTCGTGCCCGTGGGCGAGGACCAGGTGGCGCACGTTGAGATCACGCGCGAGATCGCGCGGCGCTTCAACCACCTCTACGGGCGCGAGCCCGATTTCGAGGAGCGGGCCGAGCGCGCCGTCAAGAGCCTCGGTGGCCGCAACAGCACGCTCTACCGGCAGCTGCGCCGCAAGTACCAGGAGGCCGGCGACAGCGAAGCGCTCGAGCGCGCGCGCGCGCTCGTGCAGGCGAACAATCGCCTGACGGTGGCCGATCGCGAGCGACTGCTCGGCTATCTCGAGGGCGGTGCCCTCAGCATCCTGCCCGAGCCGCAGGTGCTGCTCACGAGCACCCCGCGCGTGCCGGGGCTCGATGGGCGCAAGATGTCGAAGTCCTACGGCAATGCCATCGGGATGCGCGAGGATCCGGACGCGGTGGCGCAGAAGCTGCGCACCATGCAGACCGATCCGGCGCGGGTGAGGCGCACCGACCCGGGCGATCCGGAGAAGTGTCCGGTCTGGGACCTGCACAAGATCTACTCCGATGAGGCCACCCAGCGCTGGGCCAGCGAGGGGTGCCGCTCGGCGGGTATCGGTTGCCTCGACTGCAAGAAGCCGGTGATCGAGAAGGTGGTCGAGGAGGTGCGCGCCTGGCGGCGTCGCGCGCAGGAGTTCGAGGACAATCCGGAGCTGCTTCGCAGTATAGTCAGCGAGGGCGCCGAGAAGGCGCGCGAGGCCGCGCGGGCCACCCTCGACGAGGTACGCCGCGCCATGCACCTGCGGGCGGATTAATGTGAGCGAAAAACCGGAGTTGCGAATCGTGGTCGCGAACGAGCCGCCGCCGAGCACGCTCGCTCCTGCCGCCCCGGAGCAGGTCGAGATGCCCTTCGCCGTCGTGAACGGTGAGCCGGTCACGCACCTGCCGCGTGACCTGTACATCCCGCCGCAGGCGCTCGAGGTGTTCCTCGAGGCCTTCGAGGGACCGCTCGATCTGCTGCTGTACCTGATTCGGCGCCAGAACCTCGAGGTGCTCGACATCCCTATCGCGGAGATCACGCGCCAGTACATGCAGTACATCGAGCTCATGCAGGATCTGCAGTTCGAGCTCGCCGGCGAGTACATGGTGATGGCAGCGACGCTGGCGGAGATCAAGTCGCGCATGCTGCTGCCGCGAGCCCATGCGGCCGCGGACGCAGCCGATGAGGATCCGCGCGCCGAGCTGGTGCGCCGCTTGCAGGAGTACGAGCGCTTCAAACAGGCCGCCGCGGGCCTCGATGAGCTGCCGCGCCTCGAGCGCGACGTGTGGCACGCCTCGGCGCCGCTCAACGACCGCAAGGTCGTGCGACTGCTGCCGCAGGTCACGCTGCAGGAGATGCTCGCCGCCTTCAAGGACGTGGTGGTGCGGGCGGAGCTGTTTGCGCACCATCGTGTCGAGCGCGAGCGACTCTCGGTGCGCTCCCGCATGACCGACATCGTCGCCGCGCTCGGGCAGGCAAGCTTCATCGAGTTCGTGCGGCTGTTTCGGCCCGAGGAGGGCCGCATGGGCATCACGGTCACCTTCGTCGCCATCCTGGAGCTGGTGCGCGAAGGGCTGATCGAGATCGTGCAGGCGCAGCCGTATGCGCCGCTGCACGTGCGTGCGGCATCCGGTGCGCGCGGCCTGCGACTGGTCGCCGACAACGACGCCGCGCAGGCTGTGGGGGATGAGGCGCAAGCGGCCGAGCAGCACGCGGATGGACACGCTTCGGCAGAGCACGGAGCGGATGATCCCGGAACGGATGATCAGGGAGCGGATGATCCCGGAGCGAGCGAGACATGAGCGAGTCGCACGTCAAGAACGTCGTGGAGGCCGCGCTGCTCGCAGCGGGGCGCCCCCTGCAGCTGCCCGAGCTGGCAGGGCTCTTCGAGGGACCCGAGCCGCCCGAGCAGGCGGAAGTGCGCGCCGCACTGGAGCTGCTCAGCGCCGAGTACGCGGGCCGCGGCATCGAGATCAAGGAGACCGCGGCCGGCTTTCGGGTGCAGGTGCGCCGCGAGCTCGCAGGGGAGATTTCCCGGCTCTGGCCCGAGCGGCCCCCGCGCTTCTCACGGGCACTGCTCGAGACCCTCGCGCTCATCGCGTATCGGCAGCCGATCACGCGCGGTGAGATCGAGTCGGTACGCGGTGTCGCCGTCAATCCCAACATCATCAAGACGCTGCTCGAGCGTAACTGGGTGCGTGTCGCCGGACACCGCGACGTCCCGGGACGACCCGAGCTGCTCGGCACCACGCGCGAGTTTCTCGACTACTTCGGGCTGAAGAGCCTCGATGAGCTGCCGCCTCTCGCCGAGCTCAAGGCCATGGGCGAGCTCAATGTGCAGCTCGCGCTGGGGCAGGTCGATGTGCCTGCCGCGGACTCCGCGGACTCCGCGGCCGAGGCGGCCGGGTCGGCCGAGGCGGATGCGCCGGAGCTGAGCGCTCGCGAGGATGATGAGTCGGAGAGCGATGCGCCGCCCGCCGGACTGGTCGCAGGCCCCCTTGGCCTCAGCGACTGAGCGGCACCGCTGAAAGGAGGGCGGGCACGATGCGCTCGCGAGCCCCTCGCTCCGGCGCGCCACGACGCGCTGGGGGAGCATCCCGGCCGAGCCGCCGGCTGCGGTCCCGGCCGCGCAATGCCTCGCCGGCTGGCGCCTCGCCCGCCCAAGCGCCCGCCGCGCGTGCCGGCGAGCGCCTGCAGAAGGCGCTGGCACGGCTCGGACTCGCCTCGCGACGTGCGGCAGAGGAGTGGATCCGTGCCGGACGGCTCACCGTGAACTCGCACCCCGCCGAGCTCGGGATGCGCGTGAGCGCAGCGGATCAGATCCGCCTCGACGGACGGCTGATTCGCCATCGCCCGGCCGCGGCCCAGCAGGTGCTGCTGTGTCATCGCTCACCCGGGGAGCCGCTCGCCCCGCCGCGGCGCTCCCGGCACGCAGGAGCGGACGCGGCGGCTATCGACTCAGGAAACATCCCCCCGCAAGCCCGCGCCAGCGGCTCTGACGTCGCCCCCGGTCAGGACCGCGCCGAGCGCGATGAGGTGCCAGCGAGTCTCATCGAGCGTTTGCCGCGCATCGCCGGACGGCGCTTCGTGCCGGTGAGTCCGATGCCATTGCCCGATGGGGGCCTCGAGCTCGTGACCTCAGACGGTGAGCTCGCCGAGCGCCTGCAGCGTGCCGTCCGCGGCCTCACGGTGGAGTTTCGCGTCCGGGTCCTCGGCGGCCTGGATGAGACTCAGCTCGAGCAGCTGCGCGCCGGGCAGCTCGATCGCGGCATCGCGCTCGAGGTGCTCGAGTGCCAGCCGGCGGGCGGTGAAGCGAGCAATCAGTGGTACGCGCTGAGCGTGCGCGGTGCCAGCGGCAAGGACGTGCGCCAGCTCTTCGAGCGGCAGGGTGCGCGCGTGAGCCGCATCCTGCGCACGCGCTTGGGACCGGTGAGCCTCGATCGTGCGCTCGGGCGCGGGCGCTTCCGGCGCCTCAACCCGGAGGAGCTGCGCTCGCTGCTGGCAGCGGCTGAGCATCGAAGCTCGCCCCCGTGATGCCGCGGCTCGCGGGTCCGAGCAGCGCCAGGTAGGGACGTGTGAGGGCCTGCGGCTCGGGTAGCTGCGCTGCGTCCTCGGCCGGATACGCCTGACGGCGCATGCGCGTGCGCGCCGGCCCCGGATTGAGCGCATTCACCCGAATCGAGGTGATGTCGCAGAGCTCTGCGGCCAGCACCTGCGTCAAACCCTCCACGCCGAACTTCGAGACCGCATAGGCGCCCCAGTACGCCTTGCCCCGCCGACCCACGCTGCTCGAGCTGAAGAGGACGCAGGCATCGGCCGAGCGCTTGAGCGCCGGCAACAGCACCTGCGTGAGCGCGAAGGCCGCCGTGAGGTTGACGTGCAGCACGCGACACCAGGTCGGCACGTCGTAGTGCTCGATGGGTGCGAGCGTGCCGAGCAGCGCCGCGTTGTGCAGCAGTCCATCGAGGCGCCCGAAGCGCTCGCCGATGGCCGCGCTCAAGCGATCGTAGTCCTGGGCCAGCGCATGCTCGAGATCGAGCACCGCGACCGTCGAGGTACGCGGTGCGCCGGGCAGTGCCTCGATCTCATCGAGCACGGCGGCGAGCTTGCGCTGGCGCCGACCGATGAGGACGACGCTCGCGCCATGGCGCGCGCAATCGAGCGCGACGGCGCGCCCGATGCCATCGCTTGCGCCGGTGATCGCGATCACCCGCCCCTCGAGCTCGCGCTCACCGAGCGTGCACAGTCGTGGATCGAATGCCGTACTCACCGCTCGCTCCTCGTTGCTAGATCGCAAAGTGCCCGCGCGCGGCGCGGCGCGCAGCGCGCCAGGCGAGCCAGGCATCGCTCAGACGCTGCGCGCGCCCGATGCGTACCTGCCGCGGCAGCGCCTGCTCCGTGAGCCGCGCCTGCCGCAGCGCAAGTGCCGCCCACGCGAGCAGCCCGCGCAGGCGCGACTGCGCCTCGGGCGGCAGCTGCGTCGCGGCGGCGGTGAGCTCGGCGCGCAGCACCGTCGAGCGCGAGCGCAGCAGCACGCACAGTGCGGGCGGCCAGGGATCGCGGGCGAGCGATTCGGGCTCGACGCCGGCACGCTCGAGCTCATCGAGCGGCACACGCAGCCGACCCGCGCGCGCATCTTGCGCCAGCTCGGCGAGCATCTGCAGCTCGCGCAGCGCCACGCCGAGTGTGCGGCCGGCACGGGCGAGCGCTTGGCGCTCGACCGCGCTCTGCGCGGCACTCGCCGCAGCCAGCTCCGTGAGCGAGCGCGCCCAGCGCTCGCAATATCCGGCAAGCTCCGTGCGGGTTGCAAACGTGGCCGCCGCCAGATCCCACGCTGCGGTGTCGACGAGACCGCTCAAGTCGACCTCGAGGCCGCCGAGCTCGGCCAGCAGGCCGCGTGTGAGCGGATGTACGGGCGCACCGCGGCGGGTGCGCTCGCACTCCTCGCGCCACCACGCCAGGCGCACGTGCGCGATGTGATGCTCGAGGCCTGGGCGCAGCGCCGCCGCGATCTCGAGCTCGATCCCGGTGAGCTGCTCGAGCGCGCGCCGCGGCTGCGGAGGCGAGTACAGCGCGGCGAAATAGCGCGTGGCCGCAGCAGGCTCAGCCCTCGTGGCCATCAGCCTCGCCTGCTGCCGGCGCGGCGCCCGTGAGCTCCTGCAGACCCTGCAGCGCCGCGCGCCGGCGCTCGATGGCCGAGAGCGGCGGCAGTGCTGCGCTTGCGCCGATGCCGAGCCCGGGGAAGCGGCGTGCCTCGGGCAGCACGTGGCGCTCGAGGGAGCCGACCGCGGCGTTGTAGGAATCGAGTGCGCCCCCCAGGCGCTGGCCGAGCTTGCTCAGGTGGCCCGTGAACTGCGCAAGGCGCCGGAAGAGGTCCTCGCCGAGCTCGCGGATGAGCGCCGCATTCTCGGCGACGGCGGCCTGGCGCCAGCCGTAGGCGACGGACTTGAGCAAGGCGATGAGCGTCGAGGGCGTCGCCAGAATCACCGACTGTGCGAAGGCGCTCTCGAGCAGCTGCGGTCGCTCGGCGAGCGCCGCCGAGAGGAACTGGTCCCCGGGCAGGAACAGCACCACGAACTCCGGGCTGCGCTCGAACTGTGCCCAGTACTGCTTGGAGGCGAGCTCGCGCACCCGTTGCTCGAGCTGCTGCGCGTGACGCTTGAGCGCGCTGCGACGCCCCTCCTCGCTCGCGGCATCGAGCGCCTCCAGATAGGCCTCGAGGGGGGTCTTCACATCGACGACCAGATCGCGCCCTTCTGGCATGTGCACCACCAGGTCGGGGCGGATGGCGCCTTGCTCGGCGCTCACGTGCAGCTGCTCGTGAAAGTCGCAGTGCTCGCTCATCCCGGCGAGCTCCACGACGCGGCGCAGCGTGAGCTCGCCCCAGCGCCCGCGGACCTCGGGCCGGCGCAGCGCCGTGACCAGGTTGCGCGTCTCGCGCGAGAGCTGCGCCTGGGCCTCGTTGAGGCTCTCGAGCTGGCTGCGCAGCGTGGCGAAGGCCTCGCGTCGCTCGCGCTCGAGCGCCAGCACCTGCTGCTGCGTGTGCTCGAGGGCGGCGCGCAGCGGCTCGATGAGTTGCGCGAGCGCCTGCTCGCGCTCGCGCAGCGCTCCGCTGCCCACGGCCAGCTCGCGACCGAGCGTTTCGCGGGCGAGCTGCAAGAACAGCTCGCTGTTGGCGCGCAGTGCCTTGCCGGCAAGCTGATCGAAGGCGCCCCGCAGGCGCAGCTCGGCGTCGGCGCCGCCCGCGGCCTGCTGCTCGGTCAGTGCGCCGAGGCGGGTGCGCGCGGCCTCGAGTGCCACGGCGAGCTCGCGCTGCTGGCGCGCGCAGCGCAGCCGCGCGAGCACGAAGCCGAAGAGCGCGCCCCAGAGCGCCGCGCCGGCGATGAGGGCCGCAAGTGTCGGGCTGCTCATGCGGCCGCGGTGCGCTCGAGCGGCATGCACTGCGCGCCGGGGAGCTCCCCGCTCATCGCGACGCGCTGAGCCATGCGAGATAGTTGATGGCCGGATCGCGGGTGAGCCGGCACTGGTGACGTACCGGGTCGTAGCTCATGCCCGCGATCTCGCGCAGCTCGAGGCCGGCGGCGCGTCCCCAGCGGGCGAGCTCGGAGGGGCGGATGAAGCGCTCGAACTCGTGCGTGCCGCGCGGCAGCAGCCCGAGCAGATACTCCGCCGCGACGATGGCGCCGAGAAAGGACTTGACGGTGCGATGCACGGTGGAGACGAAGAGCTGCGCACCGGGGCGGGCGAGGCGCGCGAAGGTCGTGAGCATCGCGGCGGGGTCGGGCACGTGCTCGAGCATCTCCATGCAGGTAATCACATCGAAGCCGCCGGGATGGCTCGCTGCGAGCGCCTCTGCCGATGTCAGGCGGTAGTCGATGGCGAGCGAGCGCTCGGCGGCGTGGGCGCGCGCGACCTCGATCATCGCCGGCGCCAGATCGATCGCCGTCACCTGCGCGCCATCGGAGGCGAGCGTCTCGGCGAGCAGCCCGCCGCCGCAGCCCACATCGAGCACGCGCGCTCCAGGGAGCGCGGCGCGCTCGCGCAAGAACTGCGCGCGCACTGGGTTGAGCGCGTGCAGCGGCCGGAACTCACCCGCGGGATCCCAGAAGCGCGCCGCGGCGGCGGCGAACTTGTCGAGCTCGGCCGCATCGGCATTGATGGCGCCGTGCAGAGCCGCGCCGCGGGAGCCCGCGCTCACGCCCCGACTCCGCTGATCGCCGGCCGTGGCGCGGCCCGGTCGCGTACGCTGGCGAGCAGCTCCTCCTCGTCGAAGGCGAGCAGTCGTCCCTGCGCGAGCGCGGCGCGACCACCGATCCACACATCGCTCACACGCTCGCGTGTGACCCCGAGCAGCGTCGCCTCGATCGGATCGGGCTCGGGGCTGCAGGCGAGCGTGCGCAGGTCGATGGCAATGAGATCGGCCGCCTTGCCGGCCTCGATCGAGCCCACCTCGGCGGCGAGCCCGAGCGCCTGAGCGCTCCCGAGGGTGGCGAGGCGCAAGGCGCTGGCCGCGCGCGGCAGCGCCGCGACCGCCGGTCCTGCGGCGAGCTGCCACAGCGCCGCGCGCGCCTCGGCGAGCATGTCGAGCGCGAGTACGGCCGTGGGACTTCCCGTGCCCAGGCCCACGGGCACCGCGGCCTCGAGGAGCGCGGGCAGGGGGCAGCCGCCGAAGCCGCGGCGCAGATTCGCCTGCGGGCAGGCGACCACCGCGATGCCGGTGCGCGCGATCAGCTGCAGATCGGCATCGCTGAGACGATTCATGTGCAGGGCCGTGAATCCCGGGCGCAGCAGGCCGAGCCCCTGCAGCCGCTCGAGCGGCCGGCGGCCATCGCGCGCGCGGCTCGCCGCGATCGCGCTCTCCGAGCGGTGCACCGGCATGGCGACGCGCGCATCGAGCTCATCGGCCACGGTGCGCACGCGCTCGAGGGTTGCATCCTCGAGGCCCTCGAGCGACTCGGGCGCAAAGTACAGCCGCACGCACGGATCGGCGCGGTACTCGTCCCAGAGCCGTGCGGCCTGCGCCAGGTGCGCCGTGGCGCCCTGCGCCCAGCCGCCGGAGCGCTCGCTCACCGGCAGGCCGATCGCCGCGCGCATGCGCAGCGCCGCGGCGATGCGCGCGATCTCTTGCGGATACGCATCCTCGCTCGCGAAGGAGGTGATCCCCGCGCGCAGCATCTCCGCGATCGCGAGCCGCGCGCCCGCGCTCACCTGATCGGCAGTGAGGAGGCGCGCGGGACGCTCCGCATCGGCAACGGCGAGCGGCCAGGCGGGGCGCTCGGCCGCGCGTGCCCGCAGCAACGTGAGACCGATGCGCGTGTGGGCGTTCACCAGCCCTGGCAGCAGCACGTGCTCGAGACGCTCGATGCGCTCGCGCGGCACATAGCGCCGCTCGAGCTCGGCGGTGCTGCCGAGCGCGAGGATGCGCCCCTCGCTCACGGCGACGGCGTGATCGGCGAGTACCCGCTGCGCCGGTGCGATCGGCAGCACCCAGCGGGCGCTGATGAGCAGATCGACAGCTTGGGCGGTGGACATCGCGCGTAATGAGTAAAGCGCTGCAGGGCGGCTGCGGGCGAGTATATCGGGCCGGCTCCGCGTGTGTGTGGCGCTGCGGCGCCGCGCCTCTGCGAGGGCGTCTCGCAGGCGCCTCGCGCGAGCTGTGCCGGGCACGGTCGGGAGGCCCTGCTGTGCTATACTTTTGAGCTTTGTTGAGCCTCATTTGACCCACCCCGGAAGCATGAGCGAGATCGCGCGCGAAGTCCTGCCCGTCAACCTCGAAGACGAGATGCGGCAGTCCTATCTCGACTACGCCATGAGCGTGATCGTCGGCCGCGCCCTGCCCGATGTGCGCGATGGCTTGAAGCCGGTACATCGGCGCGTGCTCTACGCGATGCGCGAGCTCGGCAACGACTACAACAAGCCCTACAAAAAGTCCGCGCGTGTCGTCGGCGACGTGATCGGCAAGTACCACCCGCACGGCGATTCGGCGGTGTACGACACCATCGTACGCATGGCGCAGCCGTTCTCGATGCGCTACGTGATCATCGACGGACAGGGCAATTTCGGCTCGGTGGACGGGGATCCTCCGGCAGCGATGCGCTACACCGAGGTGCGCATGGCGCGCATCGCGCACGAGCTGCTCGCCGACATCGAGAAGGAAACGGTCGACTTCACGCCGAACTACGACGAGTCGGAGACCGAGCCCTCGGTGCTGCCGACGCGCGTGCCGAACCTGCTGATCAACGGTCAGGCAGGTATCGCGGTCGGCATGGCGACCAACATTCCGCCGCACAACCTGACCGAGGTGATCAACGCCTGCGTGGCGCTGCTCGACGATCCGACGCTGCCGCTCGCCGAGCTGATGCAGCACGTTCCGGGTCCGGATTTTCCCACCGCCGGCATCATCAACGGCGCGCAGGAGATCGCGACGGCGTACCGCACCGGGCGCGGACGACTGCTGCTGCGCGCGCGCACGCACACCGAGGACCTCGAGGGCACCACCCGTCAGGCGATCATCATCACCGAGCTGCCCTATCAGGTGAACAAGGCGCGCCTGCTCGAGCGCATCGCCGACCTGGTGCGCAACAAGGAGCTCGAGGGCATCTCCGAGCTGCGCGACGAATCGGACAAGGACGGCATGCGCGTCGTCATCGAATTGAAGCGCGGCGAGGTGGCCGAGATCGTCCTCAACAATCTGTATGCGCAGACGCCGATGGAGACGGTGTTCGGCATCAACATGATCGCCCTGCAGGACGGGCAGCCGAAGCTGTTCTCGCTGAAGGAGATGCTCGAGGCGTTCATCCGTCATCGGCGCGAGATCGTCACCCGGCGCACCATCCACGACCTGGCGCGCGCGCGCGAGCGGGCGCACATCCTCGAGGGCCTCGCCGTCGCGCTCGCCAACATCGATGAGGTGATCGCGCTCATCCGTCGCGCCGCCTCACCGGCGGAGGCGCGCGCAGGCCTCACCGCGCGCATCTGGGTGCCGGGCATCGTGCAGGAGCTGCTGGCGCGCAGCGGTGCGCTGTCCACGCGTCCGGATGGGATCTCGAGCGAGCTCGGCTTGAGCGGCACGGGCTATCGTCTGTCGGAGACCCAGGCGCAGGCGATCCTCGACATGCGCCTGCACCGGCTCACCGGGCTCGAGCAGGACAAGATCGTCGCCGAGTATCACGACCTGCTCACCGCGATCGGCAATCTCACCGACATTCTCGCCCGCCCCGAGCGCCTGACCGAGGTGGTGCGCACCGAGCTCATCGAGATGCGCGAGGCCTACGGCGATGCGCGGCGCACCGAGATCAATCGAGATCATCTGGATCTCAGCACCGAGGACCTCATCGAGCCGCAGGACGTGGTCGTCACGCTCTCGCACGCGGGCTATGCACGCTCGCAGCCGGTGACCGAGTACCAGACACAGCGTCGCGGCGGCCGCGGCCGCGCGGCGACCGCGGTCAAGGACGAGGACTTCGTCGAGAAGCTGTTCGTCGCGCACACGCACGACACCGTGCTGTGCTTCTCCAATCGCGGCAAGGTGTACTGGCTCAAGGTGTACGAGATTCCGCAGGCCGGCCGCGGCGCGCGCGGCAAGCCGATGGTGAATCTGCTGCCTCTCGAGGAGGGCGAGAAGATCAACGCCATCCTGCCGGTCAAGCAGTTCGATGAGGAGCACTTCGTGTTCATGGCCACGAGCCAGGGCACGGTCAAGAAGACGCCGCTCGCCGCGTTCTCGCGGCCGCGCGCGAGTGGAATCATCGCGGTCGATCTGCACGATAACGATCGGCTCGTGGGCGTCGCCCTCACCGACGGGCAGCGGGAGATCATCCTGTGCACGAGCGGGGGCAAGGCGATCCGCTTTCATGAGCACGAAGTGCGCGCCATGGGACGCGATGCGGCGGGCGTGCGCGGGGTACGCCTGGGTGCCGCGCACGAGCTGATCGCCCTGATCGTGGTGGGGGAGGGCCTGGTGCTCACCGCCTCGGAGAACGGCTACGGCAAGCTCACCGCGCTCGATGACTTTCCCGTTCACGGCCGTGGCGGCCAGGGCGTCATTGCTCTGCAGACGAGCGAGCGCAACGGCGCCCTCGTGGCTGCGCTGCAAGTGACACCGGGGCAACAGATCATGCTCATCAGCTCCAGCGGCACTCTGGTGCGCACGCCGGTCGATGAGATCTCCGTGGTCGGACGCAACACCCAGGGTGTACGCCTCATCCGCCTCGGCGAAAGCGAGCGGCTCACCGGTGTCGAGCGCATCGAATCGCTCAACGGCGAGGATCCCGAGGGGAGCGAGCTGGCCGATCTGCCGCCGCAGCCGCCGGGCAGCTGATGCGCGTCTTCAATTTCGCTGCGGGGCCGGCGATGCTGCCCCAGGAAGTGCTCGAGCAAGCTCGCGAGGAGCTCACCGACTGGCACGGCTCGGGGATGTCCGTCATGGAGGTGAGCCATCGCAGCAAGGCCTTCGGCGCCGTCGCCGCGGAGTTGCGGGCGCTGCTCACCGAGCTGCTCGCCATCCCACGCGGCTACCAGGTGCTGCTCGCGCAGGGCGGCGCCACGGCGCAGTTCGCGGCCGTGCCGCTCAACCTCGCCGCGCGCGATGCGAGCGCCGATTACGTGAACACCGGTGCCTGGTCGAAGAAGGCGATCGGCGAGGCGCAGCGCTACTGCCGCGTCAGCGTCATTGCCGATGAGGCGGCATCCGGCTACAACCGCGTCCCCGAACGCGCCGCGCTGCGCCCTTCCCCGGCAGCGGCGTATCTGCACTACACGCCCAACGAGACCATCGGTGGGGTGGAGTTTGGGTACGTACCCGATGCGGCCGCCGTGCCGCTCGTCGCCGACATGTCCTCCACGCTGCTGTCGCGGCCGATCGAGGTGCAGCGCTTCGGGGTGATCTACGCCGGAGCGCAGAAGAACATCGGGCCCGCGGGCCTCACGGTGCTCATCGTGCGCGAGGATCTGATCGGGCACGCCCGTGCGGAGGTGCCGAGCGTGCTCGACTACCGGGCGCTGGCGGCCGATGGCTCCATGCCCAATACCCCGCCCACCTTCGCCTGGTATCTCGCCGGGCTCGTGCTCAAGTGGCTCAAGGCGGGCGGTGGGCTCGCCGCCGCCGCCGAGCGCAACGAGGCCAAGGCGCGCCTGCTCTACGGCACCATCGATGCCTCCGGCTTCTACCGCAATCCGGTCGAGAAGACCTCGCGCTCGTGGATGAACGTGCCCTTCACGCTCGCCCGCCCCGAGCTCGATAAGCGCTTTCTCACCGAGGCCGAGGCCGCTGGCCTCACCAATCTCGAGGGCCACCGCTCGGTGGGGGGGATGCGCGCGAGCCTCTACAATGCGATGCCGCTCGCGGGCGTGCGGGCACTCACCGAGTTCATGAAGGAGTTCGAGCGGCGCCACGGCTAGCGTGTCGCACCTCAACCATGCGCTACCGCATCCTCACGCTCAACAACATCAGCTCGCGCGGTCTCGAGCGCCTGCCGCGCGATCGCTACGAGGTCGCCAGCGACCTCGCCGCACCGCAGGCGATCCTGCTGCGCTCGGCCGACATGCACTCGCTCGAGCTGCCCGACTCGCTGCTCGCCGTGGCGCGTGCCGGAGCGGGCGTCAACAACATTCCGGTGCCCCAGCTCAGCAGGCGCGGCGTGCCGGTCTTCAATGCGCCCGGCGCCAACGCCAACGCCGTCAAGGAGCTGGTGCTCGCCGGATTGCTGCTCGCCGCGCGGCAGATCTGCGCGGGCTGGGATTTCGCGCGAGCGCTGCAAGGCAGCGATGAGGCCATCGACGAGGCGGTCGAGGAGGGTAAGAAGCGCTTCGTCGGCTTCGAGTTGCCCGGGCGCACGCTGGCGGTCGTCGGGCTCGGGGCAGTGGGCGTGGAGGTCGCCAACGCCGCGCTCGCGCTCGGCATGAAGGTGCTCGGCTACGATCCGCAGATCACCGTGCAGCGTGCCTGGCAACTCTCGGCGAGCGTCGAGCAGGCACTTTCGCTCGATGATCTGTTCGCCCGCGCGGACGTGGTGAGCGTGCACGTGCCGCTCAACGCCGAGACGCGCCACCTCGTCAACGAGGCGCGCCTGAAGCTGATGCGCCGCGGGGGCGTCATTCTCAACTTCGCCCGCGCCCCCATCGTCGATGAGCAGGCGATGCTCGCGGCGCTCGATGCCGGACGGCTGCGCGCCTACGTCTGCGACTTTCCGAGCAATGCGGTGAAGGGTCACCCGAAGGTGGTCGCGCTGCCGCACCTCGGCGCCTCCACCTACGAGGCCGAGGAGAATTGCGCGATCATGGTCGTCGATACGCTGCGCGAGTTCCTCGAGAACGGCAACGTGCGCCACTCCGTGAACTATCCCGAGGCGGTGCTGCCGCGGGTGGCCGGCACCACGCGGCTCGCCATCGCCAACAGCAATGTGCCGAACATGGTCGGCCAGATCTCCACCTGCCTCGCGGCCGAGCGACTGAACATCGCCGATCTGCTCAACAAGTCGCGCGGCGAGTACGCCTACACGATCATCGATACCGAGGGGTCCGTGAGCGAGGAGCTGCTGGGGCGTCTGCGCAGCATCGACGGAGTGCTCGCGGCGCGCATCATCTAGCCGGCAAAGGGGAGTCATGGCAGCAGGGCCATTGCGAGGCGCAGGGGGGCGCCGTGCGGCGCGGCGCGCCAAAGCGCGCAAGGGGCGGCGCATCGATGGGGCGCGGCGCTCGACGGCGCATGCTCGGCGCGCAGCCGATGGGCCCGGCCCGGGCGCGGCAGGGGGTGCCGCTGACCCCGCCGCAGACCGCACCGCCGATCCCGCCGCCGACCGCACCGCCGATCCCGCAGGACCGGCCGATCTGGCGGGCGTGCGCACGCGCATCGATGCGGTCGATGAGCAGATCCATGCGCTGCTCAACGAGCGCGCGCTACTCGCCCAGCGCGTGGGCATCTCCAAGCGCGCCGACGGTCGGCTCATCGATTTCTATCGCCCCGAGCGCGAGGCGGAGGTTCTGCGGCGCGTCAAGGAGCGCAACCGCGGCCCACTGCGGGACGAGGAGGTGCTGCGGCTGTTTCGCGAGATCATGTCCGCGTGCCTGGCGCAGCAGGAGCCCCTCAAGGTCGCCTTCCTCGGGCCCGAGGGCACCTTTACGCAGGCGGCCGTGCTCACGCACTTCGGTCACTCGGTGCGCGCCCTGCCGCTGCCCTCGGTCGATGAGGTGTTCCACGAGGTCGAGTCGGGCAGCGTCGATT
Source organism: Steroidobacteraceae bacterium (assembly GCA_035504015.1). Lineage (GTDB taxonomy): Bacteria > Pseudomonadota > Gammaproteobacteria > Steroidobacterales > Steroidobacteraceae > JASHUC01. The sequence goes on from DATJSR010000252.1 coordinate 18,072, forward strand.
TCGGCGTCGTCGCCATCGAGAACTCCACCGAGGGGATGGTCATCAACACCCTCGATCGCTTCATCTCCTCGCCCGTGAAGATCTGCGGCGAGATCGAGCTGCGCATCCATCAGCACCTGATGGGGCGGATGCGCGGGCTCGAGTCGATCGAGCGCGTCTGCTCGCATCAACAGGCGCTCGCGCAGTGTCGCGCCTGGCTCGATGAGCACCTTCCCGGCATCGAGCGCGTGGCGGTCGCGAGCAACGCGGAAGGGGCGCGCCGGGCGCGCGACGAGAAGGGCACGGCGGCGATCGCCGGGGCGACTGCCGCAGAGGTGTATGGCCTGACGCTGCTGGCAAGCGATATCGAGGACCGCGCGGACAATACCACGCGCTTCTTCGTGCTCGGGCGCAAGCTGCTCGCCGCAAGCGGCCGTGACCGCACCACGCTGCTCGTCTCGGTGGGGCATACCGATTCCGCCGGGGCGCTCTTTCGTCTGCTCGAGCCGCTGGCGCGGCATCGCATCAGCATGACGCGCATCGAGTCGCGGCCCTCGCAACGGCGCAAATGGGATTATGTTTTCTTCATCGACATCGAGGGGCACGCGCAGGAGCCGCGTGTCGCGCGGGCGCTCGCGGCGCTACAGAAGCGGGCGTCGCTTTTCCGTATCCTGGGCTCCTATCCACGTGCCGTCACGTGAGCCGCCAGGGGTGACATGATCCGCAGGCACGCCGCATGAGACGCTACCTGCTCGAGCCGGGCGGCGCCGTCGCCGGCGAGCTCACGGTGCCCGGGGACAAGTCGATCTCGCATCGTGCGCTGCTGCTCGGCGGAATTGCCGAAGGCACGACCGAGATCAGCGGCTTTCTCGAGAGCGAGGACTGCCTGGCAACGCTTGCGGCGCTGCGTGGGCTCGGCGTGCGCATCGAGCGGCCCGCGCACGAGCGGGTGATCGTGCACGGTGTGGGCACCGGAGGGCTACGCGCTGCCGCAGGCCCGCTCGACATGGGCAATGCCGGCACTGCCATGCGGTTGTCGATGGGACTGCTCGCCGGACAGGCCTTCGATTCGACGTTGATCGGGGATGCCTCGCTGATGCGCCGGCCCATGGAGCGCGTCGCGGTACCCCTGCGCCTCATGGGAGCCCGGATCGACACGCTCGAGGGCCGACCGCCCGTGCGCCTTCACGGGGGCTGCTCGCTCACGGCCATCGAGTACGCGCTGCCGGTCCCCAGCGCGCAAGTGAAATCCGCCATCCTGCTGGCGGGCCTCACGGCGCACGGACGTACCCGCATCCTCGAGCCCGCCCCGACGCGCGATCACAGCGAGCGCATGCTGAGCGCGTTCGGGGTGGAGCTGCTGCGCGGCGCGGGCAGCATCGCCATGGAGGGCGGGCAGCCACTCAGCGGCACCCACGTCGAGGTGCCGGGGGATTTCTCCTCGGCGGCGTTTTTTCTGGTGGCCGGGTGCCTCGCGGCGCGCGCGCCGCTGCTGCTACGCAATGTCGGCATCAATCCGACGCGCACGGGATTGCTCGAGCTGCTGCAGCAGATGGGGGCGGATATCCGTGTGCACCGGCACGGCCTGAGCGCCGAGCACGCCGAGCCCGTCGCCGATATCGAGGTGCGCGCGAGTGAGCTGCAGGGCATCAAGGTCCCCGAGGCGCTCGTGCCCCTGGCCATCGATGAGTTCCCGGTGTTCTTCGTCGCAGCCGCCTGTGCGGCGGGGGAGTCCCTGGTGCGTGGCGCGCTCGAGCTGCGCGTGAAAGAGAGCGACCGGCTCGCCGTCATGGCCGCGGGTCTCGCCGCGCTCGGAGCCGAGTGCGATCTGCTCCCCGATGGCCTGTGGATCCGGGGGGGCGAGGGTTTTGGCGGCGGCAGCATCGACAGCCACGGCGATCACCGCATCGCCATGGCCTTCGCCGTGGCGAGCCTGAAGGCGCGCTCGCCGATCGAGATCCGCGATGTGGCGAATGTCGCCACGTCTTTCCCGGGCTTCACCGCCACCGCCCGCGCGGTCGGGATACCGATCGTGGAAGTCGACTGAAGCGGGAGTTTCGGAGGCGCGATGAGCAAGGTTCCGGTGGTGACCATCGATGGTCCGAGTGGCTCGGGCAAGGGCACCATCAGCCGCTGGGTCGCAGGACATGCGGGCTGGCATCTGCTCGACAGCGGCGCGCTCTATCGCCTGGTGGCGCTCGCCGGTGCGGCGCGCGGCCTCGACCCCGAGGATGTGTCCGGGCACGTGGCGGCGGCGCTCGCCATGGAGGTGCACTTTGGCGCAGGCGCCGAGGGCGAGCGGGTGCTGCTCGGGGGGCGCGATGTGAGCGTTGCGCTGCGCTCGGAGCTGGCTGGGCAGGGCGCCTCGCGCGTGGCGGCCTGGCCGGCGCTGCGGCAGGCGCTTATGTCACGTCAGATCGCCTTTGCCCAGCCCCCCGGCCTGGTGGCCGACGGACGCGATATGGGCACCGTGGTGTTTCCGGGTGCCGAGCTCAAGATCTTCCTGACCGCGAGCGCGGCGGAGCGGGCGGACCGACGATATAAGCAGTTGAAAGACAAGGAGTCGGGTGTTAGCCTTGCCGCCCTTTCGCGCGAGATCGCCGAGCGGGACTTGAGGGATTCGACGCGCGCCGTCGCCCCTTTGAAGCCCGCACCCGACGCCCACGTGATCGATTCCACCGGCATGACGGTCGAGGCGGTGGTCGAGCGCGTGCTCGCACTCGGACGCCAATGCGCCTTGTGGCGCTGAGCCGGCTTCAGGCGTGAAGGGGTGACCCACGGGTGCCGCTGCAGGATGCGGCGGCTGCAACATCGGAGCTTGGGTGGCGATGATGCCGGCCCAGGATTGGACATCAAATCTCGAGCGCGCCCACCGCTCACGCAGGCGTGCATGTGAAGGTATGACAGAAAGTTTCGCCCAACTGTTCCAGGAAAGCCTCGCCAATCAGCGCATTCGTCCCGGCATGATCCTCACCGGGCTCGTGGTCGATGTGACCTCCGATGCGGTCATCGTCAACGTCGGCCTCAAGAGCGAGGCCGTGATTCCCGCCGAGCAGTTCAAGAACGAGCGCGGGGAGCTCGAGGTCAAGGCCGGCGATGAGGTGGAGGTCGCGCTCGATTCGGTGGAGGACGGCACGGGCGAGACACGCCTGTCGCGCGAGAAGGCGAAGCGCGCGCGCACCTGGACGCGTCTCGAGCAGGCCTTCAACAATTCCCAGATCGTCACCGGTGTCATCACCGGACGGGTCAAGGGCGGATTCACCGTCGAGATCGACAACGTGCGTGCGTTCCTGCCGGGCTCGCTGGTGGATGTGCGCCCGGTGCGCGACACCTCCTATCTCGAGGGCAAGCCGCTCGAGTTCAAAGTCATCAAGCTCGATCAGAAGCGCAACAACGTGGTGGTCTCGCGGCGCGCGGTGGTCGAGCAGGAGTTCTCCGCCGAGCGCAGCGCGCTCATGGAGAACCTGCAGGAAGGCGCGGTGGTCCGCGGCACGGTCAAGAACCTCACCGACTACGGCGCGTTCGTCGATCTCGGCGGCATCGATGGCTTGCTGCACATCACCGACATGGCCTGGAAGCGCGTCAAGCATCCTTCCGAGGTGGTCAAGGTCGGCGATGAGATCGAGGTGCGCATCCTCAAGTTCGACCGCGAGCGCTCGCGGGTATCGCTCGGCTTGAAGCAGCTCGGTGCCGACCCGTGGGAGAACATCGCGCGCCGCTACCCGCCCAACACGCGCGTGTTCGGCAAGGTCACCAACATCGCCGACTACGGCGCGTTCGTCGAGATCGAGGACGGCGTCGAGGGTCTCGTGCACGTCTCGGAGATGGACTGGACCAACAAGAACGTGAACCCCGCGAAGGTGGTGCACACGGGCCAGGAAGTCGAGGTGATGGTGCTCGATGTGGACGAGGAGCGCCGCCGCATCTCCCTCGGCCTGAAGCAGTGCAAGGCGAACCCGTGGAAGGAATTCGCCGAGAACTACAACCGTGGCGATCACGTGACCGGTCAGATCAAGTCGATCACCGACTTCGGCATCTTCATCGGGCTGCCGGGCAACATCGACGGCCTGGTGCACCTCTCGGACATCTCCTGGGACCAGCCCGGCGAGGAAGCGGTGCGCAATTATCAAAAGAGCCAGCAGGTCGAGGCCATGGTGCTCTCGATCGATCCCGAGCGCGAGCGCATCTCCCTCGGCATCAAGCAGCTCGCTAAGGATCCCTTCTCCGCGTACATCGCCGAGAACCCCAAGGGCAGCATCGTGCGCGGCACCGTCAAGGAGGTCGACGCGCGCGGCGCCGTCATCGACCTCGGCAACGGAGTCGAAGGGCAGCTGCGTGCCTCCGAGCTCGGTCGCGATCGCATCGAGGATGCCCGCACGGTGCTCAAGCAGGGCGATGCCGTCGAGGCGAAGTTCACCGGCGTCGACCGCAAGACGCGCACCATCAGCTTGTCGATCAAGGCCAAGGAGATGCACGAGGAAGCCGAGGCGGTGCAGAGCTACCGCTCCGAGCAGGCCCCGAGCGGCACCAGCCTGGGCGATCTGCTCAAGGAGCAGATCGGGGATCGCAGCTGAAGCCCAATGACCAAGTCCGAGCTCATCGAGATCATCACAGCCAAGCAGAAGCACCTGCCCGCGAAGGACGTAGAGCTCGCGCTCAAGCAGATCCTGGAGATCATGAGCGACGCGCTCTCGCAAGGTGAGCGCATCGAGATCCGCGGCTTCGGCAGCTTCTCGCTGCATTTTCGCCCGCCGCGTCAGGGGCGCAATCCCAAGACCGGCGAGGCGGTGGCGCTCTCGGGCAAGTACGTACCGCACTTCAAGCCCGGCAAGGATCTGCGCGAGCGCGTCAACGAAGGCGCCGACCGGCCGATTCGCGACTGAAGGAAGGCCGCGTGCCGAGCAGGCCGCAAAAGTGGCGCCTGTACGCTCGGCACGTCCCCAGGCCTCGCCCTTCGGGCCGGCCGAGGACGGCCAAATGAACGATTTACCGCTGCCACCGCTGGTGCTGGCGCTCGCATTCATGGCGGTGTTCGCCGCGGCGTGGCTCCTCGGTCGTCACGGCAGCGCGCGCACCGTGCGCCTGCCGCGCGACTATTACGTCGGCCTCGATCATCTCATCAACGATCGCTTCGATCGCGCCGCCGAGGTGTTCGCGCGGGTGGCCGCCTCGGGCGGGGATGCGGCGGAGATCCAATTCGCACTCGGCAGCCTCTTCAGAAGGCGCGGCGAGGTCGATCGCGCGATCGCCGTACACACCCGGCTGCGCGAGCACGGCGCCGCCGTGCTGCGCGATCAGGCGACCTTTGCCCTGGCACTCGACTATCTGAGCGCCGGTCTCATGGACCGGGCGGAGCGGCTCTTCGAGGAGCTCGCCGCCTCGCGCGAGTACCGACGCGAGGCACTCGAGCAGCTGCTGCGCATCTATGAGCAGCAGGGCGAGTGGGCGCATGCGCTCAAGATCTTTCACGAGCTGCCCGCCGATCTGCAATCCGAGCGACGCAGTATCGCCGCACACTATCTGTGTGAGCTCGCAGAGCATGCCATCGTGCAAGGCGATGCGGAGCGTGCGCGCGTGCTGATCCGCCAGGCGCGCAATCACGATGAGCGGCTGCCGCGTGCCGCGGTGCTGATGGCGCGCCTGCTCGAGAACGCAGGGGACCAGCAGGGCGCGCTCGAGCGCTATCTGCAATCCCTCGAGGCCGCGCCCGAGCTCGCGCTCGAGATCATCCCGCGCGTCCTGGCGCTCGCGGAGCGGCTGCGGGAGCCGCAGGCGCTCGATGAGGTGTGCGCGCGGCTGCGGCGCACGGGGCGGCTCACCCCACGCCAGCTCGCCTGGCTGCTGGCGACCGCCTTGCCGCTCGAGGACACGGGCAGCCTCTGGCGCATGAGCGGAGATGCGGGGCTCGCGAGTGCTGCAGGTGCGACGCCCTCGCTCGGTGAGCTGCTCGCGCGTATCGGGGCGGCGGGCGGGCGCTATCAGTGCGAGGAATGTGGTCTGCTGAGCGTGGGCTGGTTCTGGCGCTGTCCCAAGTGCCGCTCGTGGGATGGCATGCGTCCGGCCGTCTTCAAATGGGCCGATCGCACCGACGAGGCGGCCCGGGCGCTGTAAGGCTTTCATACAATGGGAGTACCGCTCTTGAGCTCAAGATCGCGAGGAGCACTGGCATGAGGTCGCAGTCCCAATCCGTCATCCGCACGGCCGTCTTTCCGGTGGCCGGTCGCGGTACCCGCTTCTTGCCGGCGACGAAGGCGAGCCCGAAGGAGATGCTGCCGGTCGTCGACAAGCCGCTGATCCAGTACGCGGTGGAGGAGGCGCTCGCAGCAGGCGCGCGGCGGCTGGTGTTCATCACGGGCGCTTCCAAGCGGGCGATCGAGGATCACTTCGACTCGGACGAGGAGCTCGAGCACATGCTCGAGGCGCAGGGCAAGAGCGACCTGCTCAACCAGATCCGCAGCGTGCTGCCCTCCTACGCGGCGTGCATCTACATCCGCCAGGCCGCGCCCCTGGGCCTCGGTCATGCCGTGCTGTGCGCGCTGCCTGCGGTCGGGGCGGAGCCCTTCTTCGTGCATCTCGCGGATGACTTGATCCGCGCCGAGAAGCCCTGTCTGCAGCAGATGGCCGAGGTCTACGAGGCCAAGCGCGCGAGCGTGCTGGGCGTGGAGGTGGTGCCGCGGCGCGACACCGAGAAGTACGGCATCGTCGAGACCGAGGCCGACAAGAGTGCCACCAGCCGCGTGCGCAGCATCGTCGAGAAGCCCAAGCCCGCCGAGGCGCCTTCGACCCTCGCCGTGGTCGGCCGCTATGTGCTCACGCCCTCGATCTTCGAGCATCTCGAGCGCATCGGGCGCGGCAGCGGCGGGGAGATCCAGCTCACCGACGGCATCGCGGCGCTGATGCGCGAGGAGGCGGTCTACGCGCATCGCTTCACCGGTAAGCGCTACGACTGCGGCAGCAAGCTCGGTTACCTGCAGGCGACCGTCGAGTACGCGCTCGGGCACGCGTCCCTGGGCCGCGACTTTCGCAAGTATCTGCAGGGGATGGTACGCTCGGGCACCATGCGCTCGCGACGCTAGCGCGGGCGTGCCTTTCCAGGAGGAAGCGGATGGCAACACGTCGCAGCAATGAACCCCGTCGCAGCTCGCAATCGCCCACGGCCGTGAGCGCTTCCGAGTCGAGTCTGTCGAGCAAACAGGAGACCGCCTCGAGCAGCGTGCGCGCACGCGCCAAGCGCGCACCCGGCCAGGACTCCGCAGGCGTGCGCGCTCCCGTCACGGTATCGGCGGACGTGCGCCGCGGAATGATTGCGGAGGCCGCCTACCTCAGAGCGGAGCGGCGCGGCTTCGCCCCCGGGCAGGAGGAGGCAGACTGGCTCGCGGCCGAGAAGGAGGTGGATGCCCAGCTCGCCTCCGGGCGCGTCTGGGGCGGTCCCCAGTAGTCGTAGGCCGGGGCTACGGCCGGCTTCGGCCGCCGGCACGGCGCCGCTCGCGCACTTGACGCGCGCCAGCTGCTGTACTTTGATATAACACTATACCGGGCTCGCGAGCCGCGGTCCGGAACGTCCGAGCAATCACGGGGACCCCATCCAATGGGACGGGGATAGCACGCACGCGCGCCTCAGGTCCGCCGATGGACGACAAGAGCTCCTTGCTGCAGCAGCTGCGGATAGACCGGGGTGATGACACACCTCCGGTGCGTCGCGGCACGCGCGGTCCGGGCAGTGCCCGGCTGGTGGTAGCGATTCTGCTGGTCGTGCTAGCCATCGCCGCGGGGGTTGGCTGGTGGCAGTGGCAACGCTCCACCGCCGTGCCAGTGCAGGTGGCCGTGGCGCGGCCACTGCCGAGCGGGCCGGGCGCCCGGGCGGCCACCGGCGCCTCGCTCCTCGATGCCTCCGGCTACGTCGTGGCGCGGCGCGAGGCGACCGTCTCCTCCAAGATCGTCGGGCGGGTGCGCGAGGTCCTCATCGAGGAGGGCGACAAGGTCGCCGCCGGCCAGGTGGTCGCGCGGCTCGATGACTCCAATACCCACGCGGCGCTGGAGCAGGCGGAGGCCTCCCTGGCCGAGCAACAGGCGAGTCTCGAGGCCGCGAAGGTCGCTCTCGACGATGCGCGGCCGATCTTCGAGCGCACCGCGCGCGAGCGAGCCTCGAGCGTAATCAGCGCGCAGGACTTCGACACGGCGAAATCCACCTTCGATGCGGCGCAGTCCGACTATCACCTGAAGGCGAGCATGGTCGATGCCACGCGCGCCGCTCTCGAGGTGGCACAGCGCAACCAGGACGACACCATCGTGCGAGCGCCCTTTGCCGGCGTCGTCACCGACAAGGCGGCGCAGCCCGGAGAGATCGTCTCCCCGAGCAGCGCGGGCGGCGGCTTTACGCGCACCGGCATCTGCACCATCGTCGATATGGACTCGCTCGAGGCCGAAGTCGATGTGAGCGAGAACTTCATCGAGCGGGTGCATGCGGGCCAGCCCGCCGTGGTGCGCCTCAACGCCTATCCGGAGTGGTCGATCCCGGCGAGCGTCACCGCCATCATCCCCACCGCCGATCGCTCCAAGGCGACCGTCAAGGTGCGCGTCGGCTTCAAGGTCCGCGATCCGCGCATCCTGCCGGAGATGGGCGCGCGCGTAGCCTTCCTCAGCGAGCCCGCGGCGGGCGCCGACGCCCAGCAGGGGCCCGCGATGACGGTGCTGCCGAGCGATGCGGTCCAGACCAACGGGGACTCCGGCACGGTGTACGTGCTCGATGGCAGCAACGTCGAGCGCCGCACGGTGCGCGTCAGTGGCCACACCAGCGAGGGCGATCTGGTGCTCTCGGGGCTACCCGCCGGCACGCGCGTGGCGGTAGGGGATTTCACCCATCTGTCGGACAATGCGCGGGTCGCGATCCGGGATTGAGCGCACGGGCCCGCAGGCGCACTCGAAGGAGCAGGCGATCATGGCGGAAGTGGTGTCGTTGAAGAACGTGGTCAAGCGCTACACCCGCGGCAAGCAGCAGGTCGAGGTGCTGCACGGGCTCGATCTGTCGATCGAGGGCGGGGAGTTCGTGGCGCTCATGGGCCCCTCGGGCTCGGGCAAGACGACACTACTCAATCTCATCGGCGGTCTCGACCGCGCGGATTCGGGCGAGGTGGTCGTGGCCGGCGAGCGGCTCGATCAACTCTCGAGCGCGGAGCTCGCGCGCTGGCGCGCGCGCCACGTGGGCTTCGTCTTTCAGTTCTACAATCTGCTACCGGTGCTCTCCGCCGAGCGCAACGTCGAGGTGCCGCTGCTGCTCACCAAGCTTTCGCGCGCACAGCGCCGCCAGAACGTGCGCGCGGCGCTCGAGCTCGTGGGGCTCGCCGACCGTGCGCGCCACAAGCCCGCCGAGCTCTCCGGAGGGCAGCAGCAGCGTGTCGCCATCGCCCGTGCGCTGATCGCCGATCCGACACTGCTCGTGTGCGATGAGCCCACCGGGGACCTCGATCGCGAGAACGCCGAGGAGATCCTGAAGCTCCTCGAGATCCTGAACCGCACCCAGGGCAAGACCATCATCATGGTCACGCACGATCCACTCGCTGCCGCGCACGCCTCGCGCCGCCTGCACGTGGACAAGGGGCGCCTGAGCACCCAGGAAGAGCGCAGCGC
>DATJSR010000253.1:0-2330 GCA_035504015.1 Steroidobacteraceae bacterium
GTGGTGGCGACGGAGCTCGGGCTGCCGCTAGCGGCGATCCGCGTTTCGGCGACGGATACCTCGAAGGTACCGAACACCTCCGCCACGGCGGCCTCCGCGAGCTCGGATCTCAATGGGAAGGCGGCGCAGGCGGCCGCACAGACCATTCGCGGGCGGCTCGTGGAGTTCGCCTGCGGCGCCTACGGCGTCGATGCGGACGCGGTGCGTTTTCACGACGGATTCGTGACCGTCGGCAGCCAACGCCTGACGTTCGCCGAGCTCGTGATTCAGGCCTATCGCGCGCGCATCTCGCTCTCCGCGACCGGGTTCTACCGCACCCCCAAAATCGAATGGGACAAGGCGAGGATGCAGGGGCGGCCGTTCTTCTACTATGCGTACGGCGCCGCGGTGAGCGAGGTCGCCGTGGATACCCTGACGGGCGAGACGCAGCTGCTGCGCGTGGATATCCTGCACGACGTCGGTCGCACGCTGAACGCCGCGATCGATCTGGGTCAGGTCGAAGGTGGCTTCGTGCAGGGCACGGGCTGGCTCACGAGCGAGGAGCTGTGGTGGAGCCCGGAGGGCGAACTGCGCACGCATGCGCCCTCGACCTACAAGATTCCCACCGCACGCGACTGGCCGGCGCGCGCGACCATCGGCCTGCTCGAGGGCGAGCCCAATTCCGAGGATACGATCTACCGTTCCAAGGCCGTGGGTGAGCCGCCGCTGATGCTGGCCATCTCGGTGTTTCTGGCGATTCGCGATGCCGTCGCGAGCTGTGGCGGCCCCGGTGCATGTCCCGCGCTCACCGCGCCAGCGACGCCCGAGGCGGTGCTGCGGGCGCTCGCGGGCGTGCGTGGCGCAGGCGACCGAGACGCCACGAGCGCGACCGCGGAGGCGAGCGCGTGAGTTCCGCGCCCCGCAGCTGGCTGTCCGGACTCATTCAGACGCTCGAGCGCGAGCCGCTCGCCGTACGCATCGTGCTCGCCGAGGTGCGCGGCTCCGCGCCGCGCGAGTGCGGCACGAGCATGCTCGTATCGCCGGCGGGCGTCGTAGGGACGATCGGCGGAGGCCGTCTCGAGTGGGACGCGATCGCCGCGGCACGCGAGCTCCTTGCGACCGGCGACGTCCCCGTCCGTGTCTGTCGCCTCGTCCTCGGTGCCGACCTGGGCCAATGCTGCGGCGGGGTGGTGACACTCTGGATCGAGCGCTACGGCCGGTCGAGCTTGAGCGAGCTGCGTGAGGCCGAGAGGGCAGCCGAGCGTGGCCGCGCGGTGCTCGTGAGCGCGATCAGCGCAGGCCGTACGCACCATCGGGTGTTGTGCGACCCCGATGCAGAATGCGCGCCCCGCTTGCCCGCGCCCGAGCCGGCGCTGCCGCGCCTCATCCGTGGTACGACTGCGGAGCTCACTTTGCTCGAGCGTCTGGACGATGCGATGCCGGAGGTGTGGCTGTACGGCGCCGGCCACATCGGTCAGGCGCTCGCAAGAATCCTCGTCGAACTGCCCGTGCGGCTCACCTGGACGGACTCGCGCGCCGAGTGGCTGCCGCGCAAGGGCGCCGAGCGGATGCACATCAGAGACTGTGCAGAGCCGGCAGCAACCCTCGATGAGGCCCCAGTGGGGGCCTATTTCGTCGTCATGACGCACAGTCATGCCCTCGACTACGCGCTGTGCCGCACGCTCCTCGAGCGGAACGACTTCGCCTGGCTGGGATTGATCGGCTCGATGAGCAAAGCGGCCCGCTTCCGCTCGAGACTCGCACGCGAGGGGGTCCCCGCGGAGGCGATCGCGCGGCTCGTCTGCCCGATCGGCGTCCAGGGGATCGCGAGCAAGTGGCCGAGCGCGATTGCGGTGGCCATCGCGGCGCAGCTGCTGCAGCAGATCGGCGGCGCCGATACGCGACGCGCTTCGGTGGCGCATGCAGACTGCGATCGCAGCTGCGCGAGCTGCGATTCGACCCTACCGGCTCACGACCGCACGGTGCTGACGCCGTGATCGACTACCTCCTCGATTGGTGCAGCCTGCTCGTTCGCTGGTTGCACGTCGTTGCCGGCATTGCCTGGATCGGCTCCTCGTTCTACTTCGTTTGGCTGGACAACCACCTGCAGACCCCGCGCGATCCCGAGCACACCGATGCCGGCGTAGCCGGAGAGCTGTGGGCGGTCCACGGTGGCGGCTTCTATCGCTCGCAAAAGTACCGCGTCGCGCCGCAGACACTGCCGCCGACGCTGCATTGGTTCTACTGGGAAGCCTACACCACGTGGCTGTCGGGCTTCGCCTTGCTCACCGTGCTGTATCTGGTGCGGCCCGAGGCCTATCTGATCGACCCCTCGGTCGCCGCCCTCACCC
>DATJSR010000254.1:0-5831 GCA_035504015.1 Steroidobacteraceae bacterium
GCGCCCCGAGCGGCGCGGGCTCGCGTGGAATGTCCCCGAGCTGCAAGCCACCGAGCCGGCGATAGCACAGCCATACCACGATAACGGCGGCGACCCCGCCGAGCATCATCGGTGCCGATGCGAACAGGAAGAGTCTCTCACGGTGCATCGGGGGGATCAGCAGCAGCGCACCGAGGCTCGGACCCAGGATGGCGCCGAAGCGCCCGACGCCCAGGGCCCAGCCGACGCCTTTGGCGCGCACCGCCGTGGGATAGAGAAGGCCGGCCGCGGAGTTGTTGCCGAACTGCGCGCCGAGGACGGCAAGACCGGCCACACTCGAGAGCGAGGCGATCGCGGCGAAGCTCGCAGGCACCAGGCCCAATGCGGCGATGGCGGGAACGGCCAGTGCGAAGAGCAGTGCCACCACCAGAAAGCCGAAGCGATCGAGCAGTATGCTCATGAGAACGCCGCCGGCCGTCCCGCCCCAATGATAGAGCGTAGCCGCCAGCGTTGCCTTTGCGGGTGGCATGCCGCTCCTGTCCAGGATGAGCGGCAGGAAGGAATTGAGGAAATAGTTCGACATCAGCGCGGTCGCAAAGCACAGCCACAGGAGCGGTGTAATCCAGGCCAGGCTGCCTGCAAAGATCTGGCGCGCGTCGTCGGCCGCTGCTGACTCGGAGACGTCGGTGCTGAAGCGCGCCTCTGCCGGTAGGCTCAGATCCGGCCGCATGCGACGCGCCGTACGCAGCAACTCGGCACTGCGCGAGGGCTGGCGTGCGAGGAACTTCACCGACTCCGGCAGCCACAGCCAAAGGCACACCGCCACGACGAGCGGTACTGCGCCCCCGATCAAGAACAGCACGGGCCAGCCGTAGCGCGGCAACAGATCGTGCGCGACCAGACCGGGGGTGCCGCTGCCGAACGTGATGCCGACGAACATCAGCGTGATGAGCGTCGCGCGCAGGCGCCGCGGCGCCAGCTCGGAGTTGAGCGCGATGGTATTGGGCATCACCCCACCGAGCCCGAGCCCGGTGATGAAGCGCAGCAGCCCGAGCGCGTAGATTCCGTGCGACCACGCAGCAGCGAGCGAGCTGACGCCGTAGATCACGCTGCCGGCGATGATGGCGCTGCGGCGTCCGAGGCGATCGCCCCACAGTCCGAAAAGAGGCGAGCCGAAAAGAATACCGACGAGGCTCGCGCTGGAGAGCAGACCCAGGGCTTTGGGGGATACGTGCCAGAGCGCTTGCAATTTCGGCAGTGCAAAGGAGAGCGCGCCGATGTCGTAGCCGTCGGCGAACATGGCGAGGAACGACCAGACGAGCAGGCTCAGGTTGAACCACCCGAACCTCTGCTCATCCACCAGTTGATCGATGCGGATGCTCGGGCCCAAAGGGCTGTCCTTGCTGCGGCGAGCCGCGATTATGCGCCTTCCAGCTCGAGCAGCGAGCTGCTCTCATCGACGCGATCGCCCACGCGCACCTTCACCGCCTTGACGATGCCGTCCTCGGGCGCTCGCAGCGCATGCTCCATCTTCATCGCCTCCACGACGAGCAGCACCTGCCCGGCACTCACGTGATCGCCCGGCTTGACCTGCACACTCACTACCGTGCCGGGCAGCGGCGTGCTCAGTCCGCCGCTGGCACGGCGCACGCTCGCGACCGCCGCCTCGGTCCACTCGCTCACTGCCGCGAGCTCGAGCCCCTCGTGCCACACATGCAGGCGCGACCCCTGCAGGAAGACCCAGCCGCGCGCACCGCCCTGCGCCGGTCGCACGCCGATGAGCTGCCCGGGAGGTGCAGCGCCGATGAGCGCGCCCTGTAGCGCGACCTGCGGCACGACCTCCGGGGCGACTCGTGGCACGACAGGCGACGCACCCTGCGGCTCGATCAGGTACTCCCATCTCGCGCCGGAAAGTGCGTGCACGCTCACGCGCCCCGCTGCCTCGAGCTGCACAGTGCCCTGCCACAGCTCTGCCTGAGCACGCAGCCGCACTGCAATGCGCGCGGGCGCACCGACGCGAAATCCATCCTGTGCCGACCAGGGCGTGTCACCGGCAGACACGCTGTGCGCAGCCGCCGCATAGGCGTGTGCGGCTGCCGCGAGCGCTGCGAGCTGCGTGCGCTCGGCATCGCTCAAGGCACGAGGAGCGTGCTGCGCCAGAAAGCGGGTATCGACCGCCCCGGCGCGCAGCTCCCGGGAGGCGAGCGCGCCAGCGAGCCAGGCAATATTGGTGGGCACGCCCGCCACGCGCGTGCTCGCGAGCGCGGCCTGAAGCCGCCCCAACACCTCGGCGCGTGTGTTGCCATGGGCGATCACCTTGGCGATGAGCGAGTCGTAGTGCGAGGGCACCGTATCGCCCGTCTCAAAGCCCGTATCCACGCGGATGCCGGCTCCGCTCGGCCACTGCGCCAGCTGCAGCTGCCCGGCTCCGGGGCGAAAATCCTCCGCGGGGTCCTCCGCACAGACACGAACCTCGATGGCGTGGCCTTGCGCCCGCAGCTCGCGCTGCGTAAAGCCGAGGGACTCGCCCGCGGCGATGCGCAGCTGCCATTCGACGAGATCGAGTCCGGTGATCGCCTCCGTCACGGGGTGCTCGACCTGCAGGCGCGTATTCATCTCCATGAAATAGAACGCATCGCCCTCGAGAAGGAACTCCACGGTGCCCGCGCCCTCGTAGCCGATCTCGCGCGCCACCGCGCAGGCCGCCTCCACCAGCTGTGCACGCACTGGGGCGGGAACCTGCGGCGCGGGGGCCTCCTCGATGAGCTTCTGATGGCGGCGCTGCACGGAGCAGTCCCGATCGAAGAGATGCACCACCTGGCCGTGCCGGTCGGCGAGCACCTGCGCCTCCACGTGACGCGCGCTCGGCAGATAGCGCTCGATCAGCAAGCGCTCGTCGCCGAAGGCGGCCGCGGCGATGCGCCGCGCCGCTTCGAGCGCCGCGCCGAGCGCTTGCGCCTCGCGCACGATCTGCATGCCCTTGCCCCCACCCCCGCCGCTTGGCTTGACGATGAGGGGAAAGCCCACCGCGAGTGCCTCGCGCTGCAGATGCACGAGCGACTGCTCCTCGCCCTGATAGCCCGGCAGCACGGGGATGCCCGCGCGGCGCATGCGCTCCTTCGCCGCCGCCTTGTCGCCCATCGCCTCAATCGCGCTGGCGCTCGGCCCCACGAAAGCGATTCCCGCGGCCGCGCACGCGGCGGCGAACTCGGCGTTCTCCGACAAGAAGCCGTATCCCGGATGCACCGCCTGCGCGCCCGAGGCGTGCGCCACCTCGAGCAGCCGGCTCGCATTCAGGTAGCTCTGCCGCGCCGGCGCGGGCCCCAAGGGGAAGGCCTCATCCGCGAGGCGCACGTGCAGCGCCGTGGCATCCGCTTCCGAGTACACGGCTACCGTGCGCATGCCCAAGCGGCGGGCGCTCGCGATGATGCGGCAGGCGATCTCGCTGCGATTGGCGATGAGGAGCTTGGTGAACACGGTGCGCTCGAGCTTGGGCGGTGCGCACACGCGCTTGCCGCCGCCGCAGTCATTGTCGGACAATCCTAGGACCAGCCCGCGCGCGAGAGCAAGCCACATGTCGGCCTTCGATGCTCAGGAGCTCGATTTTGGTCTGGGCGCCACGCACGATGAGGTGCGCGAGAGCGTGCGGCGCTTCGCCCGCGAGCAGATCGCCCCGCGCGCCGAGCACATCGACCGCGCGAACGAGTTCCCCCGCGAGCTCTGGCCGCGGCTCGGCGCGCAGGGATTGCTCGGCATCACCGTGCCCGAGCGCTGGGGCGGCGCCGATCTCGGCTACCTCGCCCACGTCATCGCCATGGAGGAGATCTCGCGGGCCTCGGGCTCCGTCGGTCTTTCCTACGGGGCACACTCCAATCTCTGCGTCAATCAGCTGCGCCTCAACGGCACGGATGCGCAGCGGCATCGCTACCTGCCGCGACTGATCTCCGGCGAGCACGTCGGGGCGCTCGCCATGAGCGAGCCGGGCGCAGGCTCCGACGTGGTGGGCATGAGCACGGTAGCCGTGCCGCGCGGGGATCAGTTCGTGCTCACCGGCCGCAAGATGTGGATCACCAACGGTCCGGATGCGGACGTGCTCGTGGTCTATGCCAAGACCGACCCGGCCGCGGGCTCGCGCGGCATCACCGCCTTCATCATCGAGCGTGGCTTTGCCGGATTCTCCACCGCGCAGAAGCTCGACAAGCTCGGCATGCGCGGCTCCAACACCTGCGAGCTGGTGTTCGAATCCTGCGCGGTGCCGCGCGAGAACGTGCTCGGCGAGGTCAACCGGGGTACCCGCGTGCTCATGAGCGGCCTCGATTATGAGCGTGTGGTGCTCGCCGGTGGCCCGCTCGGACTCATGGCGGCGGCGCTCGATCTGACGCTGCCGTACGTGCGCGAGCGGCGCCAGTTCGGCCGTCCGATCGGGGAGTTCCAGCTCATGCAGGCGAAGCTCGCCGACATGTACGCGGCGCTGCATGCGAGCCGCGCCTACGTGTACGCGGTGGCGCGCGCCTGCGACAGCGGGCGCGTGCAGCGGCGCGATGCCGCTGCCTGCATCCTCTTTGCCGCCGAGCATGCCACGCGGGTGGCGCTCGAGGCGATCCAGGCGCTCGGTGGCAACGGCTACATCAACGACTACCCCGCGGGGCGGCTGCTGCGGGATGCCAAGCTCTACGAGATCGGAGCAGGCACCCAGGAGGTGCGCCGCATGCTGATCGGGCGCGAGCTCGTGGAGAGCGATGCGTGAGGCACGCTGAAGGGGGCTCCGAGCGCGCCTACCAGAAAGTGGCGGCGGCGCTGCGCGCCCGCATCCTCGATCGCACGCTGCGCGAGGGCGATCGGCTCGCCACCGAGAGCGAGCTTGCGCGGCAGTTCGGCGTCAACCGCTCGACCGTGCGCGAGGCCTTTCGCGAGCTGCAGGCCGCGGGGCTCATCGCGCGGCGGCGCGGCTCCAAGCGTATGAGCGTCGCGCGCCCGGCACCGGCGCGGGTGGGACAGGAGGTGCGCCGGGCGCTCTCGCTGTACGAGGTCACCTACCACGACGTGTGGGAGGCGCTCACCGTGCTCGAGCCGCCGATCGCGGAGGCCGCCGCACGGCGGCGCACGCCTGCCGATCTCGAGCGCACGGCGGCGGCGGCGGCGCGCTTTGCGGCGCTCGCGGCGAGCACCGCTCACGCGGTCCACGACGCCGCCGAGTTCCTGCGCTCGCTCGGTGCCGCCACCCACAATCAGGTGCTGGTGCTCGCTCAGGAGCCGTTGCTGCAGCTGCTCGAGCCCTCCCTCGGCGCCATGATCGATCGGGTGCCGCAGGCGCGCACGCGGATCATGACCGCTCAGCGGCGCCTGATCGAGGCGCTCGATGCCTGCGATGCGGAGCAGGCGCAGCGCTGGATGGCACGCCACATTCGCGACTTTCGCCGCGGCTACGAGCTTGCAGGCATCCCGCTCGGCACCCCGTGCGAGCCGGGCGAGTCGCCCGCCCGTGCCGCCCTCAGCCACTCCCACGGAGCTCTTGCATGCGCGCAACGATCCACCGCTCACCGAGTCCGCACCGCCGTGCGCGGCGGACCCGCCTCCTCCTAGGCCGCCTCCTCTGCGGGATGCTGCTGGCGGCACCCTTGAGCGCTCAGGAAGGTCCACGGGCCCCGGCAGCAGCCCCTGCCATCGTGCACGGGCTCGACCTGGCGGCGATCAACCCGGATGTGCGCCCGGGAGACGACTTCTTCCAGTACGCGAACGGGCGCTGGCTCGCGCTCACCAAGATTCCGCCGGACCGCTCCTCGCTCGGTGTCTTCGATCAGCTCACCGAGCTCACCACGAAGCGCCTGGCGGAGCTGATCCGCGCCACCCTC
>DATJSR010000255.1:0-3971 GCA_035504015.1 Steroidobacteraceae bacterium
CCGCTCAGGGTGCTGCCCGTCATCAGCAGCGAGACCCCGAGGATCAGCAGCGCGACGAAGGTGAGATCTGCGGTGCGCACGCCCGAGACGGCAACGATCCCGAGCACCATTGCCGCGAGGCCGGCGAGGAACTGGATGCCACCGGAGCCCGAGGCCATCTCCCCGGCCACGAACTCCATCGCAGAGCCTGGGCCGAGCGCTGCGCGGCGGCTCAACGACTGCATGAGATAGAGCTTGTTCACCGAGCGGCTGCTCAGCATGAGCGCGGTGCCGAAGGCAATGACGGCGATCGCGTTCAAGGTCGCCGGCACCACGCCGAGCAGTGCGAGGATACCGAGCACGATGCCACTCGCGCCGGTGAGGAACATGGCCGAGATGCCATCGCCGCCGAAGGCATCCGAGGTGACATCGAGCGCAGCCGCCGGCATCACAAGGTGCGAGTACTCCGACAGCAGCGCGCCACCCTGGATGAGCAGGGCTGCTCCGAAGACGATGGTGGCGATGCCTGCGAGCAGCTCGGGCTCGATTCCCGTCAAGGCCACGATGGCGAGCACCGCGGTGGCGATGCCCCCGAGCGCATCGATGACGCCGCCGTAGGCTGCGGCTTCGGAGGTGCGTGGCTCAAGAAGTGCGGTGTTCATGGTGAAGCTCCGTCTAACGCAAATACCGAATGTTGGACAGCTGAACGACCGGAAAAGTCCCGCGAGGAGCGCGCCTCAGAGGCGGCGAGCGGGCATGCGCGGTACTGCCCCGATCACGTCAGCGAGGCTTGCGAACTGCTCGGGATGGGTGAGAAGTGTACGCGCCAGCTCGAGCGCACGCGCCTCGCAGTCGGCACGGCGCTCCGCATCGATGATACGCTCGAAGTCGATCACGTGCGCGAAGCCCAGAATGCGGCGGATCATCTTGCAGGCGCCGTAGCCCAGCATGTCGGCGAAGAGTCCGCGCAAGAACTCGGCGCGTGCGCGCTCGAGCGCGACGGCATCGGCGGGCTGCGAGAACATGCGCTGCGGGTAGGCATCCCCGTGCGCCTGCTGTCGCCACAGCGCGAGGAAGCGCTGTGCAAAGCTCTCCCAGAAGAGCTGGGCCTGCTCGAGGATCCACCCCTGGTACGCCACGCGATCATCCTGGGCGGTGGCATGCCCGGGCTGGGCGTACCAGGCAAGCAGCAGGTTGCCGAAGAAGGCGCCGAGGTCGAATCCGATCGGTCCGCAGAAGGCAAACTCCGGATCGATGACGCGCGTGTCGGACTGCGTCACCATCACCGAGCCCGAATGCAGGTCGCCATGCAGCAAGGCTTGAGCATCGGTGAGGAAGCGGTGCCCCAGGCGCGCGACGGCGAGCTTGAGGCGCGCATCGGCGCGCAGCTCCGTGGCGAGACCATCGAGCTGCGGTGAGGTGTGGCGATTGCGCGGACTCTCGCCATACGGGTCGGTGAAGATGAGATCGACTGTGATGCGTATCAGGGGCTGATTCGCGGCAAAGAGCGCCATCATCTGCATCTTGCGCTCGAAGGGCACCGCCAGATCCGAGGTGTAGAAGCTCGCGCGGGCCACGTACTCCCCGACATCGTGGCCGAGGCGCGGGAAGCGGCGCCCCTCGATGAGTCCATGCCGCAGAATGATGTGCGGTGAGAGTCGCTCCATCACGGTGCAGTAGAGCTCGGGGTCGTAGTGGTGGATCTGCGGCACGAGCGCGCCGACGCACGGCGCCACCGCGCTGTAGTAGGCGTTCTCGAAGAAGGCGCGTTCGGGCGTCATCGGCCAGGACGGTCCCGCAACCCGCACATACGGCAGTGCCTGCTTCACGCACACCGCACCGAGCGGGCCATCGACCAGGAACACGAGGTTCAGATTGCCGTCGCCGACCTCGCGCACCCGCCAGGCATCACTCTGCCCACCCAGGAGCGCACGCACCTGGGGCAGGCTCGCGAGCCGCTGCGGCAGGCTCTGTGCATCGAGGATCGGGTAGGGCGCACCCGAGGAGGCACTCACGGCTCACGCACCGGGGCGGGCAGCGGCGCCCCGCCTGCAATGAGGTCCGCATCCGGTGCATCGGGCTTGCCGTAGCTGCGAAACTTCTCGAGCACCACCTGCATCTGCTCGTCGGTGAGCAGTCGCACGTTCCCAAGCAGAAGCGCCATGCAGTACTGAGCAGCGAGGCTCTCTACCTGCGCGGCGAGCTCGAGGGCGGCGTGCAGCTCCGCGCCGAGGGCGATGACGCCATGATTGGCGAGCAGGCAGGCGCGGCGGCCCTGCAGCGCCGCGAGCGCCGCATCGGAGAGCTCCTGCGTGCCGAAGGTGTGATAGGGAGCGCAGCGAATGTCGACGCCGCCGCCCGCCGCGACCATGTAGTGGAAGGCGGGAATCCCGCGGCCGGTGGCGGCGAGGCTTGCGGCGCGCGGCGAGTGCGTGTGCACGATGGCACCGACTTCGGATCGGCTGGAGAAGATGTCCCGGTGAAAGCGCCACTCGCTCGAGGGTCGGTGGCGGCCGTACCAGCGCCCCTGAAGGTCCATGAGCGGAATGTCCTCGGGCTCGAGCGCCTCGTAGCCCAGGCCGCTCGGGCTCACGAAGAAGTGCCGCGCGTCGCGGCGCACGCTGATGTTTCCGGAAGTGCCGTGCGCGAGACCTCGGCGCGGCAGCTCGCGACAGGCATCGATGAGCGCGGCGCGCAGCGTGCGGTCGCGCGCCGCTTGCCGAGCGCCGGTCGGATCGTCCGCAGCAGCCGCGGCGCGCTCGCTCACGCACTCACCCGCCGCTGCTCGGCATACAGGCTTCGCAGACCCTCGCGGCTGGCAGCGCACACGCCGCGCTCGGTGACGATGCCGGTGATGAGCCGCGCCGGCGTGACGTCGAATGCAAGGTTGAGCGCCGCGCTGGCATCGGGCACCACCTGTACCGTCTCGAGCTTGCCGCTCAGCGTGCGTCCCCGCACGTGCGTGAGCTCGCGCGCCGAGCGCTCCTCGATCGGGATGTCCACTCCAGACTCGAGCGACCAGTCGATCGTGCTGACGGGCAGTGCGGCATAGAAGGGCACGCCGTTGTCATGAGCGGCAAGGGCCTTGAGATAGGTGCCCACCTTGTTGCAGACATCCCCGGTGGCGGTCGTGCGGTCACTGCCCACGATCACGACATCGACCTCGCCTCGCTGCATCAGATGGCCGCCGAGGTTATCGGCGATCACCGTGTGCGGCACGCCGTGCGCGGCAAGCTCGAAGGCGGTCAGGGAGGCGCCCTGATTGCGCGGTCGGGTCTCATCTACCCACACGTGCAGGTCGATCGCGCCATCGTGAGCCATGTAGATCGGTGCCAGCGCCGTGCCCCAGTCGATGCACGCGAGCCAGCCAGCGTTGCAATGCGTGAGGATATTGAGCCGCCCCCGCTTGCGCTCGGCGAGGCGGCGCAGGATCTCGAGACCGTGCGCACCGATTCGGCGGCACTGCTCCACGTCCTGATCGCAGATGCGCGCGGCCTCCAGCAGCGCCTGCTCGGCGCGCTCTCGAGGCGCTACCGCAGCGAGCACGCGCTGCATGCGCCCCAGCGCCCACTGCAGATTATGAGCCGTAGGACGGGTGGCGAGCAGCGTCTGTGCAGCCGCCGCGATGCGCTCGTCGGAAGCGTCGGCGCGCAGCGCCAGCGCGAGACCGTAAGCGGCCGTGGCACCGATGAGCGGTGCCCCGCGCACGATCATGTGGCGGATCGCGTCGGCGGCATCCTCCAGGGTATGCAGCGAGCAGATAGTGAATTCAAAGGGCAGCCGCGACTGGTCGATCACCCGAACGTGATCGCCCTCGGGCCAGAGTGCTCGATAGTGCGTCCCGGAGACCTTCACGGCAACGCGGTGGGGCGAGCCATGGGTGTCATGGGCTGCGTCGGTGGCAGGGGCTCGGTACACCAGGTGCCCGGGCAGCCGCCCTCGAAGGGAGAGAAGATGCGCCACGCCTCATTCGGATGCGCAATGGCCCAGGG
>DATJSR010000256.1:0-14906 GCA_035504015.1 Steroidobacteraceae bacterium
TGGCGGTTGCCGAAGAAGCGCTCGAACACGGGCGGAAACTGCCGCTCGATATCGCTGAGCTCGAAGAACTCCTCGTACAGCAGCGCGCCGCAGCGCTCGCAGTACCACTGCAGGCCATCGAGCTCACCCGGGCGGCGATCGCGCTCGATGACGAGGCCAATGGTGTCGGCGAAGCGCTGCGGGGAGTGCGGCATGCGCGCGGGCAACAAAAAGACCTCGCCCTGACGGATGGGCACGTCGACCCGGGATCCCTCCTGCACGGTCCTCAGCAGCATGTCACCCTCGAGCTGATAGAAGAACTCCTCGCCCGGATCGACATGGTAGTCCTGGCGCGCGTTCGGTCCGCCCACGACCTGCACGATCATCTGGGCGTCGCGAAAGACTCGCCGGTTCCCCACCGGCGGCTTGAGCAGGTGGCGATTCTCAGCGATCCAGCGCTGCAGGTTGAGCGGGGTGGGCGTCGGCGTCTGCATACGGGTGTACCGGGCGGGCCTTTCGCGTATGGTATGCCGCCGTGCGGCTGGATCGCACGGGAGCGGGGGGTTTGCAAGCGTGAGCACCGGTTTTCGTGTGGGGCTCGGCTGCGGCTCGTGCCGGCGCATGCTGGCGCTGGCTGCCGTGTGCCTCGCGCTCGTCGCCTGCAGCCATCTGCACTGGCCCTTCAGGCGCAAGCCCCCTGCCCCGGAGGTTGCGCACGCGCTGGCGATCACCACCCCGGCCGGCGTTCCCACGAGCAGCTATCCGCAATACTGGCAGCGCAATACGGTGGTGCTCGATCTGCAGCTCATCTCCGGCAGCGGCGAGATCGAGGTGCGTCCGCTTCCCAACCACGCCTGGCCCGTGAGGATCGCGCTGCGTGTGCGCCCGGGCAGCGTGGGGCAGCTCGAGGCACAGGCCGACCAGCGCATCGTCATCCCAGTGACGGCGAGCGGCGCCAAGCCCCTCGACCTGGAGTTGCCGCCGGGGGTCTACTCCGCCTCCAGCATGCAGATGAGTGTGCGCTGGGGGCCGGCTGCAACGCCTTAGTCCGTGCGCCAAAGAGCGCCTGCGCCGTGTCAATCCTTGTCGGGCTGCTGGTAGCCGCGGCAGGGGAGGGTGATCGGCGCCCGGGAGCGATCCAGATCGAAGGCCGTGAGAGCCCCGCCCCAGACGCAACCGGTGTCGAGGCCGATGACGCCATGGGCGTTGACGTAGCCGAGCGCCGACCAGTGACCGAAGATCACCCGTACGTCGCGGCTCGCGCGCGGCAGCTCGAACCAGGGACGATAGGCTGAGCGCAGGCCGCGCGGCGGCGGCCCCTTCATCTTGAGCGCAACGCGTCCCTCAGGCGTGCACACTCGAAGCCGCGTCAGCACGTTGACCGTGAAACGCCAGCGCTCGGGCCCCTCGAGCGCGTCGCTCCAGATCTCCGGTCCGTCCCCGTACATGTGCGCGAACAGGGTGCCAGGGTCGCCGCGCAGCAGCGACTGCACCTCGCGCGCGAGTGCCAGGGCTTGCGTGGCGCTCCACTGCGGGACGAGGCCCGCGTGCACCAGCAGGTCGGCGCGTGCAGCGTCGTAGTGCGCCAGCGGCTGCGCGAGCAGCCATTCGAGCAGACTGTCGCGATCGGGAGCGGTGAGCACCTGATCGAGCGTATCGCCCGCCGAGGGGTGCTCGCGGGCGCCGAACGCGCGCGCGAGCAGATGCAGGTCGTGATTGCCGAGCACCGTGATGGCGCTGGCGCCGAGCGAGCGCACGAGGCGCAGTACCTCGAGGGAGCGCGGCCCGCGATTGACCAGATCGCCCACGAGCCACAGCTCGTCGCGCCCGGGGGCGAAGTGCAACCGCTCGAGCAGCGCCTCGAGCTCGCCTGCGCAGCCCTGGATGTCACCGATCGCGTAGCGCGTCACTTACTGCAGGATGCCGGGCTTTGCGAGCCGGAACGGCGCGATCGGCGCATCGAAGTGCGCGCCATCGTCCGCGACCATCTGGTAGCTGCCCTGCATGACGCCGACGGGCGTTTCGATCACCGCGCCGCTCGAGTAGCGAAAGCCCTGCCCGGGCTTGAGGTAGGGCTGCTCGCCGACCACGCCCTCGCCACGTACCTCCTGCACCTTGCCGTTCGCATCGGTGATGATCCAGTGCCGCTTCAGCAGGCGCGCGGGCGCCTGCCCCTCGTTGCGGATAGTGATGGTGTAGGAGAAAACGAACCGCGGCTTGCCAGGGTCCGACTGCTCGGCTACGTAGCTGGTCTCGACGTTGACCTGAATCTTGTGTTCGGGCGTTTGCATGGCGCGCCCATCGCTCCGCGTCCCTGCTCCAAGCCTAACCTATTGCGGTGTCCGAGAGCGACGGGGCAGCGGCGCTCTCCGCGGCGCAGGCGAGTGCCTGGAACGCGCTCGCTGGCAGCATCTCGGGGCGCACCTGGGGGTCGAGCCCGCAGGCCTCGATCTGCGCCGCGCTGCGCACGCCGCGCAACGCGTTGCGCAGGGTCTTGCGACGATGCGCGAAGGCGGCGGCGACGACCACCCCGTAGCGCGCATCGATCGGGAATGCGGGCTCGGCCAGCACCACCAGGCGCACCACCGAGGACCACACCCGCGGTGCCGGCTGGAAGGCGCCGGGTCCCACATCGAACAGCCACTGCGCACGCACCCAGGGCGCGAGCATGACCGTCAGGCGCCCATACTCGGAGCTGCCCGGCTGCGCCGTGATGCGCGCCACCACCTCCCGCTGCAGCATCAGGTGCATGTCGGTGAGCGCATCGACCGACTGCAGCAGATGAAAGAGCAGTGGGGTCGAGATGTTGTAGGGCAGATTGCCCACCACTCGCAGCGCGCCCCCCCGTGCGCGCGCGAGCGCCGGCACCTCGAAGCGCAGCGCATCGGTCTCGTGCAGCGCAAAGCGCGTGTCCGCGGCGAAGCGCACGCGCAGCTGCGCGGCGAGATCGCGGTCGATCTCGACGGCATCGAGCGAGCTCAAGGGCGTTTGCAGCAGACGCTGGGTGAGCGCGCCACGCCCGGGGCCGATCTCGAGCAGCCGCTCGCCCGGAGCTGGCGCCACGGCGCGCACGATGCGCTCGAGCACCGCCGGATCGTGCAGAAAGTGCTGGCCGAAGCGCTTGCGGGCGCGCACGGGCATCAGTTCGCGCAGAGCTCGATGGCGAGGCGCACGGCCGCGAGCAGGCTGCCCGCGTCCGCGCGACCGGTGCCCGCCAGATCGAGCGCCGTGCCGTGGTCGACCGAGGTGCGCAGGATCGGCAGCCCGAGAGTGACGTTCACGGCGCGGTCGAAGCAGGCGTGCTTGATCACCGGCAAGCCCTGGTCGTGGTACATGGCGAGCACCACGTCGAACGCCGCGAGCCGCGAGGGCAGGAAGAGCGTGTCGGCGGGGTAGGGGCCGAGGGCATCGATGCCCTGCTCGCGAGCGCGGGTGAGCGCCGGGCCGATCACCTCGAGCTCCTCGCGGCCCAGATAGCCGCTCTCCCCGGCGTGCGGGTTGAGGCCGCAGACGCCGATGCGCGGTGCGGGCAGGTGCCAACGCCCTCGCAAGTCCCGATCGAGCGTGTGCAACACGGCGCTCAGCAGCTCCGGCGTAATGGCCGCGCTCACCGCGGCGAGCGGCAGATGCGTGGTGGCGAGCGCCACGCGCAGCTTGTCGGCGGCGAGCAGCATCACCGCCTGGGGTGCCCCGGTGCGTTCGGCCAGATACTCGGTGTGGCCCTGGAAGGGTATGCCCGCATCGTTGATGACGCTCTTCTGCAGGGGGGCGGTCACGAGCGCATCGAACTCGCCCGCGAGGCAGCCGTCGATGGCGCGATCGAGCATGCGAAGCACGGCGCGGGCGTTGCGCGGGTCGAGTCTTGCAGCCGTGCAGGGCGCATCGAGCGCACTCGGCAACAGCGTGAAACCCGGGCTGCGTGGCGCGGCTGGCGCGTAACGGCGGCTGGGGAGGGGCAGGCGAAGCAGCGCGGCGCGCTCGCCGAGCAGCCTCTCATCCGCGAGGCACACGAGCTCGCAGGGCAGGTTCGCCTCTGCCAGCGCCAGGCACAGGTCCGGCCCGATGCCCGCGGGCTCGCCGGAGGTGAGCGCGATGCGTGGCAGCCGCGCAGGCGGCGGCGAGTCGCTAGAGCTTGACTTCCACGTAGGCTTCATCGCGCAACTGACGCAGCCACAGCTCGGTCGCCTCATCCGCCTTGCTGGCGCGGATCGCCTCGGCGGCATGCTTACGCTTCAACTCGTCGGTGCTGTCCACGCGGCGTCGTCCGAGCAGCTGCACGATGTGCCAGCCGTATTGGGTCTTGAAGGGCTCGCTGATCTGGTTGACCTGCAGCGCGTTCAGCTGCTTCTCGAATTCCGGGGCGAAGGTGCCCGCGGGGGTCCAGCCGAGATCCCCGCCATCGCTCGCCGAGCCCGGATCCTCCGAGGAGATCTTGGCGAGGCCCGCGAAGTCCTCGCCCTTCTCGATGCGCGTGCGGATCTGCTCGAGCTTCTGTCTGACGGTCGCGTCGTCTTGCAGCTCGTTGGTGCGCATCAGGATGTGCCGGGCGTGCACCTGATCGACGACGACCCGCTGCTCGCCGCCGCGCATGTCGTTGAGCTTGATGATGTGGTAGCCGGTGGGCGCTCGCATCGGCTGGCTCACCTCGCCGCGCTTCAACTGCAGCACCACGCTCGAGAGGAAGGTCGGCAGCTCCGACCCCTTGCGCCAGCCGAGCGCACCGCCCTCGAGCGCCGTCTGACTGTTGGAGTAGGCAACGGCGAGCTTGGCGAAGTCCTCGCCCGCCTTGGCGCGCTGATAGACATCCTGGGCGCGCTTGGCGGCTGCCTCGAGCTGCGCCGGGGTGGCGTTCTCGGGCACCGCGATGAGGATGTGCGAGATGTTGTACTCGCTACCCTCGGCCGGGTGCTTGGCCTCGCGCTCGAGGTACTGATCGATCTCGCGCGGGGTGACGGAGATGCGCTGAATCACGTCCCGCTGCCGCAGCAGCGTGAGTGTGAGCTCCTTGCGGATCGCCTCACGGTACTGGGGGTAGTCGATGCCCTGCGCCGCCAGCGCATCCGGCAGCTGCGTCAGGGTCATGCCGTTGCGCTGGGCGACCTCGAGCAGCGCCGAGTTGAGCTGCTCGTCGGAGATCTTGATGCCGGCGTGCCCGGCCTGCTGCATCTCGATCTCCTGCACGATGAGCCGCTCGAGCACCTGCTGGCGCAGGATGTTCTCGGGCGGCAGCTCGAGCTTCTGCTGGTGCAATCGATCGCTGACCAGCGCCACCTCGTCGTCGAGCTCGCTGTTGAGCACCACGCCGTCGTTGACGATTGCGGCGATGCGATCGAGCGGCACGCCATGGGTGGCGAGGTCGCGCGTTTGCGCGTGCGCCACAGGCACGGCCAGGGCAAGAAGCAGAAGCAGCACGGACGCCGCGGCGGCCGCAGCACGGATGGGTTTTGGCATATCCTTCGCGCAACTCATGGCGGAAACAGGGAAACTGCTCCCAGGCTCGATCGAGCCGTCGAGCGAGACAGGGAGGGCGGCGAGTATCCTTGAATCGCGTTGCCGAGGAAAGTGTCGGTCGCCGGACCCACCCCCGCGAGCCCTCCGAGCTGGATCTGGAACAGGGCCGCCGTATCCTGTGCCCCGGTGCCGTTGATCAGATAGCGCCGCACGAGCAGACGCACTCGCCAGCAGCAGCTCGTGTACTCGAAGCCGGCGAACCGATCCAGGGACTGATCGGCGGCGAAGTCATAGACCATGCGCGCGAGCACGTTCCAGTTGCGCGCGATGGGCCAGGCGCCCGAGACCTCCGCCTGATCGAGCTTCTCCGCCGAGACACTGGCGGCGAGGGCATCCGCAGCCACCCCGGGCAGCAGCTCGGGCTCCGGGGCGACGCTTCTCTGGTAGCGCCAGGCGACGTTGATGACGCTCTCGCCGCCGGGCTTGTACTGCAGCTGCACGAAGGTGCGCTCCTCCTGATGGGTGGAGGGGCCGTAGGCGAGGTTGAGGTTGACGTTGAAGTTCTTGTAGGCGCTCAACACGACCTCGGCGACCAGGTCGGAGGCCTTGCGCTCCTCGTCGGTCGGCGGCAGTCCGGGAACATAGACCGGTATTGGCATGTACTGGTCGGTGGCATAGATGTCCTGCACGCGCGGTGGCTCAAAGTAGTACTGCCCGCCGAGCGTGCCGGCGATGTACTGCTCGCCGCTCGTGGAGTTGACCAGGCGACTCGTCACCCCGAGGGTCATCTGATTCTCATCGCTCACGCGATCGGCGCCGACGAAGCGATCCGTGCGGAACAGCTCGACCATGTTGATGTCCGGGATGGTCGTATCAAAGAGCGGCAGATCGCTCTGATCGCGATAGGGCGTATAGACATATTGCAGATGCGGCTCGAGGGTGAGCGTGCGGCTGGCGCCGACCGGCCCATCGAACAGCAGCCCGGTGTCGAAGCTCGCCGTGGGCAGCTCGCGCGAGGGTGCCGTCGGCTCGCCCGGCCAGGGGTCCTGCAGCTCGTAGTGCGTGTAGCGCCAGGCGAGGCTCGAGCGGGCGAAGTAGCCGGGCGCCTCGAAGTCGAAGCCCACGTGCGGATCGAGGTCGAGCCGCCAGCCGGTGGGGCCGAGCGGCCGCACGAAGTCGACCAGCTCGGAGTCGATGCCGTAGCGGAACAGATTGTTCGGGCCAAAGCCGAAGTCGCCGTCGGCGAACAGCCGCGGCGCGCGCGCGTAGGGCCGATACGCATCCGGCAGCGTGAGGTCGATCGTCTGATACTGCTGGGCCTCGGCGCCGAGCGACCAGTTCTCGTCGCGGTAGGTGAGCTGCGCGATGCGCTGCAGGAAGGCGGTGCTGGTGCTCTCGGGCCCGGTGCCGAAATTGGAGAAGTACTGGGTATCGCTCGCGTCCTCCGCATCGACCCGCAGCCGCCACAGATCCGGCAGCTGCAGCACGTCTTGCAGGCTCACGAAGGAGCGGTCGCGGCCGTCGAGCTCGCGATCGTCGGGCAGATAGTGCCACTGCACGATCCCGCTCTGATCGCTGGTGAGCCAGCGCGTGTCGCCGGAGACATCCACGCCGCGGCTCGAGTAGTAGATCGGATCGAAGGTGAGGTCGGCGTTCGGGGCGAGGTTCCAGTAGTAGGGCACCTCGAGCTCGAAGCCGCTCGTCGAGGAGTTGCCGAAGCTCGGAAACAGAAAGCCGCTCTTGCGCTCGTCGCTCAGCGGAAAGGACAGCCACGGCAGATACAGCACCGGCACGCCCTCGAAGTCGACGCTGACGCCGCGTCCCGTGCCCATCTCCTGGCTGGTGTTGAGCGTGAGCGCCCCGGCACGCAGCTGCCAGGAGGGGCTCGATAGGGGGCAGGTGGTGAAGGTGACCTGACGCATGGCGAGCACGCCTTGGGGGCTGAGCTCGAGGAGCCGCGCGGTGCCGTGCGCGGTGCGGTGCTTGATCAGAAACTGCGCATCCTGCACGTCGGCACCGGTGACCGGGGAGTAGTGCCCCTGGCTGCCCGAGAGCTCGACCAGCGGGTCGTCGTAGACGACCGAGCCCTGAGCGGTGAGTTGGTTCTTGCCGCGATCGTACTGCGCATTGTCCGCGCGGATCTGCCGATCGCCCTGATGCACGATGACGTTGCCCTCGAGCACCTCGATGCCATCGGGCGTGAGCTTGCCCTCACCGCGGTCGGCGGTGGCGGAGATGATGGCGTTCGGGTCGGGGCGCGTCTCGCGCAATGCCGACGCGGGCGGGCGCGGCTCGACCGTCGGACACAGGATGCCCCCGGCCTGCAGACAGGCACGCAGCGACTGCGGCGTAGGACACAGCAGATCGTCTGCCCGTGCGCCCGAGAGCACCCCGAGCAGCAGGGTGAGGGCGGGGACGGCCACCCGGGCGAGGGCGGCCGTGCGCGTGCGCACGGGCACACCCATGCCGCGTACCTGGTGCGCAGGCGCGCGGCGTGACGGCGCGCACAGCGACGGCAATGAGACCCGAGGCGGCATGTGGCTCGGCATTATAATGGCGCGCCGCGGTGCGCGGCCTCTGCCTCGAGTCCCCCAGATCCTCCATGCCCAACGCCGATGCGCGTCTCGCGCTGCTGACCGACTGGCTGGTGCGCGACCTGCACCTCGCCGTGGCGCGCATCGAGCCCGCCTCCAGCGACGCCAGCTTTCGCCGCTACTTTCGCGTCTACCATCCCGGCGGCACACTGGTCGTGATGGATGCCCCGCCGCCGCACGAGGACGTGCGTCCGTACCTGAAGGTGAGTGCGCTGCTCGAGGCGCTCGGCGCGCACGTGCCGCGCGTGCACGAGGCGGATGCCACGCGCGGCCTGCTGCTGCTCGAGGATCTGGGCGGCACGCAGTACCTCGCGCGCCTCGAGGCCGGCAGCGATCCCGAGCCGCTGTACCGGGATGCGCTCGAGGTGCTCGCCGACATTCAGGCGCAAGGTGGGGAGGCCGCCGCGCAGCTGCCACCCTACGATCGGGTCGCCCTGCGCCGCGAGCTCGATCTGCTGCCGGAGTGGTTCCTGATGCGTCATCTCGAGCTCGAGCTCCCCGCGGCCGAGCGCGAGTTGCTCGAGCGCACCTTCGAGCTGCTGATCGCGGAGGGCCTCGCCCAGCCGCAGGTGTTCGTGCATCGCGACTATCACTCGCGCAATCTCATGGTGCTCACCGAGCGCAACCCCGGCGTGCTCGACTTTCAGGATGCACTGCGCGGTCCGCTCGGCTACGACCTGGTGTCGCTGCTCAAGGACTGCTACATCCGCTGGCCGCGGGCACGCGTGCTCGGCTGGGTTCGCGCGCACCATGAGCTGCTCGCGGTGCGCGGCTTCGAGCCCGGGCCGCAGGCAGAGCTGGTGCGCGGGTTCGATCTCATCGGGGTACAGCGCCACCTCAAGGTCCTGGGTATCTTCGCACGCCTCAATTACCGCGACGGCAAGCCGGGCTACCTGCGCGATCTGCCGCTCACCCTGCGCTACGTGCTCGAGACCTGCGCGCTGTATCCGGGGCTCGCCGAGCTCGGGCAGTTCCTCGAGCGGCGCGCGGCGCCGCGCCTGGCAGCGGCCAACGCGCGCGCGCTCGAGGCCGCGCAGGTGGGCCGGCGCGCGGCAAGCCCCGGGCGCGGCGAGCCGCGCGCATGAGAGCGATGCTGCTGGCCGCGGGCCGCGGCGAGCGCATGCGCCCGCTCACCGATGCGACGCCGAAGCCGCTGCTCAGTGTGGGTGGACGGCCACTCATCGCCTACCACCTCGATGCCCTCGCCCGCGGCGGCGTGCGCGAGGTGGTCATCAATCTCTCCTGGCTCGGCGCGCAGATCCGCGCGGCGCTCGGCAGCGGGGCTGCGTGGGGCGTGCACATCAGCTACAGCGAGGAGGGCCCCGTGCCGCTCGAGACCGGTGGCGGAATCTTCCAGGCGCTGCCGCTGCTCGGCAGCGAGCCGTTCCTGGTCGTCAACGCGGACGTCTTCACCGACTTCGACCCGACGACGCTGCGGCTCGAGCCGCAGGCGGATGCGCGGCTCGTGCTGGTGCCGAATCCCCCGCACCATCCGCGCGGGGACTTCGGCCTCGAGAGCGAGCGCGTGATCGAGCGTGCCGCCGATGCGGCGGCCGCCAGCCCCCAGGAGACGTTCACCTACGCGGGCATCGGCATCTATCGTCCCGAGCTCTTCGCCGGCTGCCGCGCCGGTCGTTTTGCGCTGCTGCCGCTCCTGCAGCGGGCCATCGCGGCGGGGCGGCTGCGCGGCCAGCTGTATCGCGGGGGCTGGCTCGATGTCGGCTCCCCCGCGCGACTCGCGGAGCTCGACGCGCGGCTGCGCGGCTGAGGAGCGAGCTTGCGCATGGGCGCCGTGTTTCGCTTCGGGCACGCGACACTGCACCATGCGGACTGCTTCGCGTGGCTGCGCGCTCAGGCGCCGTGCTCGGTGCAGGCCGTGGTGACCGATCCTCCCTACGGGCTCATCGAGTACTCGCGTGCCGAGCAACGCAAGCTGCGCGCCGGTCGCGGCGGCGTGTGGCGCATTCCGCCTGCATTCGATGGCTGCGTGCGCGCACCGGTGCCGCGCTTCACGGTGCTCACGGCGCGCGAGCATGCGCAGCTCGAGCAGTTCTTTCTCGAGTGGGCGCGCGTGTTGCACCCGGTGCTCGTGCCGGGCGCGCACGTGGCCATCGCCACCCAGCCGCTGCTATCGCACCTCGTCTCGAGCGCGCTCGCGCGGGCGGGGCTCGAGCGGCGCGCGGAGATCGTGCGCCGCGTGAGCACGCTGCGCGGCGGCGATCGCCCCAAGGGGGCGCATCGCGAGTTCGCGGGGGTGAGCGTGATGCCGCGCGCGATGTGGGAGCCGTGGCTGCTGTACCGGCGCCCGCTCGAGGGGCGGGTGCAGGACAATCTGCGCCGCTGGCGCACCGGGGGGCTGCGCCGTCCGAGCGCGCAACGCCCCTTTGCCGATGTGCTCGAATCGGCCCCGGCGGGACGCACCGAGCGCGCGCTCGCGCCGCATCCGAGTCTCAAGCCGCAAGGCTTTCTGCGGCCGCTGGTGCGCGCGATGCTGCCGCTCGGGGAGGGCGTGGTGCTCGATCCCTTCGCCGGCTCGGGCTCGACGCTGGCGGCCGCCGAGGCGGTCGGCTATGCGAGCGTCGGGGTCGAGCGCGACCGACGCTATTTCGCTCTGGCGCGCCGCGCCCTGGCGCGGCTGGCCGCCTGGCCGGCCGGTGTACCATAGGGCGCATGGCGCAGATCAAAGGCATTCCCGTGGTGGCGGAGCCTGCCGATGCGGGCTCCCCGCAGGCGGCTGCGCCCGAGATCATCCGCAGCGGCGAGAAATACCTCACGCCTCAGGGCTTCACCGCCATCCGCGATGGCATCAAGGCACGCGCGCCGGGCGAGGCTCGCACTGCCGGCTCCCCCGTACCGCCAAACTCCCGCGCACCCAAGCCCGCCTGGCTCAAGGCGCGAGCACCCACGGGCGAGGGCTATCGCGAAGTGCAGGCGCTGGTGCGCGAGCACCATCTCGCCACCGTGTGCGAGGAAGCGAAGTGTCCGAATATCGGCGAATGCTGGAACGCGGGTACGGCGACGCTCATGCTGATGGGCGCGGTGTGCACGCGTGCCTGCCGCTTCTGCGCGGTCGATACGGGCAATCCGCACGGGTGGCTCGACCCCGCGGAGCCGCAGAACGCCGCGCGTACGGTGGCGCTGCTCGGCCTGCGCTACGTGGTGCTCACATCGGTGAATCGCGACGACCTGCCCGATGGGGGTGCGGCGCACTACGCAGCGTGCGTGCGCGCGATCAAGTTGCAGAACCCGCAGACCGCCGTCGAGGCACTGACGCCGGACTTCGCCGGCATGCTCGGCGCCGTCGAGACGGTGCTCGACTCGGGGCTCGAGGTCTTCGCGCAGAATCTCGAGACCGTGCGTCGTCTCACCCATCCGGTGCGCGATCCGCGTGCGGGATACGAACAGACGCTGCGGGTGCTCGCGCACGCCAAGCACCACGCGCCGGGCGTGCTCACCAAGAGCAGCCTGATGCTCGGCCTCGGTGAGCGCGATGCGGAGATCGTGCAGGCGCTCGAGGATCTGCGCGCCGCGCGCGTGGACATCCTCACGCTCGGGCAGTACCTGCGTCCGACGCCGCAGCATCTCGCCGTGGAGCGCTTCGTGACTCCGGCGGAATTCGACCGCTACCGGGCGCAGGCATTGGCGCTCGGCTTCATCGAATGCGTTGCGGGCCCGCTGGTGCGCTCGAGCTACCGCGCCGAGCAGGCGCTCGCCCGCAACAATGCCGGGATCGACAATGCCGCATTCGGCACCGGCTGAGTGCGCGGATAGTGCGGCGGCGCTCACCGCGGCCAAGCCGATCGAGGCGCGCCCTCGCATCGCGGACAACGGCGCAGCGCCCGTGCTCGTGCGGCACCTCGGTCGCCGGCCCTATGAGCCGACCTGGCAAGCCATGCGGCAGTTCACGGATGAGCGCTCCGCAGGCACCCCCGATGAGCTGTGGTTTCTCGAGCATCCGCCGGTCTACACGCTCGGGCTTGCCGCACAGCGCGTGCACCTCCTCGACCCGCGGGACATCCCGGTGGTGCAGACCGATCGCGGCGGGCAGGTGACCTACCACGGACCCGGACAGCTCGTGGTGTACGCGCTCATCGACCTGAAGCGCGCCGGACTCGGCGTGCGCGGCCTGGTAAGCGCACTCGAGCGGGCGGTGATCGACTACGTGGCGACGCTCGGCATCGCCGGGCAGAGCCGCTGCGGGGCTCCCGGGGTGTACGTGGGTGAGCGCAAGCTCGCGAGCCTCGGCATCCGCATTCGCCGCGGCGCCAGCTATCACGGTCTGGCGCTCAACGTGAGCATGGACCTCGAGCCGTTCTCGCGTATCAACCCCTGCGGCTACGCCGGGCTCGAGATGACACAGCTCGCGCAGCTCGGCGCCCCCCTGTCCGTGGACGCGGCGGCTCGCGCCCTGCAGTCGCATCTGCTCGCCTCGCTTAAGCTGCGGGGGTGGGCCGAATGAGCCCGCCGCTGCGCGCCTGGACACGTCGCAGCGCCGTGCTCGCGGCCCTGGGCGGGGTGGGCCTGCTCGGCAGTCGTCTCGCCCGCGTCGCCCGCGGCGCCGATGAGGTCTCGCTGCTCAACGTCTCCTACGATCCGACTCGCGAGCTGTACAGCGAATTCAATGCCGCATTCGTGCGCTACTGGAAACAGCGCACCGGGCAGGACGTGACCATCCGCCAGTCGCACGGGGGCTCGGGCACGCAGGCGCTCTCGGTGATCAACGGCCTCGCGGCCGATGTGGTGACGCTCGCACTCGCGGGCGACATCGATGCCATCGCCACCCGGGGCAAGCTGCTGCCGCTCAACTGGCAAAGTCGCCTGCCCGATGACAGCGCGCCCTATACCTCCACGATCGTCTTCCTGGTGCGCAAGGGCAATCCCAAGGGCATCCGCGACTGGGGCGATCTGCTGCGCGCCGGGGTGTCGGTGGTCACGCCCAATCCGAAGACCTCGGGCGGGGCGCGCTGGAACTATCTGGCCGCGTGGGCCTGGGCACGTCATCAGCCCGGTGGCAGCGATGTCACGGCGCGCAGCTTCGTGCGCACGCTCTATCGGCACGTGCCGATTCTGGACACGGGGGCACGCGGTGCCACCACCACTTTCGTGCAACGGGGCATCGGTGATGTGCTGCTCGCCTGGGAGAACGAAGCCTTTCTGGCATTGCGCGAGGTCGGTGCGGCTCGCGTGCAGATCCTGGTGCCGAGCATCAGCATTCTGGCCGAGCCGTGCGTCGCCTGGGTCGACAAGGTCGTCCTGCGACGCGGCACCCGCGAGCTCGCGCAGGCTTACCTGCAGCACCTCTACACCGCGCAGGGACAGGACATCGTCGCGCGGCACTTCTATCGGCCGCGCGACGCCCAAATCGCTGCGCGCTATGCGCGGCAGTTCCCGCAATTGAAGCTGGTGAGCATCGCCGAGTTCGGCGGCTGGGCACGCGTGCAGCGCGAGCACTTCGCCGAGGGCGCAATCTTCGATCAGATCACCGGGCAGTGATCGAGCGCGAGCACCGCAGGAGTCTTCAGTCGACCACGAGCTTGTAGCCGGCCCCGGCCGCGGTCTGCAGCCGCTGCGGCAGCGAGGGATCGGGCTCGATCTTCTGCCGCAGGCGGTGCACCAGCTGCTTGAGCAGCTGCCGGTCCCCGGAGTTGCGATGTCCCCAGATGTGCACCAGCAAGCGATCGGAGCTGACCGTGCGGTTGGCGTGCGCGAGCAGCATCTGCAGCAAACGCAGCTCCAGCTTGGTGAGGCGCACCGGCGCGGCAGCGGCGATCTGCACGCTGTGATCCTCGACGTTGAGCACGATGCGGCCGGCGGCAACGGGCGGGGCCGCGCTCTCCATGCCGGCACGGCGCAGCAGCGCCTTGATGCGGGCGAGCAGTGTCCGCGGGCTGAAGGGCTTCGAGAGGAAGTCATCGGCGCCGAGCTCGAGCGCACGCACCAGATCCTCCTCCTCGCTGCGCACCGTGAGCATCATCACTGGCACGCGCGAGCGCGCGCGGATCGCCTCGCACACCTGATAGCCGCTCGCACCGGGCATGTTGATGTCGAGCACCGCGAGATCGGGCGCCTCCGCATCGAAGAGGCGCACGGCGCTCGGCCCATCGGGCGCCTTGACGACGAGGTAGCCCGCCTGAGCGAGCGCGAAGCCGATGAGCTCGAGCAGATCCCGATCATCGTCGGCAACCAGGACTTTCATGATGATTCCACAGGCAGAGTGACGTTGAAGCGCGTGCGCTGCTCCGCGGTGCGCGTCATGCTGACGCGCCCACCGTGCCGATCGACGATCGACTTGACGATCCACAATCCCAAACCGAGCCCGCCGGGCTCGGGCTCCACGTCGGCACCGCGGCGAAAGCGCTCGAAGATCGAGCCGCCGTCGAACTCGGAGACGCCCGGGCCCTCGTCCTCGATCCACAGCGTCACCTCGAGATCGCCGAGCTGCGCGCCGATGCGCAGGGTGCTGTGATCGGGCGCGAACTTGTTGGCGTTCGCAAGCAGATTGACGAACACCTGCGTCAGACGCGTGGGGTCTGCGGACACGAGCGGCAGATCCGCCGGCAAGTCGAGCTCGAGGCGCTGGTGGCGCGACTGCAGCAGCGAGCCGATGAGGGCGACGGCCTCGCCGATCACCTCGGGCAGCGCCACGCTCTGCTGACGGATACCGAGCTGGCCCGACTCGATGCGCACGCTCTCGAGCAGATTGTCGATGAGGCGCGTGAGGCGTTGCGTGCCACGCTCGAGCGAGAGCACCAGATCCGCGCGCTCGCGCTCGCCCATGGTGGCGAGGCCATCGCGCAGCAGCTCGATCGAGGCGAGCTGCGCGGCGAGCGGCGTGCGGAACTCGTGCGAGATGTTCGCGAGCACCGAATCGCGGGCGCGACG